>JAHDYP010000067.1 GCA_023383055.1 Verrucomicrobiota bacterium | reverse complement strand
GGACCGCGGCGGTGTCGCAGACCAGCCGCAGCAACGTCCGCCCGGTCAAGGGGGTCCGGAACAGTCCGAGCGCCCCCGAGCGCGCGAGCTTGCTGCGACTGACCCTTGGGGCACAGTCGCGTTCCGAGACTGGAACCTCCCGCTTCAAGAACTCCCGCCTCGACATCTCCAGAACTCCGAAAATGACAAACGGAAATTAGGAAGTGACAGCCGAAAAGCCATCGGTAAAAGACCCGGGGGTAAAAGATGGCCGGCATCAGTGAGTTGCGATCACCGAGGCCTCCTTGCGCTTCGGGATTGCAGGCGGCCGTTGACGCCGTCCAGGTTGAAGTGCTCGGGGTCGTAGCGGCCCGCATTTCCGCAGCTCACGATCTTCCGGAGCCTCGGCATTCTTCAAGGCACGGTCGGCAGGGACTTCACGCTTTTCCTTGCTGGCATTACCTCAATATTCATGTTTCCAAACCGTGAACCGCGCCCACGGCTTACTTCCTGAAACTCCTTACGCTCCGCTCGCAACGGCTTCGAATCACGGCCGCAACGGCAATGGTAACCGGATGGTCAGTTGTGACCGGTGGTAGCTTCGACACAACCGCTTCCGCCAGTTCCAGCACTCTTCGCTTCATCAGCGGCTTTGCCAGACCAGCCTCTTCCGCCAGACGTTCGAAATGCACCGGCGTGATGAACTCGGAGAGATATTCGCCTCCAAGCTTCATCGCCATCTTCGATGAAAGCTCTGGGTAATAGACCGTGGAAATCAAATCATACAGAGGCGCAAGATGAGTCTGCAGTCCTGAATCAATCTTCCCGCGGTAAACCAACGAGAAGTTTTTGCCGTGCGCGTCATTGTTGCCAATCAGCCAATTGAAAATCACCGCGTCCAGCAACTCCTGCAAATCGATCACCGGAGTGGACGACGCCGCACGAACCAGATCGAAACACTGCTTGAGGGATGGGCCGCCTTCATTTTGATACTTATGCTCAGGCACGATGCCCAGCGCCTGGCAAAAATCCTCCTGATGTTCGCGCTCGAGGGACTCCGCACCACCTGGCGACTCCCGGTTCAAAGCCCGATCATACCGCTGCACCAGCAGGTAGTCGATGCCCTCCACCTTCCCGATTTCGACTGCCGCCGTGTCTAGACCGACCGCTCGAGCCAGGCGCATGCAAAGGGCTTCATTGAAGACCACGCCTTCAAATCGCTCTATGGCCGGCTTGAGAATATGCGTGCTCGGCGCCCCATTCAATGGGAGGGAAATCTGTCCGCCCGATACATGCACAGCAATTTTGTCTTGTGCTCCCGCCAAAGAAAGCCGCATGCCTTCTTCTCCTGCAAGGAGCGGCCGCCTCGGCAATCTCTTGATCAGATCGGCCAGCTCCGCGGAGCTCAGTGCCCGGTTCGCATGCTCGAGCTCAGGAAGCCTCCCTCCCTCCGCAATGAACGTCACGGCGCCGGCGCATTCACCACCGATCCGCTCCAGCATCGCAAAATCGTTTCTCGCGCTAATCCCCAAATTCCGGGCAATGATCTCCCGCTTGCTTTCATCAGGCAAAACACCGGCGAAGAATCCCCGGCACTCCTTGCTGGTGAAATGTCTTTGAGTGAGTGGCAGCGACTGTGACAGCGGGATTGCCAGTGAGTTCTTTAGCCAGCTATCGGCGTAATCAAAGACCACCTGCCCATGCTGGTTTTGAATGAGCTGACCGATCCGATGCCGGTGCAGGTAAACATCCAGCGATCGTGCCATACCTTAAACCCCTTCCTTCAAAGTCTGACCCTCGCTCTTGTCCGTCACGGGCGGAGTCAGCTTCATCGAGATCCCCAGTGTGTTAAGCACGGTGAGGACTTTGCCGAGCTGACAGGTCGGCTTTCCCTTTTCCAGCTCGATAATGAAGCGCAGCCCGGTGCCGGATGTCATTGCCAAATCGCGTTGCGTCACCCCGAGGCTCTTCCGGGTGGCCTTGACCAGTTCCCCGATCTGCCTGGGCGTCATTTTCATACGATGCATAAGTTACCGACCGGGAACATAATGGTGATATCGGCACCGAAACAAGCATAATATTCCCGATCAGGAACTTAGTGCTCGCTGAGGCTTCCTCCAGCGAAGAAATTTCCCTATCGGGAACATGCCGGTGCTTCAGGGCCGCGCCACCCAAGAAATTCCCCCTCCATCCCATTCCCTTCCCTGCGCCACGCCATGCGCCAGGCCATCGACCTGGGCTGGTTCCCGGCCGCGCAGCGCGGTTCCCTCATGGCATTGGCGCCGCGCCTCTACTCGCATATCTTCGTGTCCGGACCGTCTGATGCCCCGGAATGCTCGGATTTCGTGGCGGTGGCGGAAGCCGAACAGTCATGGCAGGAGGTGTTCTCGCGGGGGCGGCTACGCGAGTTGGTCCTGGGCTACGCGAGGGACGCGGATCCGATTGCCATTCGGAAAGCCAATGCGGGCGAAGACATCTGGAAGGAGCAAGCCTACCGCAAGCCATCCGACCGGATCCAAATTGTTCAACGGCGCAAACCTGGTGAGGATTCGGCCGGTGAGAGCCCAGTGCCAGGCGTTGACGCGGGCATTTCACCACCGAAACAAGCGGGAGCGTCAGACAAGACGGCTATCACCCCCACCCAACCCACTCCACCGCCCCTGCCCATGGTACCGCCATCTCTTGGGACAGTCGGCTGGGTTTATCCACAGGTGAGTCAACTCGTCAGCGCCTATGTGGGTGGTTCGTCAGACAGCGCCGCGGACGAAGATTGGTTGCGCCAGGTGGAGAGTAAATGCAAAGGCGCTTTGCAGCAGTTCCAGCTTCAATCGAAGTTGCTGTCGAAATCGCTGACGCCCAACGCCGCGCTGCTGAAGTTTCAAGGGAGCGCGAATCTGACCGTGGAACAGGTGCTGAAGCGGCGGTCAGAACTCCTGACCACCCACGCTTTGAACGTGATTTCCGTTCGTGGCGAGCCGGGAGTGGTGGCGATTGCGATCGAACGTCCGACCCGGCGGGTCTTGCATCTGGCGGAAGTGTGGAAGAGCTGGAATCCCGAATGCACCCACGGGAATCACGAGCTGTTGATCGCCCTGAAGGAAGAAGACAGCACTCCACTTTTTCTGTCGCCGCGATCGAACGCGCCGCACACGTTGATCGCGGGGTCGACCGGGAGTGGCAAGTCGGTGTTGATGCAGAACATCATCCTGGGGATCGCCTGCACCAACACGCCGGAGCAGGCGCGGATCGTCCTGATCGATCCGAAGTTGGGGGTGGATTACTTCGCGTTTGAAGGGTTACCGCATCTCGAAGGCGGGATCATCGACGAACAGGAGCGCGCTGTTGCCAAGTTGGGCGAGTTGGTGGATGAGATGGCACGTCGGTATCGCGTCCTGAAGGAGAACAAGGTTGCCAACATCTTCGATCTGAATGCGAAGCCAAACGCCACGGAGCATTTGCCATTGCTGTGGATCATCCACGATGAATTCGCCGAGTGGATGATGACAGAGGATTACGCGGAGGCCGTGGCCGATATTGTGGGTCGGCTTGGGGTGAAGGCCCGTGCCGCCGGGATCTCACTGGTCTTCGCCGCGCAACGCCCCGACGCGAACGTAATGCCGATGCAACTGCGGGCGAATCTGGGGAACCGGCTGGTATTGCGGGTGGACGGCGAGGGAACGTCCGAAATTGCCTTGGGCGAGAAAGGGGCGGAGCGGCTGCTTGGCAAGGGGCACCTGGCCGCGAAACTCGAGGGAGAGCAGGGCATCGTCTTTGGCCAGGTGCCGTTTGTGGAGAGCGATTTCCTTGTGCGGATGGTGGCGGCTTTGAACCAGTAACGCCGCGTGAGGGCTGATTCGGACGTTCGGTCGTTCACCAGCGGAGTTCGCGGTAGTCACCGGGTCGCAAAGCGTTTACGGCGGCGGCTACTTCGGCTTGATGCCGCTGAATCTCCGGCCAGTTGGTCGTGGGCAACACCATAATCGCCAGTTGCCGACCGGTGAGGTTTTGCTGGTAGCGCAGGTTTTGATCCGTTGTGATGAAGACCTCGAAGCGTCCCTCGGCGGCGTGCAACAAGTCGCCGTTCTCCAGTTTGGACCAGCCCAACTCAAATGCCGTGGAGACTTCGTGGGGCGCGAGCGCATAGCGGAGTGGTGCGGGCGTGCCTTGATCGAAGAGGACGCGCATGAGATGACCGGTTCAAGCCGCCGTCACGGCAAGCGATGACTCGGCGAACTTGAGGACGGCCAGAGCCTGTTCGCGGGTGACACCGGGAAACCATTCGAGGAACTGCTCCACCGTCGCGCCGCCTTCGAGATTCTCGAACAGGGCCTGCACGGGCACGCGCGTTTCCTTGAACACCCATGCCCCGCTCACCTTGCCGGGCACGCGCTCCACTACCGAACATTGCGTCCAATCCAACATGCCTCGCAACGTACGCCGCCTCACGGACATGGGCAAGCCGGAACCCAGCGCCGAGGACGCGGAGTGGCTGCCAGTCCGTTGTTTTTGTCGCCGCGGACGAACGCGCCGCACACGTTAATCGCGGGGTCGACCGGGAGTGGCAAGTCGGTGTTCATGCAGAACATCATCCTGGGGATCGCCTGCACCAATACGCCGGAGCAGGCGCGGATCGTCCTGATCGATCCGAAGTTGGGGGTGATTACTTCGCGTTTGAGGGCATCTCGCTCGTATTTGGCGCTCAACGTCCGGATGCGAACGTCATGCCGATGCAGCTACGCGCGAATCTGGGGAATCGCCTGGCGCTGCGGGTGGATGGCGAGGGCACCTCAGAGATAGCCCTGGGTGAAAAGGGGGCTGAGCGACTGCTCGGCAAAGGGCATCTGGCCGCGAGGCTCGAAGGTGAGCAAGCAATGGTGTTCGGTCAGGTGCCCTACGTTCAGTCGAGCTTCCTGGCGGAGGTGGTTGACACCCTCAAAGCGATTCATCATTAGTTCCTGCGGTGATTGAACCGACTCCAGCCTACCGCTCCTGGCTCGAGCGATTATCCGTCTTGAGGCGGGACCGGGCGCGCGGTGCGGCGCCGCACAAGCCGCTGCTCTTGTTGGTGGCGTTGGACCTGGTGGAGGAAGGGAAGCTCGACACGGGATTGATGCCGCGCGATGGGAACCTGGCGTTTCGCTTCAGTTCTTATTGGACGATCATTGCCCACCGTCGGACGAGCCGGCCCGATGTGCGTCTGCCTTTTTACCACATGCGTTCCGATGGGTTCTGGACTCCGCTGGATGCTGATGGAAAAGTCAGCGCATCGCGCGAAACGGCGGCCATGGCGCAGCTCGATCCTTCGTTTCTGAAATGCGCGGAGGATGTCGGATTCCGCGAGCTTGCGCGGCGGACATTGATTGCGCGGTATTTTGAACCGAACGAGCGCGCCGAGCTTTACCAGTTATGCGGGTTGGAGGTTCCGCCTGACGATTTGGTTGCGGCGGATGCGGCGCGTTTTCTTCGCTCGGACCAGGATGAGTCGAAGCGTGACGCCAAGTTTTCAGTGCGGGTTTTGCCGGCCTACGATTTCACCTGTGCATTGACACGCTACCGGATGATCGCCATCGACGGTTCCACGCCCCTGGATGCGGCGCACATTCAGCAGTTCAAACGTGGCGGGCCATGCGAACCTGCGAACGGCATTGCGTTGTCCAAGACAGCGCATTGGCTGTTTGACCGGGGATTCTGGTCGATCGCCGACGATTACACAGTGGTCGTCAAGAGCGGGGCGTTTGAAGAGGCGGGCGAGGCGAGTCAGTTGCTGAAGCCTCATGCGGGACGGCAAATCATGTTACCGAACAGTCGCGGCGTTTGGCCCAACCCGTTGTTTCTGGGCTGGCACAGGGCAAATCACGATTTCGCGGCCTATCAGTGAACGATCCGCGCTTAGCGCCCAGCGCCGAACGCCGAACGTCCAACGCCGAACGTCCAACGTCGAAGTGATTGTGGGATGCAATGTCGGACGCCAGGACTTCGGCGTTGGATGTTCGATGTTGGATGTTCGACGTTCGCCTTCAACGTCCAACGTCCAACGTCCAACGTCGAAGTGATTGTGGGATGCAATGTCGGACGCCAGGACTTCGGCGTTGGATGTTCGATGTTGGATGTTCGACGTTCGCCCGGGTCCTTCCGGAACTTCCGGCACCCGGCCGACACACCCAGCGGCAAGCAGGAGCGGGCCGTCGCCGTGTTTCTCGATCCGCACGGTTTCGTGCAACAGAAGTGGGAATTCCTCCGTCAGAAGGGAATGTCCGACAACGAAATCCTCGAAGCCCTCAACACTGCCACCGGAGGCGAAGTCGTCCGCGCCGCTGGACTTGATGCGCTCAGTTTCGAACACTAATAAGCGCCTTCCGCTACGACATAAAGGGCACCGTTAACAGCGTCGTGGTGTGGTGGTGCTGAACAATGCGGGCAGCAAATTGCGACTCCCAGCATGTTCCTTGACGGCAGGGACCCGGCACGTTGTGCTGGACGAGCAGATTCTCGGGATCTCCCGCCAGTGCTTCGGCGACTTTGAGTTCGGCATCCGCCCCTCGCTCGGCCTGTCCCTGCCGGTGGAACAGGTGAATCATCATCGGAAGCAGAGCGCGATTGATGAACGCGAGTCCGGCTAGAGCACCGAGAGTGAGCAACCAGTTGCCCCTTGAACCCAAGAAGATGATGGCGGCACAGCCAAGAAGGCCAATAACGCCAATGACACGCCGCAGCCGTCGTCGGTCATTGGCTTTGGTCCGCGCCCAGGCGCCGACGAGTGGCGGGGGCGGTGCTTCGGATTGGGTCCTGGCGGCGGGTAAAAGGCTGGGGTTCGCGGAATTCACTTCAATGAGAGCAATCGCCAGCATGATTCGGGCCCCAGCTCTAGCTTAATCCATGTTCCGCCAGCAGCGCCTCAGACTCACCCTTCGTCGGCCCGAAACCAACCTGATCATTGATTCCCAGTTTCCACACCTTCGCGCTGAACGCCTTCATTGCCTCGACGCCGGGATGGTTCGGGGTGAGGAACCGTTCTTTGAAATAGAGCAACTGCCCCGAGCCGCGATGGTCGAAGGCCTGCACCCAGCGCGTCCTTAAGTTCACCTTGATCCGGTGCTGCAATTCCGGCAGCGGTTTCTTACCAAATCCGCCACACGCGATGAAGGTCACATTTGCTGGCAGAAGGTTCAGGAACCATGGACACGCCCAGTTCCGAGGAGGTTGACCGCTGAGGTCATGCCTGCCATGTTTCGTTGGTGAAGACGAAGAAATCGGCGGCGACGGTGCCTCACCGCAAGTCCTCCGGGACGAAGCTGGTGGAGAAGTATCGTCGGCGGATGAGCCGGCTCTCCGATGTCGAACGCCAGAGGTTGATGACACGCGGACTCGTGATCGTCTATGGCGACACCGCTGCTGCGCAGGCCGCTCATCGCGGTTGACACAAACGTCCCGCTCGACCTTGCCGACGCGAAGGAGCACGCTCTTGACGCGCTGGACCTTGTCCGTCGCCGACTCAAGCCCGGGCGTATTCTCGTCACTCCGACCGTCTTCCAGGAGTTGGTTTTCCTCGCGGAGGAGAGTGACGCGGCTGGTGATCGTGACCAGGCCAGGCAAGCGTTGCAGGGACTTGTCGGCTGGGGTTTGGAACTGGTGAACCTCGTGCCAGTCGCACACGGCATCGTGGAACGTATTGCTGACAAACTACAAGAGGCGTGCTTGTTGCCATCCGAAGAGTACAACGACGGACTCGTCCTGGCGGAAGCAGCGCTACTCAATTGCGCCATTCTTCTGACCGGCGACGCGCACTTGCGCGGTTTGGATTTTCAGCGGGCGTCGCTCGAACTGAGAGCGTTCGACGTAGAGACGCTGGTGGTCGCCACGCCGCGTGAAATCGTGGCCAAATTCTTCTGAAAGGTCGAGCCTGCATCGGGGTCCAGCGCATGGCTTTCCGCGAGTGGATTCAGCCAAGCTGCCAGTCAAGTGGTGGCGTTGGCGATGGAGCGGCGCTTGTTCAGATTCTCGTTCAATCCATGCCGCGCGAGCAGTGCATCAAACTCATTCTTCGTCGGCTCGCAGCCCATCTGCCCGGTGGTTCCGAGCTTCCGCAGCTTCGCGCTGAACGTCGTCATTTCCTCAATCTCGGGATGGTCCGGGGTGAGGAACCGTTCTTTGAAATAGAGCAACTGCCCCGAGCCGCGATGGTCGAACGCCTGCACCCAACGCGCCTTCAAGTTCACCTTGATCCGGTGCTGTAATTCCGGCAGCGGTTTGGCCTCGAAATCGTCATATACGAGGAACGTCACTTTACCGGATGCCTTGTGGATTTTGACCAGGTCCGCTTGCGCGAGGTCGCCGAACAAAGCCGTCGCGCAACCCACGTACGCTCGCAACACGCCCGGCAGCATGTCCACCACACTGCGATGCACATACAGCGCCTGCTCATCCTGCCAGCCGAGATTCAATTCATGGTGCTAGTCTGCACCAAGCTCGACAGGAGTGCAAACCTCCGGCAACAGGAAGCCACGAGCGCTCATATAGGCCCGCAGGCATCTGAGAATGGCAGGATTGGCCAGATGGCGGCAGTTCCAGGTGAGCAGGATTTCGATGCGTTCGGTGGAGGCGACCGCGGCGTGGATGGCATCGGAAACCGCCTGCGATGGAAACATTCGCTCTCGTAAGATCTCTTTCGCGAGTCCCCGATTTCGCCGGATCAATCCCGTGGCTTCATATTCCGCGCAAACCAGCTCAACAAGAGCTTTTGGCGGTCAGTGGGCTCGGCACTGGGTGTGTGGTCCTCGCGGTTGTTGCCGTGCTCCACGCTCCAGCCGTCCCACTCGCGATACGCATGGTAGGTCCAGTCCCAACCGTATTCCTCGAACAGTTCGATGCAGTCCCGCAGGTAATCCACCGCCCCCGGCGCCCATCGGATGGCGCTGAACTCCCCGACGTAAATGTGGACATTGTACGCCAGCTGGAAGTCCCGCACGGGCTGCAATTCCCGGCGCAGCCTTGCCTTGTCCCAGTCGACGCCGCCAATCCTCCCAGGATAGGCGATGCCGGTCCGCTGGTTACCGACGCCCTGGTGTGTGAACTCACCCGGCACGTACATGTGCACCTGGTAAATCACGTTGGACAGCGCCACCGGCTCAAGCTCCCGAAAGCCGGCCGCCGAATCCCACTCGGCCGCCGCGATGAAAATCGGCACCTGCGCGTCCATCGCGCGGATGGCGGTGGCGGCCCGGACCTGGGTGCCCAGGTAATCGGCGACACCGGGCGGGGAAGGACGGTTCTGCACCGGCTCATTGATCAGGTCATAGCCCCAGACCGCCGGGTTGCCCCGGTACCGGCGGGCGATCTTCTCCCACAGGGCCACGTAATGATCCTGGTAGCCGACTTCTTGGAAGATCGCCAGGTCGTGATTCTCATATCGGCCGCCCGGGGGCGAATGCAGGTCAATCACCACCTTGATTCCATACCGATGAGCGGCTTCCAGCGCTTGATCCAGCTCGCTCAGCTTGCCCTCGAACCAGCGATCATATTCCGCCAGATCGCGGTCCGTCCCGGCGCGACCCCAGTTACGGGTGATCTGCCAGCGGATGACGTTGGCATTCCACTCCCGGCCCAACACCTGGAGATCCTCATCGCGAAAGGTATTTGGCGACATCACCCCGCGCAGGCGTGGCAGATCGTGTCCCCGGAACACAGGTCCAGGATGGGCTGGCGGCTGCGGGCGTTGCGGAGGAACTCCCTTGAAGACCGTGACGCTCAGGGAATCGAACCACACGCTGCCGGAAGAATCCTGGAGGCCGAGATGGATCTCGCCTGCGTCGGCGTCCAGGGCAATCGGCGCCACGAAACTGAGCTGTTGCCAATCCCACGTGCCGAACAACCCGCTTGGATGGTGCCACTGGGGTCCCTCGGTCGGCGATGGATAGTGCAGCATGAACTTGACGCCGTTCCAGACCTCCGCCGGTTGGCTGACCTGGTCCGCCTTGGCCATGCACTCGAACAGCAGTCGGCAGCCTCGGTAACGCCTTAAATCCAGCGGCATCCGGATCATCGACGCACCGTTGGCCTGGTCAACCGGCACCGTGATTCTCAGTCCGGTTGTTCCCTGGCAGCCATCGTGCCAAGAGGCGAATGGGGCAAGCGACCAGGCCGCCCGTGACTCCGGCGTATCGAAGTCGGTGCGGAAGACGATGTCGCCTGGCCGCGGCAGACCCGGGGTTTCCATGGCATTCGTGACCGGCGTGGTGATGCAGGCCAGTGCCGCGAACAACCCGGCGGCCAGCGCCCCGATGGAGATGCCTTGCATCGAACCTCTTGCCAGGATGGGTATTCTCATAGGTGGGATGCTTTCATTTGTGTTTGCGTCAGATCGATCACCGCACGGAGACGTCGGCTACCGATGGCACCCAGAGTGCCAGGAGGCCAATCCTGGGCAAGGTTTTCGTCGGTTGCAGGGAACGCAGGTGCGTATTTCATGCTCTCCAGAGCTGACACGCCCATGGCGTTGTGGCCCTAGGATGCCCGGTTCTGTGCCTTGGCCGCGCGCGATCTGCTGCGTGCCTCGCGGATGAACCTTTCAGTTCGTTGACACACTTAACTCTGGAAGACGTAAGGCCTCAGGATGCATCATGGCGCGCGAACCCATCGTGGAAACGACCAATGCCGCGACAGAGCCGGCGGATCCGCGCGCTGACGTGGAGCTCGTGGCCGCCATCAACCGGGGCGCCCCCGCCGAGTTCGAGACGCTCTATTACCGCCACCGTGATTGGGCGGTGAACCTCGCCTTCCGATTCACCGGCGACGAAGCCCTGGCGCTCGATGTGATGCAGGAGGCGTTTCTCTACCTCCTACGGAAGTTCCCCGGGTTCGAACTCCGCGCCAACTTGCGCACGTTTCTTTACCCGGCCGTGCGAAACCTTTCCATCGCGGCACGCCGCAAGGCTTCGCGCTGTCAGTCCGCGCCTGACGGCGGTGACTTGCTGGCGAACCTTCCCGCTCCCGACCCCCGTGTCGTGCGAGACGAAGACCTGGCCGCGGTGCTGGGCGGACTGCCCGTCGCTCAGCGTGAAGTGTTGCTTTTGCGATTCGTCGATGGGTTCAGCCTCATGGATATTGTCGAAGCCCTGGATATCCCGCTCGGCACGGTGAAATCCCGGTTGCACTACGCGCTCGACACCCTGCGCAACGATCCGCGCACCCGGGAATGGCTGGGCGAATGAACCTTTGCCCTGCCTGACGCACTTAACTTGCGAACGATCGATGAACAACGGCGAACACCAGAACCAGGAACCGCGTATCCCGGATGACCTCCGCGAGGCGCTATTGCGGTTGAACCGGCCGCGCGTGGTGGTTCCACCGGCGGTGGATCGCGCCATCCTCCAAGCCGCGCGCGAGCATTTGGAGCGTGTCGCCGAAGCCTTCGAACCCGCGCCGCAGACGCCCCCGCTGAGGGAGCTCTCCTGGTGGACCGCCTGGCGTGCGGCGCTAAAGGCTGTTCCTGGCGGACAGCGATGCGCCGCACTCGGGGCGACGGCCGCCATCCTGATTGTGGCGGGAACGCTGGTGTGGTGGGGCCAACATCCGCGGTCGACGGCTGAGCTCGAGGATCTCAACGGCGACGGCGCGGTTGATATGCTCGATGCCTTTGCCTTGGCGCGTGCACTGCCGCAAATGCCGGCGTCCCATCCGCAGTTCGATTTCAACGGCGACGGCGTGACCGACGAACGCGATGTGCGAACCCTCGCGGCTCGAGCCGTGAGCCTCGAATCGAGAGGTCGCTTATGAGAGCGCAGCTACCACGGTCCACGCCCTGGCGAGGTGAACCAGCAATCACCGGTGCGTGGCTGACGGACACCGACTCCCCCACCGGGCAAGTGGCAATGAGTGCTGGGGCACTCCGGTTCGCGCGAAAGGCCCGGGCAACCTGCATGCTGGGACTGCTGGCGGTGTCCATGGCCGTCGCACAGGAATCGGCGCCCCGGTCCGAACCGGTTCACTTTCGCGCTGTGGAGGTTTTCGTGGATTCCAAAGACAAAGCCCTGGCAGCCTATCAGCTTGAGTTCAGCGCGTCGGGTGGAGACGCGAAGATTGTGGGAATCGAGGGCGGCGGGCACGCTGAGTTCAGGGAAGCGCCCTTCTACGATCCCAAGGCGATCCAGCAGGAGCGGGTGATCTTCGGCGCGTTCAGCACCGCATCGGCGGATCGACTGCCCAAAGGGATCACCCGGGTCGCCACGATTCACCTGCGGACGGTTGGGATCGAATCGCCGCGTTTAACGGTGAAAGTGAGCGCCGCCGCCACGGCCGGCGGCGACAAGATTCCGATCACAGCCAGCGCGAAGGAGAAGCCACACGATGAAAACTGAATGGGGTCGAGACAAGATTGGAGTACCGCTCACCCACCCCGACCGGGGGGGCGATCGCCCTCGGCAGCCTGCGCCGGTCCGGCGGATCGTACGACGGAACGGACACCTCGCCTCGCATGGAAACCACGCCGGGATGGCTCCCGCACGCCGGGTGGTGATGGGGTGCGTGGCGGCGCTGACCGTAATGGCTTCGGTTCTCTTGTGGACAGGCTGCACGAGGACCCCGGTCGGCGGCTGGCAGGCCGGCGGCCCTTCCACCTCGTCCGGCGTGGAAGCCATCCCCGGGTCGTTTCCCTCGCCGGCTGAAGAACTCTGGATCATCGCGCGTGACAGCAACGCCGAGGGAGAGCCCACGGAGGACGCTGCCGGCTCGGGCGCCCTGATCGCTGAAACGAACGAGGGGACGGAGGTGCCTCTGCCGTTGAAGCATACCGACGTCCGGGCTGAGGTGCTGGGGTACATCGCCACCGTCCGCGTCACTCAGCAGTTCCACAACCCGTTCGACGCCAAGATCGAGGCAAGGTACGTTTTCCCGCTGCCGCACAACGCCGCCGTCAACGAGTTCGTCATGACAATTGGCGAACGGCGGATCCGCGGGATCATCCGGGAGCGCCAGGAAGCCGAGCAAATCTACGAACAGGCAAAGCACCAAGGCTACGTGGCCTCGCTGCTGACCCAGGAACGGCCCAATGTCTTCAGCCAATCGGTGGCGAACATCGAGCCCGGCAAGGAGATCGACATCGAACTCAATTACTTTCATACCCTGGCCTGGGTGGACGGGTGGTATGAATTCGTCTTTCCAACCGTGGTTGGCCCGCGGTTCAACCCGCCCGGTTCAACGGCGGGCATTGGCGCCGTGCCACGCGGCGCACAAGGCGGTTCGGAACAGGCCACCCAGGTGGAATACCTCAAACCCGGTGAACGCAGCGGCCATGACATTGCCATCCAGTTGGGCGTCCACGCGGGCGTCGTTATCGAGGAAACCGAATGCGCCAGTCACGTGGTGACCTCCGAAGCCCCTTCGCCCGATCGTCTGCGCGTCGCCCTGGCACCGAACGATCGCATTCCGAACAAGGATTTCGTGTTTCGCTTTCGCGTCGCCGGTTCGCAACTGAAGACCGGGCTGCTGACCTGTCACGATGAACGCGGCGGTTTCTTCACGCTCATGCTGTATCCACCGAAGGATCGGGCGCCGCTCGCCCGCAAACCGCTCGAACTGGTGTTCGTGCTCGACTCCTCCGGCAGCATGAGCGGCCGTCCGATTGCCGAGGCGAAGCAGGCGATCGATCGCGCCCTGCGCCGGTTGGCCCCCAACGACACCTTCCAGTTGATCAATTTTGCCATGCGCGCGAGCCGGTTGGGAGCGGAGCCCCTGCCTGCGACGCCCCAGAACGTGCGGCGGGGTCTGGACTATCTGGATCAACTCGAAGGCGCGGGTGGGACCATGATGATTGAAGGCGTCAACGCCGCGCTGGATTTTCCGCACGATCCGGAGCGGTTGCGCTTCGTCTGCTTTCTCACCGACGGTTACATCGGCAACGAAGCGCAGATTCTGTCGGCCATCCAGGAGAAACTGGGCGCATCGCGCATCTTCAGTTTCGGCATCGGTTCGTCGGTCAACCGCTACTTGCTGGAACATATGGCGAAGGTGGGCCGCGGCGCGGTGGCCTACCTGGGACCGAACGACAGTGCCGCGCGCATCATGGACGATTTCATCGAGCGCATCCGGCATCCGGCGCTCACCGATGTGCGGCTGGACTGGGAGGGGGCGGCGGTGACGGAGGTTTATCCGCGCCGCGTTCCGGACCTGTTCGTGGGGCGGCCGGTCGTGTTGACCGGGCGTTTCGAGGGCCGCGCCCTGACCCGCGTCCGTGTACTTGGGGATGCGGCGGGGCAGCGGATGGAATGGACTGTGGCCGCCGCCGAGGGTGCGGAGGAACATCGGGGATTACCGAGCGTCTGGGCCCGGCTGAAGATCGCCGATTTGTCGGATCAGGCGTTGCTGGATCGGAACGGCGAATGGGCGTCCGAGATCAAGCAAGTGGCGCTGGATTACGGGCTGATCTCGGAGTACACGGCGTTTGTGGCGGTGGATTCCTCGCGCACCACCGCCGGCAGCGAGGGGACCACCGTGCCGGTCGCCGTGCCCGTTCCTGAGGGTGTCAAATACCGAACCTCCGTGCCTGAGAAATGATACGGCCCCATTGCTTTCCAGGCCGTTGCGCCCAAGCCTGCGCTTACGCGGAGCCTTTGCCGCCTGCGCTGGCGCCCGGCGTTCGCAGCCCGAAATGGGTCAGCTTCTCGCGCATGGTCTGGCGGGAGACGTTCAGCCAGCGGGCGGCTTTGGCCTGGTTGCCTTGCGCGAGTTCGATGACCCGCGCAAAGAGCTGTCGTTCCACGGCTTCGATCACGGCGGCGTGGGCGTCGGCGAGCGTTCCCTGCCGGGCGGCATCCAGAAACTCGTCCACGAAGGCCGTCAAAGAGCGGTCTGACAGGGCGCTGGCGTCGGTTTTTTTCGCGGTGACAGCCTTGAGGTTGTTGACGCTGATGGGAAAATCGCGCGCGAGCAGCAATGCCTGTCGGATGACGTTGGCGAGCTGGCGCACGTTGCCCGGCCACGGCTGTTGCTGAAGCCAAGCGGTGGCGTCCGGCTGAATCGCGGCGGAACTCAGCTCCAGTTCACGGGCGAACCGCCGCAGGAAATACCTTGCCAGGTCGGGAATATCCTCCAACCGATCGCGCAACGGCGGCAGTGGAATGACAAAGGAACTCAGCCGATAGAATAGGTCCTCTCGGAATTGTCTCTCGCGGATCGCGTCCTCCAGATCCCGATGGGTGGCGGCGATGATGCGCGCGTCCACGGGAATCGTTTCCTTGCCGCCGACCCGCTGGATGCACTTCTCCTGCAACACCCGCAGGAGTTTGGCCTGAGTAAAGGCGCTCAGATCGCCAATCTCATCGAGAAACAACGTGCCGCCGTCCGCCTGCTCGAAGCGCCCGATGCGCCGGCTTTCCGCGCCGGTGAACGCGCCGCGTTCGTGGCCGAACAGTTCGCTCTCCAGCAGGCTTTCGGGAATCGCGGCGCAATTGACGGCGATAAGCGGTTTGTCCGCCCGCGTGCTGTGCTGATAAATGGCGCGCGCCACCAGTTCCTTGCCCGTGCCGGTTTCGCCGCGAAGCAGCACCGCCACCGGTTTGGCGGCGACGCGCCCGATGGCCTTGCAGACTTCCTGCATCACGCGGCTGTTGCCCACAATGGCTTCGCCCACCGCGCCGGCTTCGCCCAGATCCACCGGCTCGCTCATCAGGCGCCCGCTCGCCGCGGCTTTGGCGGTGACTTCGAGCAGGTCTTCCATTTCGAACGGCTTGATCAGGTATTCAAACGCGCCGCGCTTCGTCGCTTCGATCACCGTCTCGGTCGTGCCAAATGCCGTCATCAACACAAGCGGCAGCCGGGGTTTGGCCACGTGCAACCGGCGCACCAGTTCCAATCCATCAATCCCGGGCAGCCGCAGGTCCGTAATCACGACCTCGAAATGCTCCGACTGCGCCCGGGCAAAGCCTTCATCGCCGCGATGCGACACCGTGACGGCGTAGCCTTCGGAGAGGAGCATCTTCTCCAATGACATTGCGGTCCGGGTGTCATCTTCTATCAGCAGAATCTTAGCGGAGTTCGTGGTCATGACTTTGAGCAATCGGCAGGAGGACGCTGAACACCGTGCCGCGGCCGGCCTGCGTTTGATATTCCAGCGCGCCACCGTGCCTTTCCAGAATGCGGGCGGCGATGCTGAGGCCGAGGCCGGTGCCGGTTTCTTTCGTGGTGAAGAACGGGTCGAACAGCCGTTGCCGGACCTTGGGAGGGATGCCCGTGCCGGTATCTTCCACCTCCAGGACCGCGAGGTGCGTCGTCCGCGTGCCCAGCCGGCCCGGTTTGGTGCGGGTGCGCAAAGTGAGGGTGCCGCGTGGCCCCATGCTTTCCTTGGCGTTCTTGATTAAATTGATGAGCACTTGTTTGAGTTGCTGCGCGTCGGCGTTGATCTGCGGGTCGGCCAGGAATTCACATTTGAGTTCAATCGAGTTCTTGTCCAGCTCCGGGCGGAACAAATCGGCGAGCTCGCGGAAGGGCGCGGTGGCCTTGATCATTTCCAGTCGCGGCTCGGTCGGGCGCGCGAACCTGAGGAAGTCCTTGATGATGTCGTCCAGGCGGGAGATTTCGTCGCCGATGAAGCGGTTGTCCTCCAGGGGTTCGGAGTTTTCGGACAGCAGTTTGCGCTGGGTGAAGAGGCGGGCTTTGATGGCCGTAAGCGGGTTGCGAATCTCGTGCGCCACGCCCGCCGCCAGCGCGCCGAGCGACGCGAGCTTTTCCTGCCGCTCCACCAACGCGCGCGTCTCGATCAGTTTGACGCGAAGCGGCCCGATCATTCCGCGATAGACGATCACCGTCAGGCAGAGGCTCAACACGATCAACAGGCCCAGCGACACCGCCAGCAAAAACTTCAGTTCGGCGAGTGCCTCGTGCGAATCCGCCAGGGCCGACTGAAGTGACGCGCGCTGGGCGTCCGCCAGTTGTCCGGCCAGAGTCAAGAGGCGGTTCGACGCCCTCTCGGCGCGCTCGAACAGCGTCGCGGGCGAACCCGGGCCGGCAATCCGCGCGCTTTCCTCCAGGATGTGAAAGGCGTTGGTCAGGTAATCGTCGAACGCCGTGGCGATCTGCCGCAAGAGTTCGCCTTCGGCGGCACTTGACGAACCGGCGCGGTGCTGTGCGAGCCAGACCTTGAGCGCCTCGGTGTCCTTCTGAAAGCGCGCCCGATCGGCGGGATCTTCACGAAGATCGAAGCGCAGCAAGGCATTGTTGAACTTCAGAATGGCAGCTTCAAGGTGATCGGCCAGGTGAAAACCACCGCGTTGCATCGCCTCGAAGCGCTGCTGCAATTGGTTCGTCTGCCGCCAGGCGTGACGCTCGGTCCAGCCGATCAAGAGCGCGCCCAACACCACCGTGGCGAGGAATCCGGTCAGGCGCAGTTGGATGGGCGACTTCATGCGAGTGGCCACCCACTGGTCGCCGGTGGCAACTCACTGGTCACCTCCCGGTAAATGGCGCTTACCATGGTTACCATATTCTATTGTGTTTTCGCCTGATTCCTCAGCGCGCCGCACGTTGGCACGAGCGCCGCTAAAGAATCATAGCGTGATCCGAACCAAAGTTCACTCCACGACAACCGCAACGGTGATGAACCTGAAAGCATTCAGAGTTTTCAAATCATTTCAAGCGCTGCCGCAAGACCCGGCCGAATCCCGCGCGGAACGTGACCGACCGGAAGCAAACCCGCCGCAGTCGTCCGCCAAGCTAAACCCGAAACCTGAACTCACCCCGCCACCCGCAGAGGTGGCGCCCGCTCGGCCGCTCCGCCACTGGGGCATCAACGAGTAAGGCGGTTGACCTGCTGAAACCATCCCTTAACTGAACTATGATCATCCTACTCTTTGTCGGAACGCTGGCGATCGCGTTGCTTGCGCAGTGGCACGTCAAACGCATGTATCACCGTTACAGTCGCGTGCCCTCCGCCGCCGGCTACACGGGAGCCGAAGTCGCGGCTCAAATCCTCCGCGCAGCCGGCATCGGCAATGTCTCCATTCATGAGCACGAAGAACTGCTCGGCGATCATTACGATCCGACACGCCGGCGGCTCGTGCTTTCCTCGGCGAATTACCACGGCACCTCGCTGGCTGCCATCGGGGTTGCGGCACACGAGTGCGGTCATGCCATCCAACATCAGCAGGCTTATGCGCCGCTGCAGCTGCGCATGGCGGCGGTGAGCGCGACGAATTTTGCCAGCCAGATTGTCATGTGGTTGCCCCTGCTGGGCATCTTCACGGGGATGGTCTCCCCGTACACCGGGTTGCTGGTCATGGCCATTGCCTGGGGTGTGATCATGGCCTTCAACCTGGTGACATTGCCGGTCGAATTTGACGCCTCGCGCCGCGCCAAAAGGCTGCTGGCCGAGATGGGCTTCATGCAATCGGGCGCCGAGCGGCTGGGCGTGAGCCGCGTGCTCGATGCCGCGGGCTGGACCTACGTCGCGGCGTTTGTCACTTCGCTCATTTACTTTCTCTTCCACCTGCTGCCACTGCTGATGGGGAGGGACCGCGAGTGAGCACCTGCCTGAAGCGTATGACGACGAAATACTCACATTCGATCCGGAAACGGCGTGGCCTCCCGTTACGCCGCCTCAAGACGCAAACCGTCCACATTGAATTCTCCGATTCCGTGGCCGAATCGGTGGCCATCGCGGGCAGGTTCAATGATTGGCATGCCACGGCCACTCCGATGGCCGACGCCATGGCATACCGCAACTCCAACCGAACTCTTGCATATCATGACCTTCTCATTTCGATCACTCGTCGTGAAGGCCACGTCCACTCTGGCCCGGCAATTGAACGATCATATCAGCGGTTTGCGCGCGTTGATCGCGATTGAATCCGCGGAAGCCATTCTCGAACGCGTCAGTCATTCGAAGGGCGCGTTCCGGTTGCAGGTGCATCTGGCGGTGCCCGGGCCGGACTTGCGGGTCGAGAGCACCGGTTGCACGGCGCAAGAAGCCCTGTTGAAGATGAAAAAGGAACTCATGCGCCAGATTCAATTGCGCCGGTCACCGCGCCGCGATCAACCCAACACGCGTCGCCAGCTAGTCGGCAAATGACCCCTGCCAACCATCATGCACCCAACGCCACCGGGGTGGCTTCCCGACGTAGCCGATGCTGCCGCCTATGCTTGAAGCCATTAACCTCACCAAGAAATTCAACAGTCATGTCGCCGTCAACCCATTGAACCTCCGGATTGCGCCGGGTGAAACCTTCGCCTTGCTCGGACCGAACGGCGCGGGATGGATCGGAATGCTCGCGCTGGCCGGCTTGGTGGGGGTTTGGACGCAGCGACAATTGCGTCCCGGGCAAATCGCCGCTTGACCGGAGGGGATTATGAGCACACGACTGGTCAATAAGGCATTGGTATTCGCTCGGGGCGAGCGTTCATGACAACCCAACTCTGGCTGTGGGGCGGGTTCACCCTGTTTATCCTGGCGATGCTGGCGTTGGACCTGGGGGTCTTTCAGCGCCGGCCCCACGTCATCAGCACGAAAGAAGCGATGCGCTGGTTCGGGTTTTGGACCGGACTGGCGCTGCTGTTTAACCTCGGGATACTGCTCTTTCACGAACGCGGCGGTCAGGCGGGGCTGGAGTTTTTCACCGGATTTCTGGTCGAAAAATCCCTGAGCATTGACAACGTTTTCGTTTTCATCCTGATCTTCGGCTACTTCAGCGTCCCGAAGACCTACCAGCACAAGGTGCTTTTCTGGGGCATCGTCGGGGCGATCGTGCTGCGCGCCGGGTTCATCCTGGGCGGGTTGGCGTTGATGGAACGCTTCCACTGGACGTTGTATGTGTTCGGCACGTTCCTGCTGGTGACCGGAGTGCTGATGATGCGCAAAAAGGAGGCCGTGTACGATCCCGGAAAGAACTGGGTGATTCGCACCTTCCGGCGCTTCTTTCCGGTGACCGACCGATACGATGGCAACCGCTTCTTCACGCGCAAAGACGGCCGCCTCTGGGCCACCCCGTTGTTCATCGTGCTGCTGGCGGTCGAATCCTCCGACATCATCTTCGCGGTCGATTCCATCCCCGCAATCTTCGCCATCACCTCCGACCCGTTCATCGTCTACACCTCGAACATCTTCGCCATGCTCGGATTGCGGGCGTTGTATTTCGCGGTGGCGGGGTTCATGCAGATGTTTCATTTCCTGCACTACGGCTTCGCCTCGATCATCATCATCCTCGGCACGAAGATGCTGCTCAGCGACGTTTACAAACTGCCGCTGGGGATTTCGGTCACGTTGATCGTGGTCATTCTGCTGTTGTGCGTAATCGTCTCTTTGCTGCGGCCCCGCCGGGCGGACTTGAAAATGATGTTTCAGCGCACCGAATCGCTCGGCTTGATTCCGTTTCGCCGGCTCTTGCTCATCGAGAACATCATCGATATGGGCGATCTGAAAGTGCGCGACGCCATGCGCCGGTGCGGCGGGGTTCGGACGGTGCAACTGGCGCTGCCGTGGGAGCAAAATCTGAAATTGATCAGCGACACGCATTACTCGCGCTATCCGGTGATGACGCCCGAAGCCGACAAGCCCGTGGGCGTGCTGCACGTCAAGAACATCCCCTTTGCCGAACCGGCGGCCCAAATGACACCCGACCGCTTGAAGGCGCTCGCCCGGCCGCCGCTGGAGATGGGCGAAGATCTGCCGCTGGAAGAGGCCCTGGCACTGTTTCAACGGCATTATCGTAAAATGGCGATCGTGACCGATGCCGCGGGCCAATGGACCGGCATCATCTCCAACGAGGATGTGCTGGAAGAAATCGTCGGCCGGATCGGCGACGAATTCGATGCCGCGCGATCGGAGGCGTCCATCCAACTTGCGGATGCGCTCAGCCCGGAGCGCGTCATCCTGGAATTGCAGGCCACCTCGATGCCGCAAGCCATCGAGAGAATCATCGCCGCCGTGCCCGCGGCGGACTTTCCCGCCGAGGCAGCGGTGATCATCCACGCCGTGCAGGAGCGCGAACAAGCCATGCCGACCTATCTCGGCAAAGGTCTGGCCATCCCGCATGGCCGGCTCGACAAACTCGAAAAGCCGATGCTGATCTTTGCGCGCTGCGCCGAGGGAATTCCGCAAACCGAGACGACCGAACGCGCCGACCTGATCTTTCTGCTGCTCACGCCCACCGGCATGGCCCGCGTCCAACCGCGATTGCTGGCCGACATTGTCGGGTTGATTGACAGCGATTATGTGACGGAACGGCTCCGCAAGGCCACGACACCCGAAGAGATCATCGAGGCAATCCGCGCGGGCCAGCAGGTGGTATTGGATTAAGCCAAAGATCGCATCCAGGTGCTTGTTCAGGTCCAACCCCGATTGGAATGCGGTAACCGCCGCGAGCCGAACGAGGGCCGGGTTCAGTTAAGCTTGATTTTCCGACTCGCATGTCAATGCTCCCTCATAACCAACCTTGAACGATTATGAGGAAACGAACGGCGACACGCACACCCTGGAAACGCCTGGCGGCGGGAACCCTGATGCTGGCCATGGGCTGGCTCACCGGCTGCAACCCCGGCGGCGGCAAACCGTCGGAAGTGATCAAGCTTTCCTACAGCATCTTTTTCCCACCCACCCATGTGCAATACCTCGCGGCGGAGGAATGGGCCCGCGAGATCGAACGCCGCTCCGAGGGACGCCTCCAGATTGTGCTGTACCCGGCCGGATCGCTGACCAAGGCGGACCAGTGTTACGAGGGGGTGGTCCAGGGCATCTCCGATCTCGGGATGAGCTGCTTCGCCTATACGCGCGGCCGGTTTCCGCTGATGGAAGGCCTTGACCTGCCCCTCGGCTACCCGGACGGCGCCACCGCCACGCGGATCGCCAACCGGATGGTGGAAAAACACCAGCCGGCCGAACTGGCGGATGTGCGGGTCCTCTACCTGCACGCCCACGGTCCCGGGGTCCTGGCCAGCAAGAAACCGGTCCGGTCGCTGGCCGACATGAAAGGTCTCAAGGTGCGCGCCACGGGCCTGTCGGCGAAGATCGTCGAGGCGCTGGGCGGCACGCCGGTGGCCATGAGCCAGCCCGAGACGTATGAAGCCCTCCAGCGCGGAGTGGTCGAGGCCACGTTATGCCCGGTGGAAACCCTCAAAGGCTGGCGACAGGGCGAGACGATCCAATATGTCGTGGACGCCCCGGCCCTCGGCTACACCACCGCGATGTTCGTCGTCATGAACCGGGATCGGTGGTCCAAGCTGCCGCCCGATCTCCAGGCCCTGTTCAACACCGTAAACCGTGAGTGGATCGAAAAACATGGCGCCGCCTGGGATCAGGCCGACCGGGACGGACGCGCCCTGGTCACCGAACTCGGTCGCGAGTTCATCGCGTTGCCCGCGGAAGAGCAGGCCCGCTGGAAGACCGCCGTGCAACCGGTTCTGGACGATTACGTGACCCAGGCGACCGGGAAGAACTTGCCCGGGGCCGAACTGCTGGCGGAGGTCCAGGCCGAGTTGGCGAGGGGCGACGCCACCCGATGAGTCTCGTGCCTGTCTCGGGAACCGGAGCGCGGCATCGGAATCTCCGGGCAACGGCCGCGCGATTCCTGGAAGGATATCATCGCGCGCTGCGCGGGGTGGTGCGGGGTTTGGCGTGGGTGGCGGGTATCGGGCTGTTGTCGATGGTGGCCATCACCAGCGTGGAGGTTGGGCTGCGGGTTTTCCGGCTTTCGTTCACGGGGGCGTACGACCTGGTGAAACTGGCGGCGGCGCTGACCCTGGCGGCGGCCCTGCCTTACACCACCGCGGTGAAGGGGCATGTCGCGATCGAGTATTTCTTCCATAAACTCGGACGGCGTGGGCGCCTGCTGGTGGATGTCCTGATGCGGGTGTTGGGCGTGGCGTTGTTCAGCCTGCTGGCGTGGGGGTGTATCGGCTACGGCAATTCGCTTCGCCTCCGCGGCGAGGTGAGCATGACCCTCCAGTTGCCGGTGTTCTGGGTGCCGTACGTCCTGGCGGGGTCTTGTCTCCTGGTCGCGCTGATCAAGCTTTATCACTTGACGCATCCGGGCAAACCGATGCTCGAACCATGACCCCCGCCGAGGCCGCCTTGATCGGGTTTGTGCTGTTGCTGGTCCTCCTGGCCGGATCGATGCCGGTCGGTTTCGCGATGGCGATCGTGGGAATCATCGGGTTCGGGTTGGTGGTGGCGCCCCAGGCGGCGTTCAGCATGGCCACGATCGATCTTTACACCACCTTTGCCGATTACAACCTGACCACGATCCCGCTGTTCGTGCTGATGGGGCAGGTGGCCTTTCACACCGGCATCAGCCGGGGCCTGTTCAACGCCGCTTACCAGTGGCTTGGCCGCTTGCCCGGCGGCCTGGCCATGTCCACCGTGGGGGCCTGCACCGTGTTCGGCGCCATCTGCGGGTCCGGCCCCGCCACTTCCGCCACCATGGCCGCGGTGGCGCTGCCCGAAATGCGCCGTCACAAGTACGACGTGGAACTGGCCACCGGCTGTGTGGCGGCGGGAGGCGGGCTGGGCATGCTGATCCCACCCAGCATCGTCTTCATCGTCTATGCCATCCTGACCGAACAATCCATCGGCAAACTCTTCATGGCCGGCATCGGACCGGGACTGTTGATCTGCCTCCTCTTCTGCGCGGTGATTTATGTCGAATGCCGGCGCCGGCCCTCGCTCGGTCCTCCGGGGCCGGTTACGACCTGGCGCGCGAAGTTCAGTTCGCTGCGGGGCGTGTGGGAGACCGTGCTGCTGTTCCTGCTGGTGATGGGGGGAATGTTCCTGGGCTTCTGCACCCCCACCGAGGCCGCGGCGATCGGCGCGGCCGGCACCTTGCTCATCGCCCTGGGGAAGCGGGAGTTGACCTGGCGCAAGCTGCGACAGTGCCTCAACGAGACGGTGCGGACCTCCTGCATGGTGCTGACCATCGTGGCCGGGGCGATCATTTTCGGCCGGTTTCTGGCCGTGACCCGGGTGCCGACGAATCTCGCCACTTGGTTGTCGGGGTTGCCGCTGCCGGGGTGGTGCATCATCGGGTTGATCCTGGTGTTCTTCTTTGTGGCCGGGTGCTTCCTGGATGCGCTGGCGCTGGACATTCTGACCATCCCGATCTTTTTCCCGGTGATTGTCGCGCTGCATTACGACCCGATCTGGTTCGGCGTGATGATCGTGGTCGTGACCATGATGGGCGTGATCACGCCGCCCGTCGGCGTGTGCGTGTACGTCGTCAGCGGCATGGCGCGGGACGTGCCGCTCGAGAAAGTCTTCCGGGGCAGTCTGCCGTTTCTCTGGGCGCTCGGCCTGGCGGCCATCCTCCTGACCGTCTGGCCCCAGATCGCCACTTTCCTGCCGGGACTAATCAAGTAACGGAGCCAGCCACAGCCATGCAGCCACCCGCACCACCCGCCAGCCGAATCCAACGGATCCTCTTCTGCACCGATTTCTCCGAAAGCGCCGAAGCCGCGTTCGATTTCGCCCTCGACGCCGCGCTCCGACGGCCCGGGGCGACTCTCGAACTGCTGCACGTGATCCATGAACCCGACGCGCAGTTCTGGAAGTCTTACCTGGCCGAGGTGGACAACCTCGACACCGAGACCCGGAAAGCCATCGACCAACAGGTGGCAACCACTTATCTCGCGCGGGTGCCGCCGGGACTCGCGGTTGCGGTAGAGATTCGGATGGGACCTGACGCCGCCACCATTCTTGATTTCGCGCGGACCCGGCGCATCGATCTGATCGTCCTGGGTCGCCATGGCCATGGCGGCGTGGGCCGCGCCCTGTTCGGGAGTGTCGCCGGGAAAGTGGTGCGCAAGGCGGAGTGCGCGGTGCTCGTCGTGCCGCTGACCTATGCGCGGCGGACCCCTGCCGACCACCCCGACGCGCGTTAACCCGCACATTTCATGGGGGGGGGGAAGATGACCGTTCCCGCAACCACTGGCCTCCGCAATCCCAGCCAAAGCGGTGTCGCCCTGCGGTTGCCACCGCACTCCATAATCCCCCAGGCTCACGAATGACCGCGGCCCATTTGCGGTGTGATTCGCAGGCTGAAGCTCGGAGCTTCGAGGGCCTCCCCGCGCGCGGTTGTGCGGCAAGCACGGAACTCGGATCGCCGGTTCAAGTCAGCCACGGATAGGCCGGAAAACCGGGCGAACGGAACGCTCAATGCCCGCCCGTGACCGTGTATCCCGCCCGACGCAGATCCTCCGCCAGATCCCGCTCCATCTCCGCGGCAGCCTCGAACGGCATCGGATTGAGATGCGCATACAGCTCCGGCCACAACCGAAGACCATACTGCTTCACCAGCGACGACGCTTTGTCCCCTTTTCGATGGTTGGCCAGGCGCTCCTCCGGCGTGAGCCCCGACATGCCCACGTAAACACAGGGTTTACTGGGATCGCGGGCGGGGTTCTCCGCCCGGACCTTGCGCAGCCTGGCGACGGCGGAATCGAGCAGCACCACGTAAACATGGTGGTGATGTTCCGGCCGGCGATCCGGCCGCAGCTGCCTGTAACTCCGCCGCTTCATCGTGTGCCGAACCCAACCGTGATCATCCGGGCTGGCGGCCTTTCCAGATCGACACGCGGACCATGATTCGGGTTGCTGTCCGTGCCGGGAGGTGCGGTGGCACGGACCGCCACGCGATCGCCGTGAACCTCGACCTCCACCGAGATCGCGGTCAACTCGACGGAATTGCCGGCGCGCTTGACCGCCTCCAATTTGCACTCTTCCCGGTCCCAACCTGAAATGGTGATTGCGCCGCAAGAACTCTCGATTCTCACTTTGGCCGCGGAAGACAGCGGATAAGCTTGCACCGTCACTTCCGTGACCGGCTTCTCCGCCAACCGCTCACAGGAATCAAAACCGATCAGGGACAAGCCAAGGAGCACCAGATTCGGCAGCAACCGAAGGCACGGGGTTCCGGAAAACGGCAGCTTCATGAGTCGTCGCACTCTGTCGCAGATCGTGCGTGGCCTCAAGCCGAATCACCAGAGTGCAGGCGGGTTTCGGCGGCGTCGCCTGGATGGACTTTGCGGCGTCCATGGCATTGTGCGGGCGCGGTCTTCTTGAGCCCGAATTCTGAAGCCCCGCAAGACCAATTCGAGCAACCCGTGCATGCACAACTCATCCGGAGAGTGCCCTTGAACGACGCGGTGCCGGAGGCCGGCGCTCCAACAACTCGGAGATGCACGGCGGCTCGGGCATACTGCAACATCGGGCTGGCGTGCCGGTTTGATTTGGAGGACGCTGGCGGGTGTCTGGCCCATGCCGTTGGCCACCAGCAGTGCCCCGATGAAACCGCGCGACCTTTCCGCCAATCCCCCGAAGTCCGGTCGGTACAGAAAACAAGTCCCGACGCCGGTCCTGATCCCGCATCTGACCTCCAAACCGCGGCATCCCATGCGGGCCATGACCGCCGGATTTCTGTTGAGGCTCATAGCCGGGAGCACCCTCTTGGCCGCGCCGTCGGTTCCGCCACCGGCCTCACCGGTCGCGGCTGGGACATCCTCGCTGCCCCGGATCGAGAAGGCCTTCGTCTCCTTTCGCATCGGGACCAGCCAGTGGATGCCGGATTCGCGTTACCGTGAGTTGCTCTCGCTGTTCGAGAAGCACAAGGGCGTGACGGATGAGATCACCTTCTTTACGTCGTTCACGCATCCGCCCATACCCCTGGATGAGATGCGACGCCGGTGCGAGCTGCTTTCCCGCCGTATCAGCCAGGCCCGGGCGCTGGGCTATCGCTCGGGCATCAACGTGCTGTCCACGATGGGGCATCATGAGGAAAACCTGCCGAACTCCCTGGCCGGCGATTACACCCCGGTGACCGATATCCACGGAAACGTCTCGCGCGGCAGTTTTTGTCCGAACGACCCGCGGCTCCAGGAGTATGTGCGGCAGATCTACCACTACGTCGCGGCCGCCAATCCCGACTACATCTGGGTGGACGACGATGTCCGGTTGATGGGACACATGCCAGTGAATCTGACCTGCTTCTGCGATCACTGCCTGGACGTGTTCGCGGGAGAATCGGGCACCCACTGCACGCGGGCCAGCCTGCGAGCCGCGTTGACCGCCGGCACCCCCGCGGAGTGCCTGGCACTGCGCAAGGCCTGGCTAGCTCACAATCGGGTCACCATTGGCAACCTCCTGAGCCTGGTCGAACAGACCGTCCATGCCTCCCGGCCGCGTCTGCCGCTCGGTTTCATGACCGGCGATCGATTCTTTGAAGGATACGACTTCGACGGTTGGGCCGCGGCGCTCGCCGGCCCCAGTGGGGCGCCGGTCTATTGGCGGCCCGGCGGCGGTTTCTACGACGAATCGAATCCCGGCGGGATGGCGGGCAAGTCGCATGACATCGGTCGACAGATCGCCTTTCTGCCCGCGTCGGTGCTTTCCATTCAATCGGAGATCGAGAACTTCCCGTATCAACGCCTGAAGAAATCCGCCCACATCACCGCGGTGGAAGCGGCATGCCATCTGGCGGCCGGCTGCTCCGGGGCCGCTTTCAACGTGCTTTCCGGCAACGACGAATCACTGGACGAATTCGAGCCGCTCGTGGCACGCCTGCGGCAGGCGCGGGCCTTCTACGATCTGATGGCCCGCCATCTCGGGCGCGCCCGGCCCGTCGGGCTGTTCACGGCCTGGAACAAGGACCAGGCCGCCGCCGGCGATTGGATCAACAACCCGTGGTGGGGAGTCGGACACGTGAACCAGGGGTCCCAAATGCTCGAGATGGGTCTGCCCCCCGCCTATCACCCAGACGGTGCCGCGGTAACCCTGCTGTTTCCCCAGAGCGTGGCCGCCATGTCGCGGGAGGAAATCCGGCAGACGCTCCGGGGTGGTGTCTACACGGACGTGGAAACTCTGCATGCCCTCAATCAAATGGGTTTTCAACAGCTCACCGGCATGGCGGCCGAGAATCCGCATTCCGTGGATTGCATTGAGGAGTTCACGACGCATCCGCTCAACGGCCCGTTTGCCCGGCGCCAGCGCGACTGTCGCCAATCGTTCTACCGCGTGCCGGGCTATGTCGGCTATGTCCTGACGAAGCAAGACGCCAAGGTCGAAACGCTGGCCCGGCTGGTCGATTACGGCGGCAAGGAAGTCTCGCCCTGCAGTCTCGCTGTGTACGAAAACAAGCTCGGAGGCCGAATTTGCGTCAGCGGATACTATCCGTGGGATCATCTCCACAGTCTGAGCAAGAACACGCAGATCAAAGCCGTCATGCGCTGGCTTTCCCGGGACCGTCTGCCCGCCTACGTGGCTTCGTATCACAAGGTCAATTCTTGGGTGCGCGAGCCGCAACCTGGACAGATTGCGTTCGCCCTGCTCAATGCCAGCTTTGATACGGCAACCGACCTCGAACTGGCCATCGCCACCAAGAACGACCACGTCCGCGTGTTTGACATGGAGGCGCGGGAACAACTCATCCACGCCGGTCGAACCGATGGACCGTATCGCCATTTCCGGCTCCCGGCAGTCGAACCGTGGACCATGCGATTGGTGGTGGCGGGCAACCCTTCAAGCCCCGTCCCGGCAAATCACGCGAAGCCCTTCGAACCCGCTACCCGCCCTGCCCTCATCCCGCTGCCCCCCGGCGCCGTCGAGCCCGCCGGTTGGTTGCGCGACTGGTGCCTCGCGGCGCGCGACGGTTTCACCGGCCACATGGACGAATACGACGCCGAGTTCAAGCGGGCCTGGGCCACCGACCACCAGATGACCGGCGAAGGACTCCTCTGGTACAAGGGCGCCTGGCCCTACGAAGGCGGCGGTTACTGGTTCGACGGCCTGGCGCGGCTGGGCTTCGCTCTGCACGATGACACCCTGATCGAGCAGGCCAGGCGCCGCCTCTACGCGGTGGCCGACCCCATGAACACCGATGGTCTGCTCTTCCTCTGGTGGCTCGACCGAAACAACCCCGCCGACCGGCAAGCCGTCCACGCGGCGTTGGAGGGCTGGCCGCTCTGGGCCTGTGGCCTGCTCGGGCGCGCCATGTCGGGCTACTACGCCGGTTCGCTCGACCCGCGCATTCTGAATGCGCTCGTGAAAGCCTACGGCAGCGACCCGGACTGCCTGCGATCCATCACAGGCAACCTGTCGAACCTTTGGCCGGCGTATGACACCTATTGCTGGACCGGAAACGCCAGCATCGCCGAGGCACTGGACCGGATGTTCAGCCAGGAAGAAGGCGCACTGCTGCCGAACCTGAGCCGTTACCGCCACGCGCCCGAGTTGAAACCCGGCACCACGGTGGACAACGCCCATGTCGTCGAGTTCATCGAATGCACGACGCCCTGGGCCGTCGGCTATCTGTGGACCGGCGACGAGAGCTATCTCGCGGCCGCGGTCGGTTGGCACGATCTGCTCGAGCGTGTCGCGATGCAGCCCCACGGCGTGCCCGTCTCGGATGAATGGTATCTTCCCACCGGCGCGTTCCGGGGAAGCGAAACCTGCGACGTGGCGGGCTATGTCTGGAGCCAGGTCTGCCTGCTCCAGGTCACTGGCGACGGCCGCATGGCGGACCGGTTGGAACGCGCGTTCTTCAATGCGGGACCGGCCACGGTGTCGCGCGATTTCAAGACCCACGTCTATTTCCAAAGCCCCAACCGGTTCGCCAATTTGTCTCCGAACTTCCCCCACGGCCCCATGGCCGGTGGCGGCGCCTATCAGCCCAAGCATTCCCCGCTGTGCTGCACCGCGGCGCTGAATCGCATCGTGCCGTGGTTTGTCACCCACCTGTGGATGGCCACCTGCGACAACGGCCTGGCGGCAACCTGCTACGGCCCGTGCCAGGTCAAGGCACTGGTGGCCGACCGCGTGCCGGTCGTAATCACCTCCAAGACCGACTATCCCTTCAACGAGCGCATCGAGATGATCGTGCAACCGGAACGGGCCGCGGCCTTCCCACTCGACCTCCGCATTCCACGCTGGTGCCAGGCTCCCTCGCTCACCGTGAATAACTCGGCGGTGACACTTGAACCCAACGCCAGGGGCTTCGCGCGCGTCCACCGGACCTGGAAACCGGGCGATATCGTGCGGCTGCACCTGCCCATGACCGCCACCCTGGCGCGTGGACGCGACACCGCACCGGGTCCGCCCTACGACGGCGCACACCGCGTTACGCAGGTCTCCATACCGGAGGAAGACAGCACGCGCGGCGTGCCGTACGCCACGGTTTCCTGCGGGCCGCTGCTGTTCGCGCTGCCCATCGCCGATACGACGGACGCGAACGCGCCCGATGCGTCCGCTCGCTGGCAATTCGCGCTGGACGTGCAAGACCCTGGCCTGACGGTCGAGCGCACCGCGATGCCGACCCGATGGGACTGGCCGCTCGACGCCCCCCTGAAGCTGCGAGCGACCGCGGTCGAGATCGCCTGGAACCCCGACCCGAAGGATCCGCGATTGCCGTTGCTGCCGGCCGCCCGCCGAAAGGCTTCGGAACCCGTCACGCTCGTTCCTTACGGCAGCACCAAATTCCGGATCTCCATGTTCCCCGTCACCGCGGAGCCGGAGGTGAAGGCCTCGGCCATCCGCCGAATTCTGTTCCTCGGCAACAGCATCACGTTGCACGGTCCCAAGGCGGACATCGGCTGGTCCGGCAACTGGGGCATGGCCGCCAGCGCCGAAGACAAGGATTACGTCCACCTGGTCACCGCCGCCCTCGCCGAGCGTATCGGCGCGAGGCCGCGGATCATGGTCCGGAACATCGCGGACTTTGAGCGCAACTACGCAGACTACGACGTGGACACGCAGCTGCGGGAGTCGTTCGCGTTCGATCCCGACCTCGTGGTGCTGGCCATCGGCGAGAATGTGCCGTCGCTCGATTCCGCGGAGGCGAAGGCAAAGTTCAAGGCCGGCGTGATGAGCATTCTCAGGTGCGCCCTCGCCCAACGTCATCCCTTGGTGGTCGTCCGCAGCTGTTTCTGGCCCGATGCCGCCAAGGACGAGGTGCTCCGGGAAGCCTGCCAGGCGGCCGACGCCATCTTCGTCGATGCCGGCGTTCTCGGCCGGGAGCCTGCCAACACCGCACGCTCCGAGCGATCGTTCCAGCACGACGGAGTCGCCGCGCATCCGGGTGACAAGGGCATGCGGGCGCTCGCCGACGCCATCGTTCGCGCGGTCCTGCAAAGAGCGCAGCTTGGAGCCAGTTGAGCGCGATTCGCGTGGCAAGACTCCTCTCTGTTTCAATTCGCGCCGATCCACCCTCAAACTCCGCCTCAGGCCGATGGCTCAAGCAGTCTGACTTCCATCTTTCGCCGCGGCTCGCATCGGTGGAGAATGCCGGCATGACATGGACGGCAATCCTGGTCGCGACTTTCCTGCTGGCGGCAAGCCTGGTATGTGCCGGCGCGCGCGACCCGGCCTCCCCACCGCCCACCATCCACCTTGCCTGTCCTGCGGGCAGCGATCTGCATCGGGTGTTGACGGCCAATGGGCTGGACGTCCGTCGGTTCGATACCGCATCCGATGCGATCGCCGCCGCCCCGGCGGAAAGCGCGGTCCTCATCGTGGCCGAGGGTTATCCGACCCGGACGACCGATGTTCCCGAGGGCTCCTTGCGCTCCGCCACCGCGAAACAGCTCCGGCTCTACCTCGAATGCCCCAGCGCCTTGCCGGGCAGGACGTTCGGCCCCCTCCGACGCGTCCGCTGGGAACGGGCCGTGGTCGCGACGGATTTCTTCGGTCCCGAGCTTCCGGCAAAGCGCATTCTCGCCATCCACGATTGTCATGTCCTTCCCACCACGGCTCCGGCCGCCCCGCTGGTGCTGGCACGAGTCGCGGGGTTCGACACCGCCGTCTATGGGCTCCCCGAAGAGACCGTGCCGCTGCTCTTCGAGCAGAGCGACCGCATGCTGGTCGCGACCACCTGCCTGAGCCGCTTCGTCACGGCCCGCTACGCGCCGGTCGCGGCTTGGGAGCAGGTGTGGACCGGCATTCTCCAGTGGCTGCTTCCCGGAAGGACCGTGCCCGAGCTGCGATGGACGCCGTCGGTGCGGCCGTCGTATGCGAAGCTCGAGCGGCTGCCGCCCGATGTCGAACGCCAGGCGCTGCGGCGGGGCGTTGCGTGGTATGAATCGGCCCGCATGCTCATCCACCCCTCCTGGGCGGACACTTACGACACCGTCGCGCGGGAATGGCCCGACCGGGTCGGACCGGGACCGAAGGCCGGGCAGCCGTGTGGCGACGGTTCCCTGGGCTTGCTCGAAGGTTTTAGCAGTCACATCGGGCTGGATGGGGCTCAGCCGGTGCGGTGGTGGCGGCGGCACGACTGCAACGGCGAGGCGGCCGGCGGCATGGCCCTGGCCGCGCGAGCGCTGGCGGATCCCGCCTGGGCCGC
>JAHDYP010000066.1 GCA_023383055.1 Verrucomicrobiota bacterium | reverse complement strand
GTCTCGGAACGCGACTGTGCCCGAAGGGTCAGTCGCAGCAAGCTCGCGCGCTCGGCGGCGCTCGGACTGTTCCGAACCCCCTTGACCGGGCGGGCATTGCTGCGGCTGGTCTGCGACACAGCCGCGGTCCGATGGCGCTCGCTGCTCCTACCCTTTAATTGAGAATGACTTCGGGATTCCTGACTATGAACCTGTCACCCTGTTCCGGTCCCCGGCCGCAATCCCAGAGGGCGACTGTTGGTTCTAGACTGCGAAAGCCTGATTTGGAGAATTGAAATGCGGAAAGTTGAAAGGACGCGTTTTCCAATTTCCCTATTCCAGCTTTCCGCTTTCAGCTTTTACACGGTGAGCTCAGACAGGATGAACAGGATTTACAGGATGATGTCCTTTGGCACAGGCAATGGACTTTTCGGCTAATCCCCGTCTCCCGACTTCTTCCTTCTTACTTCTTACTTCTTCGTTCTTACTTCACCAGCACTTCATGCCCGAACCGAACGATCATGACCGTCACGACCACCAGGAAGAACCCGCGAACAAACCGATTCCCTTTCAGCACGGCCAAACGCACGCCAAACAGCGCCCCCGCCATGTTGCACGCTGCCATGGGCAGTGCGTACTGCCACAGGATATGGCCCGAGGCCGCGAAATAAGCCACCGCTGCCAGGTTGGTCGCCAGGTTGATCACCTTCGCGTTGGCCGAAGCGGACAAAAAATCGAATCCAAACAACCCAATGAAAATGAAGATCAGGAAACTCCCCGTTCCCGGACCGAAGAAGCCATCGTAGAACCCAATCGCCATCCCGGTCGCCACCCCCAGGATCCGTTCGACCCCGAGGCGCAGTTTCGGTGCGTGCAGATGGCCGAAATCCTTCCGCCAAAAGGTGTAGAGGGCAATCAGGATCAACAACACCAATACCAGCCCTCGCAGAAAATCCACTCGCAACAAAGTGACCGTGCGCGCGCCGAGAAATGAGAAGACTAACGCGGTGACACCCGCGGGCAACACCGACCGCCAATGAATCGGCACCCGCCTCCCATACTCGACCACGGCGATCCCCGTTCCGCAGATTGAGGACATCTTGTTCGTGGCCAGCACTGCCGGCACCAACGCCGCCAGCGGGGCCGGCAGAAACAAGAACAACGCCGGGATCTGTATCAACCCGCCGCCGCCCACCACGGCGTCGATAAACCCCGCCACGGCGGCAAAAGCGCAAAGATAAATCGTCTCCAAGTCAGAAGCTCAACCCGAGGGGAACCCGCCAGACCCCGTTGTACCCCAGCGGAATCCAGATCCCACGCTGAGGATCGCCGACGGCATGACGCAGGTCCGGCCACACACATCCGGGCGGAGTGCGACCCCCGACCTGACGCATTTGAGGCGGGTCGGTCAACTGAAAGAGGAGCACCCATTCATTGGCTTGAACCACCACCAACCCGTCGATGCTGGCCAGGGTCTGGGCGGCGGTGGCGAGCTTCAAACTGTGCCGCAATGCCAGCGTGCCCTCGCCGCTTATGCCCCAGGTTTCCAGCACCCCTGCCCCTCCTCCTTCGGGGTCGGCGCGCCCCAACAGAACCAAACCTTGGTCGACCAGCAAGGGTCGCGGCCAGTAACCCGGAAGCTTGATCGAGTCCACCAAATGCAGCGAGACGCCGTCGTAAGCGCTGGCATCCAGCCATTCGGTGTAATCATTCAGCCAATCTTTGGCCGGCTGCCATCGGGCGCCGACGGTGTAAATCACGGCGCCATCCGGAGACACCCCCGCGAGACCACCCAACGTCTCGATCGGGCGGCGCACCACCGGCTCCGCTGGATCGCCGTAATCGATCACGTCCAGGAACGAGCGCTGCACCCATAACCACTCTGGCGCATTGTTGGTGCGCCACTCTCCGGTCGTGGCATCAAATTCCACCAACGGCGGGGCCGGCTCCGCTATGGTGTGGGTCAAATAAGCCAAACCGTCCGCCACGGACACCTTGCTGAAGTTCCACCATCCATCGATGGTTAGATCCACCTCGGACACTAGCTCCGGTGCGCCTGCGTTCTCCACCGCGAAGGCCAATAGGCGGCCGCCATTGCTGCCCCAATAATTGGGCCACCACCCGCCCGGCCGCGCAATGTCACCGCTGACCGGGCCAAACCGCCAATCCAACCAGGGATACCAGTAACCGCCCCCACCACCCACCAACACCAGCACCCCCGCTTTTGGCCAAATCACCTCCAACTCCGAGGCCCAACCCAGGCCATCCCATGCAACCTCCGTCTCTCCCAGTATCGGCAGGGAAGGCAAGCGCGTCAGATCGTATATGGCCAATCGCAGGTTGGCCGTTGACCCTTCCTCTGGCGCGGGCGGATCCTCGCCCGACACTGCCTCTGGCGGCGTTCCCTGCACCACATAGAGCCGGCCGTCCCGTGCCTCCGCGGCCAGAATCGGCCATGACCGGGGCAGCGCTACCGCCCCCAACACCGCGTCAGGAGCCGCAACCGACGTCAGCCGGATCAACGGTTCACCAACCTCGCCATACCACATCGGACCACGACTCAACTCGAGGAGGTACTCGCCCTCGGCGAAAACCCAGTCCACCGGCCATGCCAGATCCAGTTGGGCCGTGACGATCGGCCGATCACGATCCGTGATGTCCGCGCAAAGCAACTCCTGACCCGACACGGAGATGACTCGCTCTCGATGCAAGGTGGCGCGCCGGGGCACCATGTCATGATCGATCGCGCCGCGAGCCACCAGGGTCTCCGGCGTAAGATCGATCAGTTGCACCCGGGTAGCGGATTCGCCCCCATCCCAGCTTTGATAGGGCAACAGGATCAGGCCGTCATCGGGCAGCACCCGGAACGCTTTCTCGTCGTTGTTGGCCTCGCTCCACGACCAACCGCTGCCCAGGACCAGCCGCTTGAGCAATGCCGGCCGCTCAGGATCAGCCACATCGAACAGCGACACGGTCGTCTGGTTCGTCTCAATACCGCACGCCACCAGCCGATCGCCCCATGGATGCAGGTAGGTCGACCACCCGGGGATCTCCAGTTCCCCCATGATTCTCGGTGCCGTCGGTTGCGAAAGATCCACCACCCAGAGCGGGTCCATCTGAAACTGGACGAAGAACGTCACCACGTAAACCCGGTCGCCGGCAAACCGCGTCGCATGCAGTCGCTCGCTAAGGCCCAGCTCCAGGTCCCCCAGTTTCACCGGTGCCAGGGGATCCGCCAGGGAGAAAGTCTCCAACAGGGTGTAGAGCGTCGTGTCACGCACCTCCGAAATGATGGTCAGCACTTCGCCATCAACCTGGATCTTGAACTTGTCCGCGACCAACCCCGCGACTTTGAGCCGGCCCAGTGGCAACATCTGACCCAGCGGATCCTCGATGTCGACCAGGTGCACCAGTGACCGCCGCCAATCGCCGGCATCTTGCGTGGCCAGAATGAAGTAGCGGTCGGTGGCGGTGACCACCTGGTTATACCCCGGATACCATAGTTCGTTTTGCGGCACCGGCGCCAGGGGGTCGGACAAGTCAAAGGCCGAGAGTCTCGTGCCCCATTCCCACATCGTGCCGTCGCTGTTGACCACCGCCCGATAGGTTTGCGCCGCTACGTAAAGCGCGGTGCCGACCATTCGGCTTTCCTGAATCTGCCCCGCCACCGGCAACCGTCCGACAATCTCCGGTTGGCCGTTCATCACGGTCAAAACCAGCACCTCGCTCTCGGAGCCGTTCTCCCGGTAATAACAGCCGTTGCGGGTCAACAAGACCAGTTCTCCGGTCTCGAGCAGATACATCTGCTCACCGGCCGACGGCAATGCCAGCGTTCCTGTCAACCGAGGCGCATCCGGCTCCGCCACATCGATCACCTGCAGGCCGCGATACTGATTGAAGAAATAGAGCGTGTCCCCGCCCAACTGCCAGATGTCCGATTCCACCACCTCGCGCTCGGCCGACGGCACGTTGCTGTCGCCCTCGCGGATTCCCCCAGGAACACCGGTGGCCAGGTCTCCAAACCATCCACCCGAGTTCGCCGGCTGCGGCGCCACGGAATCGGGCCCTTGATAGAATGCGGCCGGCAGCGGCTCCGTCTCGTCCGCCCTGACCCGCAAGACCTCGAGTCGATCCGAGACGGGCAATTGAAACACAACGTCGCCCCCCGCACCGTCCAGGCGTGCCACCTGTCGCGGCTCCCAAGTGCTTCCTCCGAGTCGCAGGCGCGATTCCAGAGTCACTTTGCGAACGCCGGGCGGAACGGCAACCGTGACCACCACCTGACCGTCATCGATTTGGATGCTGGTGATCTGCGGTTGCTCCAGGGGCGAGGCGATCAGCCCCAAACAGAACAGGAGTAAAAGCCACCGACATGTCCACCTGTGAGCGGGTCCGGCGAGGATCTGTTTCATAACTGCGACGAAATTTGAATTTGGTAATCGCGGTGGACCAACTTAGGCCTGCCCTGGTATGCGCGTCAAGGGGACGAAAATGCCGGGTGCCGCACCCCCCGCAGGCTCGCGGGCTGGGGTGAACCGATTACGGCAACGATCGCAGCGCTCACCCCATCACCGTCCCCTGGCATCAGCCTATCTTCACGGCACCGGCGTAACGCTATAGAAAAGCATGGTCCCCGGTGGCGGCGCGGGGTCCTGGAAAGAGAGGGTGCTGCCGATGGCGGTCACGGTCCCCAACGGCACCCAGTTCACCAGATCGCTCGACCTCGAGACCAGGTACCGCTCCCCTGGCACGGTATTCCAGGTAAGCTCGAATCCCGTGGCGGGCGGTGGTGCCGGCCCCACCGTCAATTTGAACGGCGCGCCGCTCACCAGAACTCCGTTGGTGGCAACCACGGCGCGGATCCTGAAATCCAGATCCTCGTCCAGGTCCGGGATGACCCGCAGAAACCAATTGCCCATCAGGTTGGCCGGCGCGCCACTGTTGGTGCGGAAGACAATCTGAGCCGATTCGTCCGGCGAACCCGTGTCGATGCCGAAGAACCTCAGGGGATCGGGAAATGCCCCAAGCTCCGCCAACAGCGTGGCATCGCCGGTCAGGTTGTAAGTCTCGAACAAGACCGCGCTGTGGGTGGCTTCCGCGATGCTGAACAGGAAATAGTTCGTGACGGTCGCGCCGGCCGGGATGCTGAAATCCAGCGGCACACCATTCTGAAGCGTGATCACGTTGGTCAAGGATCCCACCGTCTCGGTCACCCGCACGGTGTAATTGACCGGATTGGTGTCGACGTTGATCACCCCTAAATACCAGCGCCCGGGCTCCAGCGGGACCGGATCCGACATCGGGGTGACGATGACCGATTCCGGGATCGTTCCTGCGTTGCGACTGACGTAATCGTAGCGCCCGGCGGCCGTGGTCGGAAGCGGGTCCTGAACCGGCAACGCCTTCCGAATCACCAGGTCGACGTCCCCGTCCAATTGCGTGATCTCGAAGCGCACTTCCACGGCGTTGGAGGCCACCGTGTACTGGTAGTAATCGAGCGCGTTGGTCACCGCGATCGTGGCCGAGTAGGGAATGGCGTTCGTCAACTCGAGCACCGACACCAGGTAACTGTCGGTCTGATCGAAGGCCACACTGATGAAAAACGTGTTCGTCTCGGTCGGAATGGCGTTGGCCACCCCAAGGTAATAGCGCTGGCCCGGCTGCAGGACCGGCGGGTCGTTTGTGTTCAACACCCACAGCTCGCCCCCGGCGCCGAAATCGTCCACCACCGTATCCCCCGGGAGACTCCCGGTCGGCAGGCCGTTCTGGTTGAACAAGAGCACCACATCGTTGGTGCATACCACCAGGTTGGTGGCCATGGACGCCGATCGCGGCACTTCCACAATGAAATACTTGATCTCTTCGCCGGTCACCGTGAATTCGGCCGGTTCACATTCCTCGGTGTAGACCGAGACCGTGTTCGTGTCCGGCCGGCAGAACACCAGGGGCACCGCCGGCGGATTGGTGTTGGCGAGCACAAACCGGAGCTGCCAACTGATCAACTCCGGCGGCAATCCGCCTCCGGAACCGACGCGGTTGTCCCACATCTCGAGCGTCCAGTTTCCAAAGGCCGATTCTCCTTCGAACGCACTCAGGAACTCCTCCGGCAGGAAATAGAACTCTTCCTCGTCGGCCACCTCGATGATCTCGACCGAGTCAATAAGCGGGCCGACCGGGCTTCCGGAGCGAAACTCGACGGCCGTCGACGAGCTCGGGGCTCGCAGCAGGATCGAGTTGGTCACCCAGCCACCGGCCGGCACCGGCAGGAAGGCGGCCAGGGCGTCGTTGGTGTAAAGGGCCAGGACCTGCGGGCTGCCGGCAACGCCTTTGGGGTTCCGGCGCATTGTGAAGTTCAGGAAGTATCTCCGGTTGACGGTGGTTTCCAGGACCGCCGTCAGCGAGGAGGGCGCGTTGGTCACCGCCAGTTCAACGAAGTTCGTTCCGCTATGGGCGGTCACCCCCAGGTCGTTGGTTTCTCCGTGCACCACCACCTGCCCCAACTCCACCAGCCAAAGACCGAGGTTCGTCGGTGCCAGGTATGCCCCTTCCGCGTAGGCCTCGAAATCGTCCTCGAAGAGCACCACGTTGGTGAGCGCGGTGCTCACGGTGCTGTTGGTGAAGGGAGCGGTCGCGTATTTGATTGGCAGATCGGCCCGGTTGGTGTTTTCCGTGAGGACAGTATACACCAGGCGCTCGGTGATCACGCTGGCGGTATAGATCCACTGCGTCGTCTCAAGCGAACTGCCCCCTTCGTTCACCACGATGGTGATCTCCGTGGCTTCGCCCGGACCGAACGGGAGCCGGATCGAGCCCGTGCCGTTGACCAGGCCCGTGTCGTAGATCAACACCCCCTGGTAGTAAACCCGCAGGCTGTCCGGCACCACGTAGAAATCATAATCCACCTGCAGAATCCCCGCGTTGGCCCCGGTCTCGATCGGATTGCGGTCTTCCTCCGGGCCACCGTTGGAACTATTCGGGAAGACGTTCGTGGTAATGATCCGGTCACCGTAACCGTCCGGGCTGCTCTGTCCGCGGTTCTCAGCCAGCAGCACCCGCGTTCCTTCCGGGCTCACCAGATGAAAGACCAGGTCGGAAGCGCGCGCATGCTCCACCACCACCCCGGCTTGCACCTCCACCACCGGCCGTGCGCTGGGCACGAACAACGTCGAGGTCGTGATCGCATCGTCCCTCAACGCCAGCGGCGTGTCCTCGGAAACGGCCGACAACGCGTTGATCGCGTTCAGATCGCGGTCGATCAAGACCTGCAACCCAAAGTTCACCGTCACCGGGTTCGGATTGTAGATCCCGATGAAATACCGGCCGGCGTTCAACGGCGGCACGTCGCCCCGCGTGAGACTCAACTCGCCCCCCGTCGGAGTGATCAACGCTTTCTTGTCGTATTCGTCAAAGGTGGGGATCTGCCCGCGACGCAAATAGAGATCGAGCGGACGGTCTATCTGCGAGAGGAGCACCCTCAGTCGGACGGCGTCGGCCGGCACTTCAATCGAGTAGTAGACCCATTGATTGGCCAAAACCGAGCCGAAGATGACGCCCCCCTCAGCCAACCGGTTCGGCTGCACCCGCAGCACAATGCTGTTCACCATCCCCGTCCGGCCCAGGGCGTCGTCCGTCATCGTCAGCAGCCAGACGCCGGTATTCTGCAGCCCGATGAAATCGTTGAGACTGCCGGGGCCATCGGAGGCGCGGCTGTACTGATACAGGCCGCTGTTGTTATCGTCGTACGTCACAAAGAAATTCGTGCTCGTGCCGCCGGTGAATCGACTGTGGTTGTTGAGCACAGCGAACTGGTCCTCGTGACTGAGATTGCCGATCAAATCACCCACGGAATCATGGGTGAGCGTCAGTTCGGCCACCACACCCGCCACCTCGACCGGATGTAATCCCACCGCAAAGACGTAGGCCGCGCCCGGATCGTTCGGGGAACCGTCGGCAATCGAAACGTTGGTCGGCAACCCCCGCAAGACCCGGTTCCCGTTTTCGTCCTCCTCATCGAAAGGCAGATCGGATGACAACGCCACGATGCCGAACTCAGCCGCCTGTTGGTCCTCGGATTTCACGCCGATGTAATAGATCTCGTTCGTGCTCACCACCGCGTTGGTGAAGACCACCACCTCCGTGCCGCTGCGGGTGGTCGACTTGAACGCGCTGGCCACCACCACCGGCTCCAGATTCGTCAACCCGGCATTCGTCGAAACGTAGAGATCGATGTCGGCGTCCAGATTCCGCGGACGCGCCAGGTTCGGCGGCAGGAAGGTGATGATGGCGACATTGCTGCCGTTGGTCAGCGCGCTGACGTTCGTCACGAACGCGTTGGTGAAAATGTAGAACCGCCATTGCTCGGGCAACCCGTTCGTCGAGCTCAACAGCTGGAAATTCGCGCCCACCCGCTGGTTCAGAACCGGGATGCCATTGGTCAGGCCGAGCGCCGGCGGAGGCTCGAACGAGTCGTCGATCCGTTCCAGCGATGCGAACGGCGCTTCCGCCGTCCCGTCGCCGTAGGAAACCACCAAGGCGTAATCCTGCACCACGCCGGTGGTGTTAGCGGTCACCGCGTTGACATTCACGCGGCGCCCCACCACGGAGATCGAGTAGTTCGTGCCCAGCACCGGACTGAGGAACACGCACTCGACATTGTTGACGATGTCATACACCGGCGGTTCGTTGGTGCTGGTGGGTTGATTGAAGTCGCCGTCCTGGGGAATGTCGTTGCCCACGTAAACCTCGCCGGTCGTCAGGTTCGTCACCACCAGGTCGAGGTCGTTCACCAGCTTCAGCGCCGATCCGGGGTTGCCCGGCGGATCGGTCCAGACCAGCGTCACCCGCAGCGGTTCGAAGATCCCGTTGGTGCTCAATTTCAGGTCCCAGGTGTGCCCCTGGCCGGTCGCCAGGGCCTGGTTGGTGCCCATGTCAAAGTACCGCAGCGGCCAACCCGAACGGTCGGTGGTGTTGGTCAAGGCCATCGGCAGACTGTTGGTCAAGGTGGCCACGCCCCAACCCTGGTCGTTGTAAAGCTTCCGCACCTGGACATCGTAAATCGAATTGACCGTCCGGGCCCCGTTGATCAACAGCGCTTTCATCAGTGCGGGACTGTAAGGCTCGGCCAGGATTTGCTCGAAATACTCCTGCAACAACGCCAGCATCCCCGACACCACCGGCGCCGCCATGCTCGTCCCGGACTCGTATCGATAGTGCGGACCCAACTCGCTGTTCAGATTCGAAAACGCCGGATACAAGGGCGAGTCTGTCGGCACGTGATCCTCCAGCTTCCACCGGGTCGCCCGCGCTGAGACCAGGAAACTCCCGGGCGCCACCAGATCGGGCTTGAACCGGCCGAATTCGCCTTCGCTGCCGATCCCGACATTTCCCCGGCTCGAATAGGAGGCCACCTCGTTGTCACTATCGGACAGCGGCCGGAACACCTGATTCGTGGTGACGGTGCCATCCGTGGTGTTGGTGGTATAGATCTCGATCGGGATCACCCGGAATTGCTCCAGCGCACCCACCGCGATCACGTTCTTGGCCGTGGCGGGCGAGAGAATCGTATCGGGCACCCCGGCCACTCCGTTTTCGGTGGCGAACCCCTCGTTGCCGGCGGCAAACACATAGAGGGCGGACTGTGCTCCGGACGTGAGCGGCAGCGTGTCACGGACGGCGGCGTCGAAGCTCGCGGCGGCACTGTCGTATTCGAACCGCCGCTGATAACCCCAGCTGTTGTTCGAAACAAAGACGTTGGTCTTGCCCTGGACCTCGTAGTAGTCCGTGCCGGCTTTCTCCTGCAGATAACTGTCCGAGATCAGCGGCCCCGTGCGCAGATCGATCGGGAGAACAAACAGGTCCGCCCGCGGCGCGATTCCCCGGAAATCGGCGCCCATTTCCGAGCCAAAGGCGTTGGTGACGCTCTCGGAGGAATCGCCCGTGCCGGCGAGCGTGCCGGCCACATGGGTTCCGTGTCCGTTCCGATCCAGGAGGGTGAAGCTGTTGGTGTCGGTGCTGAACACGCGGTTCAGCAGGTCGGGGTGACTGGCATCCACGCCGGTGTCGTTGATGTTCACCCAGACGTTGGTGCCGGTTAAACCCAGGTAGTTGGTCGGATCCACACTGTTCGTCGCCACCGCCACCCGCACGCGGGCGAGATCGTTGAGCAACACCCGGGGCGAGGCCGGTTCTATCCGCTGCACCCCGCTCAACCGGGCCAGCATCGGGAGGCTGTCCGGTTGCGGAATGACCGTCAACAGCGGCCCGAACGGCGTGCGATCCTCCGCCACCGGTTCGACCCCCACTCCCGACAACGCCGCGAGCACGCGTTCGCGTTCGCCGGGAAAGAGCATCAGATTCAAACGCGACTCCTCGGGCAGCGACTCCTGGTCAACCGCCGCCCCCATCAGTCCGTGCGCGATCTTGTAATAGGGTTCATAGGGCAACACGGCCCGCACACCGAGAGACGCCGCCAGCCTTTCCGCCACCGCTTCGCTCGCCCGAACCAATGCCGCGTTGTTCGGAATGTACGAGACAAACTCCGCCCCCGCTCCGCGCAAGCTCTCGTAAAACGCGGCATCCAGCGGCTGGTCCGACTGAACGATGTAACTCCCGGAATCGCCTTGCGCCCGCAAATGCCCCGGAATCTCGACCGCCAAACCAAGGGCGGTGTCGATGAACGCGTTCTCCAACAGCAACACCGAGTCGCGCCGCGCCAGCACCTCGATCGATTCACCGCTGTTCCTGAGCCGATGCGGGAACTTGGCTTCCTGGCCCGCCCTGGCAATGGCCGGCGCACCGATCGCCGCCGATCGCGGCGCGGCGGTTACGGCCCGACTCGCGGCGCCAACCGAAGTTGCGGTCCCCGACTGGGAGAGTGTCGCGCGGGAATCCCGCCTCGGCTCAACCGTCACCCGGTTCTCGGCACCGGTTTGCCCCGGACGGATGAGCCGTTCCGCGGTCTTGAGCCCGACAAAAACACCCAGCACCACCAGAACGGCGCTTAACAATCCCCAGATGCGGCTTCGAGCAGACATAACCTAGTCGTTGGGCAGAACCGTGAAACTCTCCGTGACGGCCCGATACCAGCTCGGCTGATTCCCGTGCCGGATCTCCTCGAATCGCAGCGTGGACTTCGTGAGCACTTCGCCGGTGATCTGATAATTCGTGCACAAGCCGAAATAGGGCCCGGGGGTCACCACCAGTGACCGATCGGCCGGACGCAGCGATTGACCATACGCGTAGACCACCACATACGGTTCATCTTCCTTCAACAAACCGAGAATCTGCTGGGGAATCCACTCGTAAACGACGTCGCTCAATCCAAATCGCGCCTGGTCGCTCGCCCGGTTCAAGTAGGGCGAATCCAGACTCAACGCGGGCGCCGCCAACACCTGGCCCAAACGGCGGAAGGTCTGCCGCGGCATCAGTTGTCGCGCCTGGTTGATGCTCTCCACGATCTGCCGCAGTTGCGGGCTGTTCGGCTCGACAAACAAGGCCGTGTAGTTGGTGGGCACCGACGTCAGATTCACCGCCGGCGTCGTGTTCGAAAGCACCGCCACGCCGCTCAACACCGCCGACCAGGCCGCCAGATTGGTTTGATTGACCCCCAACAATCCCCGGGCGGCATTGTCGTTCGGCGCCGCGGTGAACAGCTCCAGGAACCGCCAATCGTTGGTCGGATGATTCTCGGCCTGGATCGACCATTTCGTCCACCGATCCACCGGTTCGATCATCGACTTCAAATACACCGTCTGCCAGGGCGTCCCCCGGTGCACCCGTCCCATCCAGCCGATCGACGCGAGATGATTGGTCGGAAACTCCCAGTCGTCCGAACGACGTACCAGCGGATCTTTCACCGCCGGATTGTAGGCCCATTGATCCCCAACCGATCCCGGCCGGCCACCCCACGGACGATAACGCTGGTTTAGCTTGCCCAGGTTCGAGGGTTCGGGCTGCGACCCGGGCGGACGCGGCACGACGTTTTCCACGTTGGCATAGGCCGCGTCATACAAGTCCTCGACATGATAATGCACCAGAGGATCGTTTGCCTGCCAGGTCAGCGCCTGGTCCAGTATCCGGGTCGGCGAAAACGGCACCTGCACCCGGGGGCCCGCCGGGGGTTGCGTCCGCCGGGTATCGAACAACGCCGGCAACCCCATGAACAAACGAAAATCGTCAATGGCCTTCTCCTTCTGCTGGCCGGAAACCGGGTTCTCCGTCAGGCCGCGCCAATCGGACGCCGCCAGCACATCGTTGGTGGAGACATGGAGCTGGTTGGTAATACCCCAGGGAATCCCCGCCGACATGTTCCCCACCCGATTCGTGATCCAGAAGGACCCCGCATCCAGCCCGCGGTCGGCGAAGATATTGGTGCGTCCCACCAGGTTCGCCGTGATGTCCATCCCGCCGGTCATCCCGTCGAGGTTCACGAAATCGACCACGTGCCGGCTCCCGTCGCGAGCCTGGGCCAACATGACCACCACGAGCCGGTTGGTGATCTCCAGCTTCAGGTCCGGGGTGGGAAACCCGGAGGTCTGATCGAACGAAACCGCGGCATCGATCGGTTTCAACGGCGGATCTGCCAGCGGCCAATACTCCTGGATCGGCACCAACTGCACCTGCCGGGACGACAACTGAAACTGTTCGCCGCTCCAGCTGCCCGCCACGATGTTCGTGTAAAAATTGTTGGTGATCACCCGCGGCCCCAACACATATCGATCCCCCAGCGCCCGCAAATCGTCCCGCAACGCCATCGTGCACAGGTTCGTCACATACAGCTCCAGGGCCCGCGGAAAGGCCTGGGTGTAGGAATTCCAGGATTCGACTCCAAACAGGTTCGAGATGCCCAGCTCGTAAGACTGATGGAACCGCGGCACCGATGTCGCCGTCGGCTTGTAGGCCTCCATCCTCCGGGTCACCTGCACCGAGGTCTGCAAATGGAACTCGTTGAAGTTCGGCCACCCTTTCTTCGCGCCCACCACCCAAGGCACCCCGTGCACGTTCACCGCCGTGGGTTGAGCCTCGATCCGGAAACGCCCCTCCGGCAGCGTCACCCAGGGCAGAATCGCGTAAGCCTGGTCGTTCGTCACCTGAACGAACCCGGAGATCACCACGTTCGTGGAAACGCCGTTGGTTTCGTATCGGCTGAATACCGGCCGGAACACCGATGGCAGGTAGGGATATTCCGTCAACTGCAGGCGGTTGGTGCGGGCGTCATACAGGTTGGCCGACAGCTGCAGGAGCCGATGCACCACCGAGGAATAGTAGTTCGTCGGATAAACCGGTATGTAATCCACCCGGAGCTGGTCCCCAAATTGTTCCCGAAACAACTTCGCCGCCGCATTCGTGAAGAACTGCGCCGGCGTCCACTCGACAAAGTTCGTCGCCAGGTGCGGCACCACTTTCCCCGCCGGGTCGACGTTCACGAAGTTCAGGTGCAATTTGTCCCGGTTCGCGGGACTCGAATCGACACCCATCTGGCCCAGCAACCGGGTGAACGTGTACTGATATTCGGTGTTGTCCGGCACGGCCGAAGCCGTTCGCAACCGGTCCACGAACTGCGGGGAAGTCCGGCTCGCGTCAAACCATTCCTGAACGCTTTCCATCCCCCGCATGCTGTCGCTGCCCCACCAGGGCCAGAGCGGGTTGTCCCAGCTCGCGCTCAAACTCGACGCCGGATACGGTTCGATCAAAACCGGCCCCGCCCCGTAACCATCCACTCTGTCCGACCGGAATGCGTTGGCGCCGCGCGCACCGTACAAGTCCGAAGCCGACCAGATGTTCGGCCGGGCCAGGTTCACATACCGATACGTCAGCACCGACAGGGCATCCTGGAACGACGAGCCGTCACTTGCGGAGTTCAGATCGAAGGGCCGATAAAAATACCGCTCCGCGCCGTAGAACGGCGTGTACATGGCCGGCATCAACGTCTCGAAAAAGGCCGCCAGGTTGATCTCCCACGAACCTACACCCTGATTCCGCAGATAACGCTCGTAGATCGTGGGCGGCGAAAAGCCCCGCGTCTTCGAACCGTTATGGATGAAATTCGCGTCCAGACTCTTGCCCGCCGGCAGGATGATATAGGCATAGCGCCCCACAAACTGGTTCGACGGCGAGTGCCGCTGATCCAGCCGTTCGAGCACCCCGATCCACTCCGGATCGCCCACCAGCGAGTTCGTCCCCACCACAATGCCATTGGTCAGCACCGGGACGATGCCGTTGGTCTCGAAACGCCCGTTCCGATTGATGTCGAGAAAATACCGGAAATCCCGCGCACCGGTCTGGAAATTGGTCGTGATGAACACCGGCGGCCGCGGATCGTAATAGAGGTTCACCAGGTTCTGCCGCAGCTCCGCCTCGTTCAGCGGCCGCCCGGCTTGCAGATTGGTATAACCGACGTTCAGCAGGTCCGCGCCGAACTGCGGTTGAAATCCGTTCGGATTGATAAAATTCGTCGAGACCTGAAACTCGTAAGCGAAGAGATTGCTCTCCGCCGCGATCCGCCCCACCAACTGCGCCTGCGCCCGGGCGAGCGCCTGGTCCGCCATCAACTGGGCGGTCACCATATCGACCGTGACCGACACCGAAGTCCGTTCGCGCCGGCTGATCCCCAGAAAGATGACCGCCATCACCGTGACCACGGCCAGCATGATCAACGTGATGACGAGCGCGATCCCGCGCTGCCCGCCGCCTCCAACCCCCGGTTGGCGGTCGAGCCTCTTCCCCACTGTGGCCAATGACGTCAGCCGGCGCCTCTCCGGCACGCCTGGACGACCCCGGCTGCACTCTGCCTGCAAATCACGTCTCATCGGGCGGTTCGAATCGGAATGCGTTGATGGAATAGGTGAAGACGGCCGCTCTGCTTCGACAAATACTCGCCCGCCATGGCCGGGTTCGGCATCGACTTAAGGCGCCCCACCGCCTGCGGATCCAGAATCCCCAACTCGACCTCGACGGTCGCCGGCAGGGCGTCATCCACGAACGCGTATCGTAGCTCGCGCTCGGTGACATTGGAAAACGGGTCCACCTGCATGAAAACGTTCGTCGAAACCACGTTCGTCAGATTGTGCGAGATGCCCCGCGCGTCCAGCACCCGCACCCGGAAATGCACCACCCCGTCAGTCACCTTCTGAAAGAGGGTGTTGGTTCCGTAAAGAAACATGTTGGCCCGGTTGCTCAAAAAGAGGCTGCTGAGGCTGTTCGACGTGAATTGCGAAACGTGATTCGAAAGCGCAATCCGATAGAGTGTCCCCACCGGCTGAAGCACGTTCAAATTCCGGTGCGGCACCACCACGTACCCAAACTGCTCCCAATACTTGCCCGGTTTCGTCAGGAAAAAACACTCCTGCACCACGCTCACCCGCGCCTGGTCCTCTCCCGGCAAGACCTGGACGGTTTGCGGCGCGCTCAACTGCAGAAAGAGGTTCGTGGCAAACCGGACGCCGCTCGCGCGCATCTGCTCGAGATCCCTCGAGATCATGTCCATCGTCGCCCGCCCCCCTTCCAGCACATCCACCTGGGAGGCGTTGCCGCGCATCGCCCGCTGAGTCTGGTCGAACAACCCATACAACACCAAGACGATCAGGGTCATCACCGAGATGGCCACCATCAACTCGACCACCGTGAAAGCCCGCACTGGTCGGCCGACGCGGCGCCCGCCTCGCCGAAACTCGCCCGCGCTCGCCGCCCGCCCGAACACGCCAGGTCCGCCCACAACTCCCTTGCCGTTCGGACAGTCCCGCCGGCCGGCGGCCTGCTTTCCACTTATCGCGTCCTGGTTGATCATGGCGTTGCCTGGGCAAAGACGCCCGGTTGAAAGGCCAACCAGTTGTCCGCGGTCATCGCCAACTGACCGCTGACCATGGTTCGGAAGGTCCTGGGCCGGCCGGCAACTTGAAGCGCCGGGCCGCTTAAATAAACCGGCCCCTGCAGGGTCACCCGCAGCTCGCTGAAATTCGTGGCCTGGTTGCGCGCCTGCAACCAGTTGTTCGAGTAAACCTGAACCTCGATCGGGGACAAACCGGACGCCGTCCAGTTCGTCAGGATGGGCGGGAGAATCCTGAGCGGCACCACCTCCGTGCTCAGCAGATAGACAAAACCCGGCGGCAGGAAATCGCCGGCGTCCCTCGACCGCCATTGATTGCTCTGCTCCTCGGCCGTGCTGGTGACGGACCGGACCAGCGCCCTGACGTAGTTGGTCAGGGTGCGGCCCTGATTATCGGTTGAATATCGCGGAGTGCTCAGCAGACTGATCACCGCCTGGCTGTTGGTCAAATCGTTGACGTAAACGACCCCCTGACCCCTGGGCAAGCCCGCCGGCGAATTCGGCTGCATCGTGTGCACGAACACGTCGCCCACGCTGTTGCTCAGGGTGATCGCCAGCACGTGATTCGTCAGTTCCATGCTCCCCAATGCGCCGGAACGGATCGCCTCCAGAAAATACTGTCCGTCGCGCGTCAGAATCGTGTCTTCGCGGTTGTCCCGCTGCACCTGCAACCCGGTCGGCATCACCCCGATGATCGCCACCAGCGCAAACGCGATGATGCCGAGGCTCAGGGCGATTTCGACCATGGTGAACGCGGCCTGCCCAACCGCGGTTCCCCACCGGGAACCGCCCGACCGTGCTGTGCTGAACGCGGGAATTCTCATGGTTACTGCGGCTGGATCTGTTCGACACTGGCGCGCCCCGTGAGCCAGTTGATACGGATCATGTTGTTCGTGAAATTGTTGGGCGGCTTGATCTCCACGTCCGGCGCGGTCAGGCTCCCGCCCAGATCACCGTAAAACACGCTGCCTTCCGCCAATGGAATGATCTCATCCATCGCCGCCCCCGACGTACCCGCCAGCGACATCAACTGGCCGCGGGCGTTGAAGGCCAGCACCGGCAACGGATATCCCGCCAGGTAATTCGTCGAGTGCGGAAACGGCAACCACCCATTGTCGACCCTCTGAAACGAACGGAGATACTCATTGGGCGCGTTGGTCCAGGCCGCCTCGAACTTATACGGCGCGAACAGCACCCCTTCGGGCAGTTGCTTCCACTCGCTGACATACTGCGGGCGTTCCTGGCCCGGTTGATCCCCCACCGATCGACGCGTCACCAGGGCATAACCGCTGTACTGGCTGCTGACCAGGTTCGTGAGCTGACGGCGCACCGCGTCGCTCGGCTCGGCCGCCATCCGCGCCAGCAGGTTGGTCGGCACAAACACCATATAAACCGCGCTCCTCGAACTGATCGCTCTCAACCGCGCCAGCGCCAGGTCATCCATCACCTGCCGCGTCGCCGCGCTCATCCGGTTGCCTTTGCCAATGCCACGCAGCGCGGGCAACCCCACGGTAGCCAGAATCGCGATGATCACCATCACGACCAGCAATTCCACCAGGGTAAATCCGCGAGTCCGTTCCCCGCTGATCCCTTTCCCAGACTGAGACGACGTGCGCACGACAGTGACTACCAGCTTAAGATGTTGTCCCGATTCACCCCGGCATTCGCTTGCTGGGCGGCGTTGATGCTCGTGTCCGCCCCGAACGACCAGACCATGGCTTTCTTGCTTGCCTGGAAGAAGTCGCCATCCGCGCTGTCCGGCAGCCGGAAGAGGCCGTTAAATCCCTTGTTGCCTACCCCTTCCGATGACACCGAGGCCAGCCGGTAAAAGGCGTCGAGGCAGCGCCCGTCGTAGTCCAGGTCCAGGGTCACGATATACGGCACGCCCCACGGATCCCGGTAAACCCCATCTTCTCCCAAACCGGATTGCTTGAACCCGGAAGACTCCTTCACCTCGAGATACGCCTGTTTCTTCGGATTCATGGAATGCTCGATATTGAAGGTCGCTTCGCCGTTTGCCCAACTCGTCCGGCCCAGCAAGGCCGACATGACCTCCGCGTTGCTGTTGTCAAACGCCGAGGGCCGACCAGCCGAGCGGTTGATCACCGTCGGCAGCGGCAACGGTCTCCCCGAATCGTCGACCTTCTTCGGATGGGTCAATATCCGCTGCGTCTGGTTCACCGTGGTGTGCAGGGTCCCGTAGGTGAAGTCAGGATTGGCCCCGCCCACGGATTGCCGCGCGAACTTCGAGGCCGGCATCCGGTTGTAATCCGCCTCGTACTGGTTGATCGCCGTGAGCAGGTTGCCCATCTCCATTCGGGCCTTGGCTTCCTGCGCCTTCACTTTGGCCTTCGCCACCACGGGGATGATCAGGCCCGCCAGGATGCCAATGATGCTGATCACTACCAGCAACTCGATCAGGGTGAACCCCGGGGATCGGCTGCCGCTGTTATTCAAGTGTTTCATAATACCTAAAACGTGATTCGCGATGGCGGATTCTCATACCGAACCGCCACCCAGTCAACGACAGGCGTTGACTTCCATGAGTCTCCCCCGCTCGACACCCGGCCGCCACTCCGCCGATACAACGTCATCGCTTCCGTGGCGTCGCCCGCAAGCGGACGGCACTGGGCGATCGGATCGCGCGCAATCCGCGGCTTCCAGGCACACCTCGACCACCGCACCTCCAGGCGCGTGGTCGTGACGTTCGCCAGCCGTTGTCCGTTCCGTGTCATGGCTTGTCGAGAATATCCTGGTTCCAATTGCAGATGATCTTCACGCTCGTGCCATCCACAAACTCCGCCCACAAATCGAATCGCCCCGGGTTGTTCGTCGGGTTCGTCGAAACATACCGCCACGGGTTCAAACCCGGCTTGCTCGGAACCGGCGCGACCAATGCCGGCACACCCTGCCGCGGATTCAGCGGCCACCGCACCGGAGCGGTTAGCACCGCCACGTTCGGAATGATCTCCCCCAATTGCTCCGACTTCAGCTCGATGAACTTGCGCACCAGTCGGGTGTCGGCCGCCAAATTACCCGTGCTCGGCACCGCATTCACAAAACCTTCGACGCCAAAGAAATCGCGAACCGCCTGGGCACTGATTTCCTCGCTCCGGTCGGGTGTGAAGAAAACCCCTTTCTGATTGTCCACCACCGTGCCGGTCAGCTCGTAATAAAGCGGATTGGTGACCGCGTTGATCGGGCCCACGGGGTAATTGGCGCGGTTATCAGGCGGATAATACCCAAACTGCGACTTGTAGTCCTCGATGGCCGTCACCAACTGGTCGCGCATCACCTTCAGCTTGCTGTCCCGGCTGGCCCGTGACGCCCGGCTGGTCAAACCAACCACCAGACCCGCCAACACCGCAATGATGGCTATCACCGCCAACATCTCGATCAAGGTGAAACCCGCGTGCCGCCGCTCGAACACCCGCCCTGCCCTCTGAACCTGGTCTTTCATCTGTTCAAGTCCTGTTTTAGTGGTTTGCCGCCAGTCACCGGTCGCGTAACTCATGCTCCATCCGCTCGCTCAACCACTGCTTGATCATGCTCTGATAATTCAAATACCGAGACCGCGCCAACCGCTTGATCCGAGCCAACATCCGCGGATCGATCCGCAACGTGATCGTCACCGACTCCGCCCCTTCCGACGCCCCGGCCACCGACGATTCCAATAACCGCAAATCCGGCCGGTTCTCCTCCCAGAACGCAGCCTCCGCCTGCTCACTGTCGAACAGCGGCACATCGTTCCAACTTGAAAATGCGTTCATTGCCCCAGCGATTGATTCAGCTTCCGCTGGTAAAAAAACTGTTCCTCAGGGTCGAACGGCCGGGCATAAATGACCTGTATCTGCCGCCCATTCGTCCGGTAGACCGCAAATATCCCCAGCCCACTGGCCGACCGGCCCAGGTTAAAAAATCGGCCTTGGACACTAAATCGCGGGGAGTCCGGCAGAAGCCTGACCGCAAAAGGATCCTCGAAGGACTCTTCCACATCCCGCTGCGTCAAAGAGCTGTCCCACTCAAAGGAGACGTTATTCCAGTCAAACTCCACGGACGATCTCCCCGTATATCAATCGCCCATGCATTGTATTGACATTGTATTTACGCAAAGGCGGCAGCATTGTCAATTGACTTTTCAAGTTTTTTGCGTGTGACACCCATTCCTCTAGTCCATTCCCGGCATTTTCGCCACCTGGAAATCAGGAACCACAGCAAAGAGAAACGCAGTCCCTATTCCTGCTCTTGCTCTTGCCCTTGCTCTGCCGCGCGGATCAGGAGCAAGAGCATGATCAAGAGCAAGAGGGTGGGAACTGAATCTGCGACGGTTGTCTTCGCGAGCATGCCATAGCGCACGCTCCACCGAGGGCACGGTTCAACGGACTTTTATTCCGCGCCTGAGCCGCCGCTGCTGGTGGTGTCACCCAATTGATCGATGAGCGTAATCAACGGCAGGAACAGGGCGATGACGATGCTGCCGACGACCACGGCGAGGAACACAATCATGATCGGCTCGAGCAGCGAGGTCATGGCCGCGACGGCGTTGTCGACCTCGTCGTCGTAGTTATCGGCGATCTTCATCAACATCTCCGGCAGCGCGCCGGTCTGTTCACCCACGTCCACCATGCTGATGACCATCGGCGGAAACACCCGGGACTCCTCCAGTGGCGCGGTAATGGTCTCGCCCTCCTTGACACTCTCGTGCACCGCGCCGACCGCCTCGCTGATGATCACGTTTCCGGAGGTCTCGCGCACAATCGTCAGCGCCTGGAGAATCGGCACGCCGCTGCTGACCAGCGTCCCCAACGTCCGCGCAAACCGGGATATGGCCACTTTGCTGACGAGGGGCCCGAGCAACGGGAAATGCAACTTAAACCGGTCGAAGAGTTTCCGTCCGAACTTCAGCTTCAGAAAGAGCCGGAACAGGATGAAGAACGTTATGACCCCGATCGCGGTCAGGATGGCGTGTTCCGACACGAACCGGCTGATGCTTAACACGAATTCCGTGAACGCCGGCAAACCACGCCCTTCGAGCATGTCTTTGAAAATCTGCTCGAACTTCGGAATCACGAAGACCATCAGGATGGCCAGGATGGCGACGGCGACAATAATGACCGCCGAAGGATAGAACATGGCGGCCTTGACCTTGCCCTTGATCTTCTCGGCCTTCTCCATGAATTCAGCCAGACGGTTCAACACCACCTCGAGCACACCGCCCAACTCGCCCGCCTTGACCATGTTGACAAACAACCGGTTGAACACCTTCGGGTGCTGCGCCAGTCCCTCCGAAAACGTGCTGCCCCCCTCGATCGCCGTGGCCAACTCGCCGATGATGTTCCGCAATGTGGCGTTCTTCTCCTGACGCTCGAGCACCCGCAACCCCCGCAACAGCGGCAAACCCGCATCCACCAGGGTCGCCAACTGCCGGGTAAAAGTCGTCAGAATCTTGGGTTTAACCCGGGAACCGAGGCCGGGGATCCTGATATTGAGATTGATCGACTTGCCCCTCTTTCCGCCTGCGCCACCACCGCTGGACTTCGCCTTGCCCTTCTTGTCCGCCTTGGCTTTGGGCTTTTCGGCTTCGACCACCTTGGTGGGGAAATAGCCCATTTCCTTTAACCGGCTGATGGCTTCGTTCTGGCTGGCCACATCGAGGGTGCCCTTGGTTTCTTTGCCACGGGAATCCATCGCGACGTAGGTGAATGTGGGCATAAGGTCCTCGCAGGTTAGGTGTACTTCAGGACTTCTTCAATGGTGCTGTCGCCGTCGAAAATACTCCGCAATCCGTCCTCGCGCAATGTCACCATGCCCAATTCGACGGCTTTCTGGCGCAGGACGACCGTGGGCGCCCTTTGATTGATCAATTCGCGAACCGGCTCGCTGACCGCCAACAGCTCGAAGATCCCCTTCCGCCCCTTGTACCCGGTGTCGTTGCAGTTGGCACAGCCGCGTCCATAATAAAACACTTTCTCCCCGACATCGTGCGGCGAGAGATTCAACAGGGAGAGCTGGTTTTCCGTCGGCTCGAAAGGCGTCCGGCATTTCTTGCAGGTGGTCCGGACCAGCCGTTGCGCCAGCACGCAAAGCAACGTCGAGGAGATCAGGAACGGTTCCACCCCCATGTCGATCAACCGGGTGACCGCCCCCGGCGCGTCGTTCGTATGCAGGGTGGTCAGCACCAAATGGCCGGTGAGCGACGCCTGAATCGCAATCTGCGACGTCTCGAGATCGCGCATTTCACCCACCATGATGATGTCGGGGTCCTGCCGCAAAAACGATCGGAGCGCCTTGCCGAAGGTCATTCCCAGCCCTTCGTTGATCGCCACCTGCATGATCCCTTCGACGTCATATTCGACGGGATCCTCCGCCGTCAGCAGCTTTGAATCGATCGTGTTCAGCCGCCGCAAAAAGGAATAGAGCGTCGTCGTCTTCCCGCACCCCGTCGGACCGGTCACGATCACAATCCCGTTGGGCTGCTGGATGGTCTCCGCCATGTAATGCTGAATGAAATCCGGGAACCCAAGATGCTCCAAATCCATGTTCACCGCCGAACGATCCAGAACGCGCAACACCACCGATTCCCCAAACTGGGTCGGCAGGGTCGACACCCGCATATCGATCTGCCTACCCGCCATGGTCAGCGAGATGCGACCGTCCTGCGGCAACCGCCGCTCCGCGATGTCCAGGTTCGCCATGACCTTGATGCGCGAGGTCACCGGCAACGACAAATGCTTCGGCGGCGGCGTCATCTCATACAACGCGCCGTCCACCCGGTACCGGATCTTGAATTCATCCTCGAACGGCTCGAAATGAATGTCGCTCGCCCGGTCCATCACCGCCTGGTACAAAACGAGATTCACAAACTTGATGATCGGCGCCACGTTCGCCAGATCCTCCAGGTCCATCACCCCGTCGCCCGCGGTCGCCTCCGCCACCTCCTTGGCAATCTCCGCATCCGACCCGAGGGCTTTCAGGACATCGCTGACGCTTTCCGCCTCGTTGCCGTAGTGCTTGTTGATCGCCTTCTCGATCGAGGCGGGATCCGCCACCACCAACTGGATTTCACGACCGGTCACATAGGCCAGTTCGTCCACCGTCGAGGGATTCAACGGATCCGCCACCCGCACGGTGCCGTCGAAAACCGCCACCGGCAGGCATTGGTGCATCCGGGCGGCCGTTGCCGGAACCGCACTGATCACTTCCGAGTTCAGGTCCTGGTCCCGGATCTCGACCACCTCGGTGTGCAGATGATCCGCCAGCACCTGCAGGATCGTCCCCATGTCCAACAGCCCGAAGTCCTGGAGAATCTGGATGATGGGCGCCCCGCTCCGCTGCAACTCCTGTGACACCTCCTCCAACTGCATGTCGTCGATCAGACCGCGCTCCTGCAGCAGCGCCAGCAAAGGATTCGAGATCTCTGCCATATCAGTCCGTGCCGACCGTTGCCCGTTGGTTCATGGCCATAGAATCGTATCTATCCTTCGCAAACGTCAAGACCGGGAAATTCGAGGGGCACCCGCCGAATCATCCCCCCGCCGGTTGCCCTTCCGACCCGCCTTGAGCCGATTGCAGTTCCTGGAGCTTGTGCAGGATGGTGGCCGGGTCCTGGGATTTGGTGATGACCTCTTCCTGGGAAATCATGCCGGCCTGGTACTTGTCGATCAGGAAGCTGTCCAAGGTCACCATGCCATACTTGGCGCCAGTCTGGATGTCAGAGTTGATGCGGAAGGTCTTGTTATCCCGGATCAACGCCGCGATCGAAGGCGTGTTAATCATGACCTCGAAGATCGCCACGCGCCCCGGTTTGTCGCAGCGCGGCAGCAGCAATTGGGAAATCACCGACTGCAGCACCGTCGAAAGCTGAATCCGAATCTGCTCCTGCTGGTTGACCGGGAACGCGTTGACCACCCGGTCGATGGTCTTGGCCGCCCCAGTCGTGTGCAGCGTGCCAAACACCAAGTGCCCCGTTTCCGCCGCCGTGATCGCCGCGTCCATCGTCTCCAAGTCCCGCATCTCACCCACCATCACCACGTCGGGGTCTTGCCGCAAGGCGCGGCGCAACGCTTCGGCAAAGTTCGGGACGTCCACGTTCACCTCCCGCTGGGTGATGACCCCTTTCTTGTGTTTGTGGTAATACTCGATCGGATCCTCGATGGTGATGATATGCGCGTCGTCACGCTCCTCGTTGATGATGTTGATCATCGATGCCAGGGTCGTGGTCTTGCCCGAGCCGGTCGGACCGGTCACCAGGACCAGTCCCCGCGGCTTGTACAAAAGCTCGCGCACCGAGGGCGGCAACCCAATCTGTTCCATCGTCAGCAGCTTCGCCGGGATCTGCCGCGCCACCACGCCAAAATTGCCGCGCTCCTTGAACACACTTACCCGGAACCGCGCCAACTCGCCGAAGGCAAACCCGAAATCGACCGTGCCCCGCTCGCGCACTTGTTGGATGTGATCCTCCGAGGTGATGCTGCGCATCAGTTCCTCGGTATCCTCGGCGCTCAGCGGTGGCCCCTCCACCCGGTGCAACACGCCGTGCAACCGAATCACCGGCGGTACATTCACACGGATATGCAGGTCGGCCGCCCCTTCAGCGACCACCAACTGCAACAAGTCGGACATCGAATAAGACATAAATTCAACCGGCCCCGGCAACCGGAACCATTTCACTCCACCACGCCGCGCCAGCGCACCTGAGTCTTTCCCTTAGACAAACCTGACCTGACACACTCACTTACGCCCGCGCCCTGGCTAATCCGTATCCATGATCGTGGCGTGGATGACTTCATCCGGCGAAGTCAGCCCCGCCACCACCTTGCGCGCACCATCTTCCCGCAAGGTGCGCATGCCCATTTCCCGGGCGCGGGTCCGCAACACGGACGACGGCACCTTGTCGTAAATGAGCTTCCGGGCTTCGTCGTCGATCACGAACATCTCGAAGATGCCCATTCGGCCCCGATACCCCGTTTTATTGCAGTCGGGACAACCTTTGCCCTTCTTGAACGTGCCTGCCTCGGCCTTGCCCGGGTCGATGCCCAACGCCCGCATTTCGGCTTCGCTGGGTGTGTACGGGGCGCCGCAACGCCGGCAGATCTTCCGCACCAACCGCTGCGCCAGCAATGCCCGGGTGGAGGAGGCCACCAGGAAGGGCGCCACCCCGATGTCGATCAACCGGGTCACCGCGCTGGGCGCATCGTTGGTGTGCAAAGTTGAAAACACCAGGTGCCCCGTCAACGACGCGTTGATGGCAATGGTGGCGGTCTCCAGATCGCGGATCTCACCCAGCATGATGATATTCGGCGCCTGGCGGAGCATCGAACGCAGCGCCGCCGCAAAGGTCAACCCCACCGTTTCGTTCACCTGCACCTGGTTGATCCCGGACATCTGATACTCGACCGGTTCTTCGACGGTGATGATCTTGCGATCCGGCCGGTTGATGTAATTCAGCACCGCATACAACGTCGTCGTCTTCCCCGACCCCGTGGGGCCGGTCACGAGGAGAATCCCGTCCGGCAACCCGATCAACCGCTCGAACGTCTGCTGGTCGTCCGTGAAAAAACCCAGCTCGGCCAAACCGAGCTTCAAACCTTCCTTGTCCAGGATCCGCATGACGATGCTCTCGCCATGGTTCGTCGGCAGACAGGAAACCCGGAGATCGATCGAACGCCCTCCCACGCCGATCTGGATGCGGCCGTCCTGGGGCACGCGCTTCTCCGAGATCGACATGTTGGACATGATCTTCAACCGGCTGATGATCGAGGGCTGGAGGCGCTTCGGCGGGCTCTTCATCTCGTGCAACACCCCGTCAATCCGGTAGCGCAAGCGGAACTTCTTGCCCAGCGGCTCGAGATGAATGTCCGACGCCCGCATCTTGAACGCCTCGACGATCACCGTGTTCACCAGCTTGATGATCGGCGCGTCCGCGTCCACCACCGACCCGTCGTCCACAGCCGACACCTCGCCCAGCGTCGAGATCTGGATCTCACCCTCGGTGATGTCCTGGATCATCTTGCTGACCGAATCCTCCTTAGCCCCGTAATACTTCCCGATCGCCGACTCGATATCGTCCGGGCTGGCCACCCGCGGCTCAACCTCCATGTTCAGCAACATCCGCAGGCTGTCCAGGGTGTCCAGGTCCGACGGATCGCTCATCGCCACCGTCACCGTGTTCTCGTGCCGATACAACGGCACCACGCTGTACTTCTTCGCAATATGCCGCGGCACCGCCTGCAACGCCTCGTCCGTAAGCCGCATCTCGGACAAATTGACGAACTCCACCCCGAACTGAGCCGCTTTCGCCATGGCGACGTTCGCCGGCGTCAGCACCTGCCTGGCGATCAGCGTATCCACCACGCCTTCACCGGTGGAATCGGCCGCCTCCCGCACCGGACCGAGCTGGTCTTCCGTGACCAACCCCATCTCAATGAGGGTATCAATCAGATAATCGTCTCGTGTCGCCACAAACTGGACTGCTTTTCCGCCCTAATCATCGCGGAGTTTGGCGAATACTATCGGCGGACCATTGAATGTCAAATCATCGGTCATTGCATCCGTCATTGGGACCACGAACGTGTGCGCATCCCAGCTTTTCCCGAATGCCCGGCTTGCCCCACTCATAAATCGTAATCGTAATCTTAATCGTAATCTTAATCGTAATCTTAATCGTAATCCCTATTACTCGAAGCCTACCCTCGTACAGTCGGCAGTCTACATTCGACCTGATCCAGCCTCCCCGCATCGGAACCATGCTCCACCAGCGGTCCTTGCCCGGGGCAACCTCTTCCTCAGCGCGGCGCTCTGCCGTTGCCTTCGACGAGCCAGTCCCAAAAGGCCAAGGCCGCCCGTTAAACTTCCGACTTCTCTCGCGATCGAAGACGCGGCCCAGGAGATTACGATTACGATTAGGATTACGATTACGATTAGGAGGAGGGGGAAAGGCGAGATCGAAAAAACTGAGATGCGCCGCGCGGGCAGCAAGCTTCCGCGTGAGTTTCCGCGGTCCTGAAAACGGTTCACCGTCAATACGGATGCATCTTATACCCCTTGCCTACCAGGCTCGACCAGGCGGCGTCGCTCGCCGGCGACCGCCGGTCGGCCGGATAATAGAAATCGGCTCCGGTCACCGGTCCGACCACGGCTTGATCGAGATCGATAAACCACTGGTCGCATACCTCGGTGCTGACCAGCGTCCTGGCCAGGTGCAATTGCCGCAAGTTCGCACACCCGGCAACGCTCAACTCGGTGAGGTCCTCCGAGAAAAGGTACAGGTAGTCAAGATTCGGAAAGTGCGCCGCACCGTATACGCCCTGGATGCCCTGTCCCGGGGAGTCGATGGGTGCCCCGAAATAGGTGACAGACTCCGGCGGGATCACCTCAACGTAATTCGTGTAGACTCGCTCAGCCCCAAAATCATGGCCGGCAACGTGCAAGTTCCTCGTAATTGTGCCATCGCCCCAGTGCCACACAATGCTCTCCGGCACACCCTCAGTCCGGATCTCGAGTTTTGGATTCTGACTCGTTGTTACGAAAGTGATGGCATTCGTGCCACCCGGTTCATTGATCCGTCCATCGTTCTCCTCCGGCAAATCCAGGAAGACCGTGACTCCCCGATTCAGCAGATTCGTGTAATGGCCGTACCCAATCTCCGACGGCGGCTCCGGGTTGTCCGAGAGGTCCAAATAGTCCAGGGACGGTGCCGAGATGTCCAACTCGCCCAGCAATCGGTCTATTACTTCGGTCGTGAGTTGGTTCGCGTGCAGATCGACCTCGCGCAGAGCGACACACCCGGTCAGGACGACATTTGTCAACTGGTTCTCATGGAGCCGACAGACCCTCAAATTGGAGTGGCCGGCAAGGTCAGCAGAGGAGTATCGATTCCGATGCGCCCAAACACTGGTGAGGTTGGTTGAGACGAGCGTCAAATGACCTTCCTGATTGTCGTTCCAAGCGAAGAACTCCTCAAGCGAGTAGAAGTTGGTCATGAAATCCTGGAATCGCTGCGTCACCTGCGGGTTATCGCGCACACAGAAATGCCAGATCTTCGGCCCCGTATCGCCTCCAATCACGATGTTGGTGAACCCGTTCAGAGCCGCCCTTACGTCTTCAAGATTCGGATTGCCAGAGATGTCCAACGACTGAAGATCACAGGCCTCAAGGCACAGCCGCCGCAACGCCGGGAGGTTGGTGACCACCGTCTGCTGAAGCTGGGTGCATTTGTAAGCCTCGATATACTCGAGGCTGCTGAACCCGGTGAAATCGAGCGTATTCGTAATTGGGTTGTACGAAGAGGCCCAAACCTGCAAACCGGTCAACGGCTTGGAAAACACCACCGCGCTGACCTGCTGGGGCGGGCGATGATCCAGTGGCGTCAAGTGCCCGCCATCCGCCCCGTCGAACCCGAGGTTGATCTTGGTAAGCACCTGCGAAGGCTCAACCGTCAATCGCTGAATTCGCGCTTCGGCAGCATCAAAGACTTTGCTCGCGACCAGCGTAGAGTACCCGGTCGCCAGGCTGGTCGTGCCATCGCTCCAACTCCAAAGCACCGAGAACGGTTCTTCCCCTGCGCAATAAACCTCCGGTTCGAAACTGCTGCCCAACGTCTGGATAACGACATCATAAGTCGGGTCCAGCCGTTCGGCGCGGATGTAAAGCGCCTCAGTAGAATCCAGCGGCATGACCAGGCTGGTGCCTCCCCCTCCGAGCACGAACACGTTCGTCCAGTGATGCCATGTATTCCCCAAGTCAGGCGACGTCAGCACCGCATACTCACCCACCGCCCCCCTGAGCTCGATCGACACGCCGGTTTCCCCATCCGCCGGCACTGCGGCAATGATCAATTGGGGTGGATCGGCCACATCGGTCTGTGCGGTCATGGTGTCATTCACCATGAAAACGCAGTGCAAAAGCAACCATCCGCGCACCCACCGAATCCATCCAGGCTCGCCAGATCTGCGAACCGACGGGTTTTTAGCACTTTGTATCAGTCTTATGACCATCAGCTTATGTAAACTGTTACCACAATTTCCGCCCAAGGCAAATGCCGCTCCGGCTTTAGACCCCGGACGTTGAGATTGGCTTGAATCCAGATATCGCAATCCATATGCCACCGAAACAACAAAAAACCGGCTGAGAGTTGTCTCTCAGCCGGTTAGGATCGATCACGCCAGTTTTCTATCTCACCTTGTATTCAAAATTCTCCATCAACTTCTCCCGAACTTCGTCCCCCATACTTAATCGCACACACTTAATCCCACACTTCGTCAGGCCATTCCTGGCGGCGCGATAGAGCAGACTGCGAGGAAGTTCACGATGGAGTTTACGACGAAGTGGGGGACAAAGTGTACGATTAAGTTTGGATGCGTGGTGACACGTTTCGGGCAATCTAACGTTTCCCTCTACGAACCCAACCCATGCCCCACCAGAGGTAAACCAGCAGTCCACCCACGACTGACGCCTGGACCACCCACTTATACGAACGCTTGGTCAAGGTCAGCTTCTGGGTTGCCATCGCTTCATCCGCCCGCGACTGCAGCGTCTGCCGGGCCTTGACCACTTCGCCCATCACCGCGTCACGGGTCTCTTCGGGCGATTGTCCTTCGGACAAACGTCCCATCCGACGCAGCAACTCCGTGAGATTCTCGCCACTGGCGGAGGTCAACGCCGCCTCGAGTCCCTGGGTCTGAGAAAACTGCTGTTCCAACTGGGCCTTGACCTGGGCGGCGGTGCGGGTCTCCATCCGGAACGTATTCGCCACAATCAGCGGAACCATAAGGATGAATCCGATGCCGACGACCAGCGCGGCCCAGGATACCCCCATCGCCACAGGCCTGCTCCATCGAGTGCGTCTCAGGTATTCCGCGAAGCAGACAAACATGAAGCCCAGCAGCGGAACCGGCGAGCGCTCAACCACGGATCCCATGAACTGCAGTTCCCACTCGGGGTTCATGAGGCTCAACGGAATGGCGGACTCAATCGTGTCGAAAACAGACAAGAGCAGCAGGACGTATCCCAACCAACGCCACATTGGTGCGCTGGCGGCTTCGGTCACCGCGCCGCTCCAGGTTCTTGCGGGAGTCGGGCTCTCGCTCGGATTCTCAATATTGGCCATAATCAATAAGGGGGAACTGATCAGCAGTAACAGCGCCATTGGCCGCTTGAGGAATCGGCGGAGGTCTAGTCACCGCTCATTCGAGAAAGTTTGCGATAAAGTTCGCGACGAAGTCGAGGCTCCAATACGTCCAGAACCCCAGACCCTGCCCCATCAGGCGGAAGAGCGCCGGGAGTAAGGACATTCTGTCGACTGGACTTGGTCGCAAACTTTATCGCAAACTTCATCGAACCAACCGGTTGAATTGGGTGACGGAGTCCGCGCATGGAGGTGAATATGTTCTCACACACGAGATTGAAGGTTTATCACAAAGCACTGGCCAGTGTAGCGCACTTGGCGCAACGCTCCGCATCATGGGACAGACGCCATTCCGTGGTCGATCACTTGCTTCGCGCTTCGGAAAGCATCGTCCTGAATCTGGCGGAAGGAGCCCGTCGTTGGAGTGCTGGTCACAAGCAACATTCACTGGATTACGCCACAGGCTCGGCGCTGGAGTGCGCCGCCTGTTTGGATATCGCCGTTCTGAAGCAATTCTTGCCACCCGATGCCGCCCACCGAGAAAAGAGTCTCCTTTGTGAGATTGTCAAGATGCTGGTGGGACTGAGAAAATCGTGGGGTGAGGCCGGATTCCATGAGGATTCTCCGGCTTATGACGCTGAGGCGGTTGCCCTTTTCCCTCATGAACGTCTGCACGTGTACCAAGTTGGCTTGGAATTCATCCGCTGGAGCCAGAAGAGCGGAAATATGGAGTCCAACTGCTGGGGCGCATCACCTTGATGCTGCGTGGATTGTCCCTGACTTGAGGAATCGGCGGAGGTCTAGTCACCGCTCATTCGAGAAAGTTTGCGATAAAGTTCGCGACGAAGTCGAGCCTATGAAATGTCCAAACTCCAGCCCCTGCCTCACTCCATGGCAGCGGCTGCCGTCAGGTGAGTGTTCTGTTGGGGCATCAATGTTGCTGCTGCAAAGCTGAGACTCGATTCAGGATGTTGAATTCACACTATGCGTCACCCAAAGCTATTATTGATACCCACCGCCTTGCTATGCCTTGTCGGCTCCCAGGAATACTCGCTGTCGCAGTCCGCGACTGCTGACTCCCCGGAAATCATCATCAACAGTCCCCTGGATTCCGGCAGCGCCTGCGCCAGCCTGACCCTGATCGCTCCTCCAGGAGATTACCTCATCCAGACCTCCAGCAGCATGCTGGATTCCTGGCGCAACGAGACCAACGTCACGGTGGTCAACGGCAACTCCGTCAACCTGATGTTGCCGATCGAAGGACGCAGCACCCTCTTCATCCGCGCGGAAGCATACTGGCCACCGAACGAAGTGATCTTTCAAACCTTGGGTGACTCGTTCGAACCCGAAATCCTCTGCGAAGGCGACGGTTCGCCCCTGGTTCGCTGGACCTGGAGCGACGGCACGACCAGCATCGATTATCCGGTTGCCTTCAAAGACTTCGGCTCACCCGCCCCCCGACTCGAGCACCTGGCCACGTACGAACCGAATGTGCTGACCGCAATCAACCTCGGCTTCGACGGGGCGGACGGAGGCGACCTCCTGCCGCTCAATCAGCGTCCCCCGCAAAACGTGGGTGCGGTCAGCTTTCCGTATCCGCTGACCCGGCTCAAGTACTGGGCCTCCTCCTACAACCCGATCACCAACACCCTCGATTTCACCGGGTTCGCCAGTCTGGAAAGCATCGAACTCTTCAAATGCACCCCGCTTCAGCAGGTGAAAGTCTCGAACCTTCAATCCTTGCAGCGAATTGTCGTCGAAGATTGCAACCTTCAGGAACTCGATCTCTCAGGTAACCCCAGCCTTGGAGACGTACGCTGCGCGGAAAACGCCTTCACCAACATCGTTCTTGGCGGCGGCACCGGCCCCAACATCTGGCATTGGTGCACCCGCGACAACCCACAGCTCACTCAGCAGTTCCAGGAGGTCATGACCAATTTCTTCTCTTTGCGGGAATTCTGGAGCTGGAACAACAACCAAGGCGGCTCGCTGAGCTTCGTCTCGAGCAACCTGAATACAGTCTGGGCTTACGAGAATGACTATACCTCTCTGGATTTGACCGGCCATCGGAATCTCCAGAGCGTTCTCATGTCCGATAACAGCCTAACCAATATCCTGATCGGTGAATCGCCGGTCCTGCGTGAATTCGATGCGCACGACAATCAACTGACGACCGGCGTCCTGGACAGTCTGCTGGCTTTACTGGACACCTCGGCGCCGAGATTGACCTTCGTAAACTTGTCCCAGAATTCAGAGCCGCCTTCCGCAACCGGGTTTGCTCACTATTCGAATCTTGTCGCCCGGGGAGTGGTCGCCTTTGTTGACTGGCCAGAATCCAATGATGGACGACTCAATGTGCCCGGCGGTCCCCAGGCGATCACCTTTGTGACCGGCAGCCGTCATCCGCATCTGGAAATCCGCACCCAATCCGGCACACCGGTCAACATCACCTGGCATTGGGGTGATGGCACGATCACCCGGGGCGCACTCGTCGCCGACCACGACTTCGGCACCGCCGGCGTTTACACCAACTACGTCGAGGTCTCGCCCCCAGGAGCCGTAACCTATTTCGGTGCACCCCGAACCGCGCCCGGCCAGGGCATCACGGCCGTTTACGGCGCCGCCAACTTCCCGAGCCTCAATTTCCTGTATCTCTACCAGGAAAACGTTACGGAACTGAGTCTCGCCGGGTGCGCCAACCTCCGCCAACTCCACCTCGCCGCCAACCCGGTCAGCGAAGCAGTCTGCGATCAATGGTTCATCGACCTCGATGCCGCCGTCACGGGCCCGGTCACGGCCGCGGACTTCTGGTATCCGGCCAACAAACGGACCTCGGCCAGTGATGCCGCCTGGACCAGCCTGGTTCAGAAGGGCTTCGTGATGCGCCCCTTCTGACGCGGACGTTCGCCTCGGTCCCCCGAAGACTCGGGGAGACCGAGGCTCGAAAATCACCAGATCTAATTAAAATACCCCGGACCGCCATGCGGCCCGGGGCGACGAGCTC
>JAHDYP010000065.1 GCA_023383055.1 Verrucomicrobiota bacterium | reverse complement strand
TCGAACGTCGAACATCGAACGTCGAACGTCGAACGTCGAACGTCGAACGTCGAACGTCGAGGGGAAAGCCTCCGGCGATTCAGCACATTGGGGGATTGGGGATTTGGCATTGGGGATTGAGGGATTGAGGAATGGAGCTGCCGCGGTCCAATACCCGCCTTCGGGGTCTGGTTTAGCCCGGCCCTCCGCCTGTGAGTTGACGACCCGTGCTATGCCGCGGCCTTGACCGGTCGACGGGCGAGCAAGGCCAGGGCGGCCATGACGACGAACAGGGCGGCCAACAGGCCAAACTTCGCCGGCACGGAAGCGGCGCGGGCGGTGCGGGTTTCGAGTTCAACGCGCAGATCGACCCAGGGATCGACCTGGAGCGAGCGGGCGAAGATCAGGAGCCGGCCCTGTTCGGGGATGGTCGCCCGGATGGCGGCGGGACTGGCGCCGGCGGCGTCCTGCTGCTGGATGAGCCGTTCGACGAGACGGTTTTGGAACTCGATATCCTCGGCGGAATTGCGGCTGAGAATCCTCCGGGCCTGGTCCTGGGTGTAAACCGGTTCCCGGCCGGCGCTGGGTGCGGAGAGTTGCTCGGTGGGCGCGATCGGTTCACCGGCAATGGCGGCCTGGCGGTAGTTGAGTCCCACGAGGGCCTGCTGGAGCTTGAGATTATGGAGCTGGACGCGGGCGTCCTCGTTGAAGGCCTCGTCGTGCTGAGACAAGCCGTAGGCGGCCTGGAAGGCGCGGCGCGCCTGGCTGGGATCGCCTCGCTGCAAGAGGGTGTTGGCCATGGAAAGGAGATCCACCGCCTGCTGTGTCTGCTGTTGCTGGATCTGACCTTCGTTGCGGAGGTAAGTGTCGAGATCCGCCGCCGTCAGGTCCGCGATCTCCTGCCCGCGCAACTCGAGTGTGCCTCCCCAATCCTCGAGTTCCCATTTCGGACTGAGGTACACGCGCCAGCTGATGTTTTCGAGCGGCAGATCGAACCGCGGTCCCAACAACGTCAGATCGAGCGAACGCCCGCGGCTTGCGCCCACCCGGCTGGTGAAGAAGAACTCGACGGCGGTTGCCTCCGCGGTTTGGGACCGCTGCTCGAGCGGGAGCAGAACCCGCTCGTCACCCAGCCACGGCCAGACGCTGTTCCGGTTGACGAAGGCAAACCAGAAGTGCGCGTCGCGCGGCAAGCCAATCTCGAGCAGCCGTTTGTCGCCCGGCACCAACTCGAGCTGAACCCGGGTGAGCATCGCGCCATTGTCGGCAATCACCGAGGTCAACTCCACCCGGTTGACCCGGGCGGGAAGAAGCCGGGCAGCCTCGTGCCGCTGGACTTCGATCGACAGCTGAAACTCGGGGGCCACCAGGCGGTAGGTCAGATTCGCCGGAAGCGAGGGCAGATCCTGCTGCAGCGCGCGGGGGATGACCTGCCATTCGGTGGGCTGGAGTTCCTCCGGCGGACTGGGCACGTGGGCCTGCAGGCGGCCGCTCGTCCTCACCGTGACAAAGCCGCGCTGGAGATTGACGTCGAGCGCGCGCACCGCGCCCAACTCGACGCGGGGTTCCCGCTCCGGGGCCGGCAGATGGTAGGTCACCTGCAAGAGCCGCGCGCCGATGATCCGCCGGTGCAACCGGATCTCCCAAACGCGGCCGGCACCCGCCGCCGTCGGGTCCTCGGCGGGGAGAAAATCAGCCACATCCTCGCCCCGGAACTGGACGCCCTCGGCGGCGGACGGCAGGCTGACACGGAGGCTTTTGACGCTGGTATTCTCGATTTGGTACTGGAGGTTGGCGGCCACCTTGATCTGGGCATCGGTGAGCGTGACATCCTGGAGGCTGGCCACCTGGATCCAGGCGTCCACCTGCTCGACGTCGACGGTCAGCCGCCAGCCCTCGTGCAACAGTCGGAAGGCGAGGATCCCCTTCTCCCGCACCCCGGCACGCTCCGGATCAAGCTGCGTGACCCCCTCGCGGTGGTCGATCCGCAGGCGCATGCCGCGCTCGGGCACAATCAGCAGTTGGCCACGCTGTTTCGCCGCCTCGAGCAATACCAGCCGCGGCACCGGCCAACCCGAGGTGGCGCGCAAGCCGGGTCCCGCCAGGCTGACGGCAAACACCTGCGGGCCTTCGGTCTTCCCCTTGAGATGCAGCGTGACCACGCGATCGCCTCCCTCGCCCAACTCCGTCCAGTGACTGAGCGCGGGGCCGCTGATCGATTCGACATCGAAACCCGGCGGCAGGGCGAAACTCAATTTGAACACGCCAGCCCGGCTGATTTCGACGTTCAAGCTGGCGGCCAGCAATACCCGGTCTTCTCCCAGCGACAAGGTCTGTTGCGCCTCAACGCGCACATCCGATTCGACGGCCGCGGCGCGCACGTTGCACGTCTGCCGCGCGTCCGTGTACCGGTAGGCACGGCGCAACGTCAGACCCGCCGGCTGCCCGAAGGCCGGCCCCGCGGGAAAGTCCTCGAGGTTGATGGGCGCGAATCCCTCGGCCGTGACTTGATCCAGTTGGACCTCGGCGCCGGTGGCAATGCCCAGCATGCCGACCTCGCCCGCCGCGCCGTTCAAAGAGAGCACGCCCACGGGCAGATCGAACGGCAACGGTCCGGCGGCGATCTGGGAATGGATCAGCAGGGCAAACGGCCTGGGCTGGGCCGGCGCCACCCCCACGCGCAACCGGCGTTCATCCGGATCGAATCGCCAAAACGCAATCCGCACCGGCCCGCTTCCCGAATTCGGCGCGCCTTCGAACGATTGAGCGGTGACGTCGGTGATGGTCGACCCTTCAGGCACCACGAAACTCATCTCTTCGAGCTCGCCTTGAGCCGGGCGGATCTGAAGGCGATGGGCGCCTTCGATCACTCCGGCGGCGGGCACATAGAGCTGCGCCCACTCGGCATAGAATACCGCCCGTTCACGGCGCGTGTCGCGTCGGCGCGGTTTCCATGTGATCCAGGTGTCCGGGACCGGCGCAAGCACCAGCCGCGCGGTGGTGTCGGTTTGGCCGGCTGGATCCGGATCGACGGCCACGGCCTGCGGCGATTGAATCTCCATGTCGAGCCCGGCCAGGACCAGCCTGGCTTCGTTGATCAGGCCAAACTGAGTCGGCAACGCGAATCCAGACTCGCCCTCGCGCTCGATGACCCGGGCTTCGTAGTGGACGATCGCCTCGAACCGGCCGTCCGCCAGAGCCACCAATCCGTAGCCGGGCGCCGGATCGTCCGGCAGTCGCACCAGCTTGAGCCCGGCCGGATCCAATTCCATCCGGGTAATCACCGCCGGTTCGCGCAGGATGGGCAGCACCTGGTTCTTCGCCGCGTTCCAGCGAATCCGGGCTGTGGCGAAGACGTTCTCCCGCTCGATATGAATCTCCTGGACCACCGCGTCCGCCAGGACGGCGGCACCCGGAGAGGATGCGGCGGGAACTTCACCCGCTCGCGCGGTCGCGGCGCCCAGGGCCAATCCGGCGGAGAGCCAGACCAGGGCGGTCGACGCGCCGCCGGCGCGCGCGGCCTGGCGCGGCAGCGCCAGCAACTGGCGCCACGCCGGGAACATGACGTGGATGACCAGGAACGCGAGCACCAGGGCGAAGCATGCCGGCGCCCCATTGGGCCAGCGGAGCATCCCCCAGCAGAGGCAGACCCAACCGCCGATCCAGCCCAGTGTCCGGAACCCTTTGGGCGCGCGCAGGGCGGTGTAGATCCAGAGCGCCAGACCGAGCAGGCACGGCCATGCCATCCCGAGTCCCGCGATCCAGGAACGGTCCACCGGCACATTCGCCACCCGCAAGACGAGGGCACTGCCCGGTTGTTGGACCGGCGCGACGAAACTCAGTTCCCGGGCCGGCATCACCTCGGCCGCCCCCGCCAGGTCGATGAGCTGAACCCATCCGATCAGCGCCATCAAACCCGCCAGCGAGCCAACGGCCGCGCCGCTCCAGAAACGCGCGTTGCGCTCCCTCTCGCGCGCGGCCCAGCGCCAGACCAGCAGGGCCAGAAGCGCCAGGGCCAGGGAGGAACCGAGCTTCACACCCGCGCCCGGACCGGCAAATCCTCCGAACAACCGTAACATACCGGCAAACCCCGAATCGTCCGCCGCCGCGGTGGCGGGGTTCAAAGATCCACCCCGGAACAGGAGGCGCCGCCCCAGTTCGGGTTCGAGATTCCACTCGGCGAGCAGGACCGGGGCGGCCAGGACCGGGGCTTCGAGCAAGAGATCGCGCGGGTTGGGCGAGCGGCTGGCGAGCTTGAGTTCGAGTTCCTGCACGGTGTTGGGATCGCCCTGTTGCGGCAGGGGAATGAGGTTGACGCGATTGGTGGTGGTAACGGGAACGACCGTGGTTCCGTTGACGGTGACCGACCAGAGCTGGAGGCTCTCCGGAATGATCACCCGCAGGTGGGGCGATCCCTTGTTTTTGACGAAGTACCGGGCGTCGGTCAGCACCTGGCCCTCCTTGGAAACCCGGGTGGTCAGCCGGGCGCGATCGATCACCTGCCCGACGGTCTCACCCTGGGTGAGCGGATGCAGCGCAAGGTCGAGCGTGAACGGCCGGTTCGCATATCGATAAGCCGCGAGGATCGGCGCGTCGAAGAACAATCGATACTCGGCGGGCACCTCGGCCGGCTCGAGCCGCAGCAGATTGGTCGAAACATGATCCGGTCGCACCTCGAACTGATAGGAGCTGATCACCAGCGTGTGACCCTGTTCGGATTGCGCGTCCCGCGGCCGGGCGCCCGTGAAGGTCAGGGTCTCGCCCTGCGAGCGGAAGGGGCGTTCGTAGGTCGCCAGCAAGGTGTAAGCGCCCGCCACCGGCGTGTGCAACTGCACCTGAAAACCGGTGCCGGTCTTCTGCCAGTTCCGCACCTCCTTCCCGGTGAACTCGACGTTGAAGTACTCCGGTGAGAGTTCGAGCTCGAACACGGACACCGGGGCGCCCGCGATGAGGTAATTGATGACGCTGCTGCCGTAAGCGATGCCTTCACCGATCGAGAACAGGTGAAACCCGTCCGCCTGGATCGATTGGGGCAGGCGCTCGATGCCCAAGGTCGCCTCCCAATTCGGATCGCGCACCCGGAACGCGGCCTGTAATCCCTCGACTTTCTTCGGGAAAAAGGCCGTGGCCAGATCCGCCAACCCCTCGGTCAACGTCGGCGTCAGCCGATACCCGGCCTCGGCCACCACCCCCACGTGCCCGCGCACCGACCTCGCCTTGTCGATCTCGATCCTCGGCAATCCCCAAACGGCGCCCTCGAACGGCCGATTCCGTTCCAGCCGCAACTGGACCACCTGCCGTCCCTCGACGGGCGTCCCATAAACCAACCGCAGCTGGCTCCAATCCGGCTCGGAGGCGTCGGTGACAAAATAGTCGCTCAGGCCGGAGGCGGTCAGCCGGGCGATCGCGTAGTCCCTCGGAACCCGCAGATGCAACTCGCGCAACGGCGCCTCGCGGATCTCGAGCTCGAACTCCGCGTCGATGGCCAGTTCCGTCTCTCCCAGCCGGTAGACCAGCAATCCGGACACCCCGAGCTCGGGCAGGATGTTGTCCGCGCGCACCCGCAGGTCAAAGGCGGCGCCGGCAAATCGATAGGCAAACTGCTGCGTTCCCGCCGCCGCAAACCTGGACTGGGTGACCGTGTTCACCGGGAACTGGTCGGGCGAAATCTGTGACAACCCCTCGGCGGCGATCACTTCCAGCCGCACCGCCCCGTCGTTGACCACCCGCACGTAACCGCCAAACCGGGTCGCGCCCTCGGGCTGCAGCCGCAACGCCGCCAGGGTCTGTGGAAACGCTCCCAGCGCGGCCTGCAACTGCACTTCCATCGGGAACGATCCCTTCTGCGGCTGGTTAAGCTGCACCACCAGCCGGCGCCCGCCACTCGGCGAATCGGCTTCCACCGTCCAGGCCAGGACTTGCGGCCCCAGCACCCGGGTGACTTCGCCCTCGCCGGCCAGGAGGAAGACCACGCGATCCACCTCGCCCTGCATCACCTTGAACTCAAGCCAGGAAACCTGCCGCATCAGACCGGGACCCACACTGACCTGCGACAGCGCCTCGACCGCGTAGAACAACCGCCCTTCCGCCTCCGGCCGCGCTTCCTTCCACGCCAGGCGCACGCCGCCGTCGGCCGGCAAATGACTCGCGAACCCAGCTCCCGTCCACTCGGGTCGGGCCGCCCCGGGAAATTGAAACTGGGTCTCGGCGCCGAGCCCGGTCAACACCAGCGGCTGGACCGCGCTCGGAGCCACTTTGAAATCGGTGGTTTGCCAGCCATCGCGTTCCCGCACCGCGGCGTTGAACTCGAGCTCGATCGCATACTCGCCCGCACGGTCGCATTCGAACAGATATCGGCCCTCGTCCAGAGCCAGCCGCCAGTCCGTTTGCGGTCCCAGCTTCGTCAGCGCCACCCCGCCCGCCAGCAGCTCGAGCCTGCCCCCCTTCGGGTCGCGCACCCGGGCGGTCGCCGACAGGACAAACGCCGCCCGGCCGGCTGACAAAGTGCCGCGCAGGGTGAAGTCGTTCAGAACCACCCGGCGCGCCTCGGGATCGCCCACCGAGATCTTCAGCGGCAAGGCATAACCCGTCCCCTGGAACCGATACGCAAGCGGCTCCGCCGCGGTGTCAGCCAACGCCAGGAAATCCACCGGCAAATACTTGCGGTCGATTCCAATCAACCCGGTCGCCTCCGTCGGCTCGGCCGTGAGTGCCGCATCGACGTCCACGCGCACGTAACCGTGAAACAGAGCCGCCGGCTCCGGCGTCAGGGTCAGCGGCACAACCCTGGACGGCAACGCCGGGACCGGCGTTTCGATCCGCACCATGCCTGAAAAGCTCCGGCGCGGCTCCGGCCCATCCTCAAACCGCAACACCAACGACCGCGCACCATCGGTCTCCTGCCGCAGGCTCCAGGCCCGCAACCCCGCCCCGGTCACTTCGCGGATCACACCCTCGCCCGTGAGCGCCAGGGCGGTTTCCTTGAGTTGCCCCTGCAACGCGTCAAGCCGCAGCGCGATCTGTTGCCGCACCTGATCCCGCGAGACCTGGATCGCCTGCCGGACCGAGGTCGCCACGATCACCCGGTCGGTGTCGCGGTCCAGGCCCTTGAGCACGGCCTGGATCATGATCCGCGCCTGGTCTTCGTTCCACTCGCCGTCGATCGAGAGTTGCTCGAGGGCCGAGTCGATCGACCACGTGGACGCGCCCCGGTTGTCGGCCGCCCCCAGCGCGGGGTCGAAGCTCGAGCAGGCCAGCCACAGCAGCCCAAACCGACAGCATTTGCCGATGATGTCTCGCATAGAAATACCCTTCAGTTCGTCGAACCGCCAGCCAGGGCGTTGCCCTGGACAACCATCTTCCGAAGCTGCTGCGGGCGCGGATCCGGCTCGAACGCCTCGGGCACACCGTCCAGCAGCCGCAGCAGCCGGTCCGGCGTCACTTCACCGGCAAACGGACTGCCTGCCAACCACTCGGCCAATGCCGCCGCCGCCCCCGCCAACCGCAACGATATCCCCGCCGCCTCGAGCACCGGCGCCGGCCCCAGATAGGGCAACATCCACTCCCGCTCGTGATATTCGCCGGTCGCCGGGTCCTGATACCGGGCGCGGACGACGCCGATGGGCCCCTGCCCTTGCGCCTCGACCTGGGCGAGATACAGCGCGTTGCCGGATTCGGCGGCGGCGATTTCCGCGGCGTCGACGGTGTTATCGCGGAACTGTTCCTCGGTGAGCTGGTGCTTGGCGTAGCCGATCTGGCGATAGGCCGTTACCCGGGCGGGATTGAACTCGACCTGCACCTTGACATTGGCGGCGGCGATCCGCAGCGCGCCGGCGAGCTGATCGGCGAACCCCGACGCCGCTTCCTCGGGCGTGCTCACAAACCCGTATCGGCCGTCGCCGTGCCGCGAAAGCACCTCCAGAAGATCGTCATTGTAACCCTCCCAACCAATCCCGAAACAGTCCAGCGCGATCCCCTTGAGCCGGTTCGACTCGACCTGCTCTTGCAGCGACTGCGGCTCGACGTTCCCCAGGTTCGCCGCACCGTCCGTCAGCAACACCACCCGGTTCATGCCCCCGGCCACAAAGTGGCGGGCCGCCGTCTCGTAAGCCAGCGCGAGCGCCGCCTCGAGATTCGTGCCGCCTTCCGGGGTCAATTCCCCGACAAGCTCGGGGAGCCGCGCCGCCTCGTTGCCCGGCAGCGCGTCCACCCACAGCCTCGGCGTCCGCGCGAAGCTCACCACGCTCACTTTATCCTGCGGCTGGATCTGGGCCGCGAGCACCCGCATCGCCTCGCGGATGATCCGCACGCGGTCGGCACGTTCCATCGATCCCGAACTGTCGAGGAGCAACACCAGATTCAACGGCCGTTCCAACGCGCGTCCCTGCGCCGCCGCCCGGACCGAGAACCGGAGCAACTCCCGGTTGTGCGCGAACGGATAACGCCCGCGTTCCCACGTCAGGGCAACCGCCTCGCCCGGCGCCGGTTCGGGATCGCGGTAGTCAAAAGCGTTGATGAACTCCTCGCTGCGGATCGTGGCCGGCTCCGGCAGCATCCCGCCTTCGAGACTCGCCGCCGCCAGTTTGAACGACACGTCGCTCACATTTAACGAGAAGGTCGAAACCGGCTGCTCCGCCGCCAGCACCTCCGGCTGCGGCTCCGGCACGGCCACGACCTTCTGCCGCACCTCCGGCTCGACAACTTCACCCAACGCTAAATCCTCCACCAATCGCCGCTCGTGCGCCGGTGGCGGTCCGACAGCGCTCGCCATCGGGCGGAACTTCTCGAACGTCTGTATCTCCGGTTTGGCCGCCAACTCCTCTCGAGACCACAACTCCGAACCCAGGATCGGCCGGTCACCGAGCACCGGCACACCAAGCGACTCGGCCTCTTGCTTAAGAGCACCCGCGTCTGCGGCGGCGACCTCCTGGCCACCCAGCGAGCTGCTGCGGGCGAGCGCACTGTCATCAGCTGAAACACCGAAGGCTGGTTGCCCGACCGCGAGGCCCTTGTCCTGCAAAGGCACCAGGCCGGCCAGATCGTCCGCAACCGCCTGCCTGCCCTCTGAATCGAAATACCACGCCGTCGGTTGCTCCGGCCCGCCCACCACTCCACCACCGGCGACAAAGCCTCCTGCCCCGCCGCCGAACCCACCACCGCCACCCAGGCCACCGATGCTGGCGATCCCGCCGGCCATCCCGTCAGCCATGGCAAGACTCCCGAAGTTGCCTGCCAGGTTGGTGACGAAGACTCTCCCGGCCAAGGCAGTGTGCAGCTTGACTTCGTTCATCCCGCTACCGGCCACTCGTCCCTCCGATGCCCGCCCGTTGCTCACAATGAAGTCCGTCAGGCCGTCGTTATCAAAGTCGACCCAGGCGCCGGGCACCGCGGGAGTGACCGGTGCGGGGATCTCGACCCTGCCGTATCTCCGCATCACGCCTCGCTCGACCTCGGCCGCGGATTCAGCCAATCGCTCGAGTCGTTCGACCGGTTTCCCGGCTTCGCTCAGACCTCGCTTCAGGTCTTGCGGTAGTGCCGTCGCGGTGCTCCGGTACCGGTACACCGAGTCGACCGGCACAGTGGAGGGCACATAATTCAGAACCGGCAGTTCCCGCACCGCTGTTGCTGCCGGAGCAGGAGCGTTCGCGCTCGCTTCCGGGCGGAGATTGGATTCGCCTGCCGCGGCCGTTTCTAACGATAGACGAGCCCCGTCTCGGCCCAGGTGTTGCATCCGGTATCCCAGCTGACGATCCTCCCGTTGAGGTGAATCCCCGAGTGTCTGAAGCGCGGAGATGTCCGCATCCCCAAGCTGGTCCACCAAATACCGTTCAGTCCCGGCATACCTCACTCCCAGCGTGCGGTTGCACGACCCTACCGACATGCTCAGCCCCGACAGCAACAGCACCAGCCCCGCGGCCGCCGCCATCGGCACCCACCAGGACCGTGGTGCCCGGCTCGCACCCGGCTCCGGCAATGCGACGACTCGGAAGCGCTTCAGCAACTCCGCCCGCCGTTTGTCGGATAATTGCGATGTCGCCGGCGCGCCGGCGGTTCCCGGTTCCGAGGCGGTGGCTTCGCGAACCAGCTCAATGGTCCGAAGCAATCGATCCCGCAGCTTGCCCCAGTCCGGGTTGGCCGCAATCGCGGCTTCCACTTCCGCCGCCTCCGCCGCCTCGAGTTCGCCCAGCAGCAGCGCGGTGATCTTCGCCTCGAATTCGTCGGGTCGTGTTTCGTCCGGCTTCATGGAATGATCCCGGTTCCGGCCAAATCGGTGGCCATTGCCTTGAGCGCATGATGCAGCAGGTAACCCACGTGCCCCACGGTCAGACCGGTCCGTTCGCCGATCTCCCGGTACGACAGGCCGTCCCGGAACTTGAGCTGCAGCAGTTCGCGGCTCCGGGGTTCCATCCGTCCCAGGCTCAGCCGCACCAGCCCCACACCCTCCAGTCGCGCGATCTGTTCGTCCGGCAATGGCTGGGGATCGGTCGGCTCGACCGCCGTCGGCCCCTCCGTCCCCGCTTTGAGCGGCACCAGCCGTTCCGCTTTCCGCCGCTGGTTCAGCGCCCGGTTGTGTACCGTCCGATACAACCACCGGCGCGCGTCGCGCACCCGGTCGAACTGCGCATGCAACTGTAGAAAAGCTTCCTGCACAACATCCTCGGCCGCTTCCGCGTCCTGCAACAGGCGATGGGCGTAGCTCAGCAGCGGCGATTCCATCGCCCCAAACAGCGCCTCGATCGACTCCGACCGCGGCGTTCCCGAGCTCGCATCGTTGGATGGTTCCACGAGCATCTGCGCGTTATCCGATCCCGATCTCAACCGGCCGTCCAGTCATCCGGCTGCATCCTGCGTCACTGGCCTCACCCTGCATAGACACTTCACTCACCCTTTTCTTAGACGGTATTTGCGCCTGGCCCCTCCTGCAGCTTCTGAACTGACGCCAGATTTTCTGTCGCACGTGCGACATAAAATCTGGCCTCGCCTAGTCGGCGCACGCGCAGGACACGGAGGTTTGGGATACGACGGGAGTGCCCACACACCCACGCGCACGCGCATGCGCGGACTTACGCATTGCGCAGTCGATGTCGAAACCGTACGCTGGCCCTCGTTGTCGGCAACGTTACCCACCCGCGTGCCCTCTCGGACCCGGATCCTCCGCAGGGGAATCCGCACCCAACCCAGTCCCGGTGGCTGGAGAATGCGTTCGGCCCTCGCGAACCCGCGCCGACCGACGAGTTGGCTCGCGCTCCTGGCGATTGTCACCCTGCTGCCCTTCACCCAAATCCACGCCACCGTGGTCATCACCGAGTTCATGGCCTCGAACAGCGGTTCGTTAAGGGACGATTTCGGCGACGCCTCGGATTGGATCGAGTTGCACAACTCCGGTGCGGATCCGGTGGATCTGCAGGGGTGGGCCTTGACCGATCGACCCGGCACCGGCTCGCGCTGGGTTTTCCCCAGCCACGTGATCGAACCGGACGGTTACCTGGTGGTCTTCGCCAGCGGCCGTAACCGCAAGCTGCCCGGAGCGCCGCTGCACACCAGTTTCTCCCTCAGCGCCGGAGGCGAGTACCTCGCCCTGATCCGGCCCAACGGCAGCCGGGCCACCGAGTTTACCCCCGCCTACCCCCGCCAGGTGCCGGACGTATCGTACGGATTTGCTCCTACGATCACGTCGACGATCGTTGCCCCCGGGGCGGCCGGTCAGGCCGGGGTTCCCACCAGCCTCGAAGATTTCGAACTGAACTTCGCCGGTTGGCAGTCTTCAATCCACCCGTTCCCAGGTGCGAGCTGGCAGACGATCCATACGGGCGTGGGCTTCGACCGAACCGGCGAAGGCGTGCCGTACGGTGCCTGGATCAGCCCCGACGGCAACCTCGAGACCCGGATGCGCAACCTGAACGAGTCGGCGTTCATCCGTGTCCCGTTTGTGATCGACGACCCTTCAACCGCCATCGAGCTCCAGCTCCGCATGCGCTGGGACGACGGGTTCATCGCTTACCTCAACGGTCTCGAAGTCGCCGCCCACAATGCACCCGCCGATCCCACGTGGAACTCCGGGTCCACCGGCGACCGGCTCGAATACCTTAACGAAGACTGGACCGACTTCCCCGTCCCCGGCGATTCACTGCGGCCCGGCACCAACATCCTCGCCATCCACGGCCTGAACTGGCGGGTCTCGAGCTCCGACTTCCTGATCCTGCCGGCACTCGAGATGACCCAAGCCGTGGCGACCGGCACGCCCACCTATTTCATCGCGCCGACCCCAAACGCGCCCAATGGCGACGGGGGACCGCTTGGGCCGGCTTTATCCGAGGTCACCTCGTCCATCCCGCGCCCGCTGGGCCACACCGCCAGCCCGGCAGAGGTCGTGACCGCCCGGGTGCTCCCGACCGAGTTTCCCGTGGTGCCTTCCTCGGTCCGCGTCGCCTATTGCGCCATGTTCAACCCCGAGACGATGGTCACCATGCGCGACGACGGGATCGAGCCGGACACGATTGCGAACGATGGCGTTTACGCCGCCACGCTTCCCACCTCCATGCTCCAGCCCGGTCAAATGCTCCGCTGGCGGTTCGAGGCCGCCGATCTCCAGGGCACGCTGGGCCGTGCCCCGGCCTATCTGGATCCTGAAGATGGCGATTACTACTTCGGCACGGTCGCGGAGAACGCCGACGAAGCGACTTCGGAGCTGCCGGTGTTGCATCAGTTCATCGAGGAGATCCCCGCCGCCGACACGCTCGCCGGCACTCGGGCCTCGATTTTTTATCTCGGCCGGTTCTATGACCACATCCGGATCAATCTCCACGGCCAGAGCAGCCTTTGGTTTCCCAAGAAGGGTTACAACCTCGACTTCAACGCCGACAACCGCTTCGTCTGGGACGCCCATGCCCCGCGCAAGGTCAAGGACGTCGATCTGTTGACCAACTACGCCGATAAAACCCGCCTCCGCAACACCCTCGCCCACGACGTCGCTCGCCGCGCCGCCACCCCCTACCATTTCGCCTTCCCGATCCGGGTCCAACGCAACGCCGGTTTCCACGGCGTGATGGATATGATGGAGGATGGGGACGACCGGATGCTTGAACGCAACGGCCTCGATCCGGATGGCGCCCTCTACAAGATGTATAACGATATGAGCAGCACCAATCTGGCTAAGAAGAAGACCCGCCACGAGGAGGATTACCGCGATCTCCAGGCGTTCATCGACCTGCTCGATCCCGCGCTGCCGCTCCCGACCCGCCATATCGCCGCCTACGACCAGGTCAACCTGGCCGCCATGATCAACTACCTGGCGACCCGCCAGATCAACAGCGACATGGATCATGCCCACAAGAATTATTACCTCTACCGCGACACCAACCGCACCCGCGAATGGCAACCGATCATCTGGGACGTCGATCTCTCCTGGGGCCACGACTGGACGGAGGAGATGAATTACTTCAATGACGCACTGGTTTACACCCATGCCCTTAACGCCCATGCCAACGGTAACCGCCTCTACGATCTCATCTACGCCATGCCCGAGGCACGCGCCATGTTCCTCCGCCGCATCCGGACGCTGATGGACGCCATCCTCGAACCCCCGGGCACACCCAACGGCTTCCTCGAAGCCCAAATGCGCAACCTGATCGCCACCATCGATCCCGACCCCGCCGAACCCTCCCCCTGGACGGACGGCGACCGCGATTTCAACTTGTGGGGCACCTGGGGCCGGGGACTTCGCCCGCGACCCGAGGTCGAGTATGTCATCGCCAATTACCTGATCCCGCGTCGCGCCTTCCTCTTTAACCAGGATCCAGCCACCCGCCCCCGGCTTCCACGTCACACTGGCGAGCCCATTCCAGACGCGCCCCAACTCTCGGTGCCGGGCATGGTCATCGCGGATTCGCTCGATTTCCTGCCCGTCTCCGGCAACCAGGCCGAGGAATATGTCATCCTCCGCAACACCACCGCGCAGGCTGTCGATATCTCCGGCTGGACCCTCGAGGGAGGCATCGCCCACACTTTCCAGGGCGGCACCGTCATCCCCGCCGGCAACGGCACCGCCGCCGCCTATTACCGGGGACTCCTGCATGTGGCCAGGGATGCCTTCGCCTTTCGCGCCCGCGCCACCGGACCCACCGGCGGCCAGCGCCGGTTTGTCCAGGGCAACTATGCCGGCCAGCTCTCGGCGCGGGGTGAGACCGTGACGCTGCGCGATGCCGCCGGCATCCCGATCGCCTCGATCACTTACGCGGGCGATCCCACCCCGTGGCAGGAAGGACTCCGCATCGCGGAAATCCATTACCATCCCGCCCCTCCCACTCCCGCCGAACTCGCCGCGCTGCCGGGTGTCACCAGCGGCGATTTCGAGTTCCTCGAGTTGGTCAACATCGGCACGACCCCGCTCGATCTCGGGGGTGTCACCTTCACCCAGGGCATCACCTTTACCTTCCCGGCCGTCTCGCTGGCGCCCGGCACCCGGATCGTTCTGGCCAAAAACCCGACTGCCTTCGCGGTCCGCTACCCCATGGCCGCCGTCACCGTCCTGGGTCCCTTCGACGGCTCGCTCGATAACGCCGGCGAACGCCTCGAATTCGCCGATGTCGTCGGCGAGAACATCCTCGACTTCGATTACCGGGATGGCTGGTATCCCGCCACTGACGGTTACGGCCATTCGCTGGTCATCCGCGATCCCGGCAACACCGTGCATACCGCCTACGGCAACGCCGTCTCGTGGGCCATCAGTCTCCAGCCCGGCGGTTCGCCCGGCGCCACCGACTCCGCCTTTGCCCAGGCTTATTACGGCTGGGACAACTTCCATTTCTCCAGCGCTGAGCGCGACCGACCCGAGATTGCCGGCCCCAACGCCGATGCCGATCTGGATGGACGCCTGAACTGGCAGGAATACGCCTTCGGCACCAACCCGCGGCTGCCCGATTCCATGCAGGTCAGGTTTGTTTGGCTCGAGGAGGGCGCGAACCCCTGGCCCGCCGTCGAGGTCCGCCGCGCCGCCCACGCCCTCGATCTGACGTTCGAACTGCAGGCCGCGGACGCACTGAACGCCGCACCCGATTCCTGGACCGTGGTCGCCACCCTGCCGCGAAGCGTCACCGCACTCGACGACAGCACTGAACTGGCCCGATTTGCTGACAACCAACCCGCCACCGCCGGTGATCGGTTCCTGAGAATTCGGGCTGCCTACCGGCCCTGAGCTCAATCGGGCGCCGCGGCATGACCAATGACACCAACGGCGTGTGGGAGACAACGGTGGGCTCGCTCGCGCCGGGCGCCTGCCGCTCGCTTTTCAGTCGCGAGCACCTGCCGCCGGCACCAGGCGAAGGAGACGCCCGGAATGGGGCGGTACCGCGGGCAGCGTGAGGGTCTCTTCGTGCATCCCGAGGTCCTGGCCGGACCAGAGTTCGGTCACCCGCGCGCGACCGGCGATCGGCAGCACGAAATCCCGGGGAACCTCCCGCCAGTTGAGCACGGCAATCATTTCGGCATCGGGCAACCGGAGCCGGCCCACGTCGAAGGTCTCGTCGGCAAAGCGCATGGACTGGCCGGTGGGCGGATAGAGAATCTCGAGCCGCCGCTTCTCGCGATCGCCGTAAGTGCGGAGGTCGTCGCCGGCCAGCAACATCCCGCCCGTGGCATAGACCAGGGTGGCGTGAAACAGGAACTCGTCTTCGCTGGCTTGGCCGATGGATTTCATCACGCCGGCGGCATCCGGGACCTCCGTCAACACCTGCCCGTTCAGACAGAGTGCGTCGGGATCGTTCCACCAGAGCCGGCCGTTCTGCCAGCCGCGCAGGAGGTTCTCACGCCCGGTCTTCGCGAAGTGATGCCAGTCGCGGCTCACATCCATGGAAGCGCGCGAGCCATGAATCAGGCCCAGGGAAGGCCAGAGCGGGTGGTTGCAGCCGAGAATGAAAGTGTCGCCCGCGCCGCGACGGATGGCTTCCATGCCGCGCCGATAAGCCTCGACGCGGGTGGCATTGGGGTCGTGGTGCACGCCGCCGTGCAGCGTTCCCCAGTAATTGCCGTCGAGCTTGAAATAGGTGCATGCCCAGTCCTCGCGCAAGGTGCGGAACAGATCCTCGAGCCAGCGCTGGGCGCCAGGATGCGTGCCATCGAGCACATACCACGGTCCCAGGCGCCACCCGCCAAAGCCGACCTTGTCCGACCGCAATGGCCGCCCCTCGCCGTCTTGCACGAACCAATCGGGATGCTCGCGGAACAGACGGGATTCCGGACTCGCGACAAAGGGCGCGACCCAGATCGCCGGCTCGAAGCCCTCGGCCCGGATGTCGCGCAGCACGGCCCGCACGTCGCCGCCAAAGGATTTCCCGGTCTCGAGCCAGTCGCCCATCCAGGGCTGGTAGCCGTCATCAATCTGGATGTAGCGGAGGCCGGGAAAATGTTGTTCGGCCCAGTTGAGGTTGCCGCGGATCTGGGCGGCGGTGACGCCCGGCCCGAAGCAGTACCACGAGCACCAACCGGTCGCCACGGGCGGCCGGAAGATGGGGGGATGATTCCGGTTCAACTCGTCAGCCAGCCGATCGAACAACGCGTTGTGATCCGGCCCTTCCACCGCCAACAGCGGCTCGAGCTCCCAACTGGCGCCGGGCGCAAGCACCAGGCCCTCCCCATCACAGGAAATCGAAAGCGTGTTCGAGTCGAACGCAAACCGTCCGACGAACCGCCGCGCGCGGGTGAAGCCGAGCAGCGCGACACGGTCGGCCGCCACTCGCATCGTCATCACGCCGTATACCGTGTGACGGCCTTGGGGCTCGGGAATGCGATAATGCTGGCGGTCGGTGTAAAAGCCTTCGTCGACCGGTTGGGCCAGCGTGCCGCCGGTCTGGCTGAGCATGGTGAACCCTTCGCCGTAAACCCGGGTACCGGGCGCGAGCCCGTGGGCGATCTCGGCGAGCACCACGCTGCCGATCTTCACCGGCCGCGGGCCGCGATTCTCGACGGTCGCGTAACAGAGGTCGCCTTCCCAACGGCGATTCAAAATAACCGTCGCCGGCAAGGGAGTCCCGTCGGGATCGAGCACGGCGCCGGGGCTTTGCGCGAGCCGGTGTGGGAACGGGGCGGTCCGGCCGGAAACGATCACCGCCAACGAGAAGAATGCGACCAGCAGCGGGTGAAGCATGGGGCTCATTGTATCGCGGTCCCGCCGCGGCGCCAGCCCTATCCCGGGCGATACCGGCCGTCGCCAGGACCGTGGCGGCCGGGTCACTCGCGGGCTTGCTTCCCCCCTGCGAAGCAGCAAACTCCCCCGAGTCAATCGTGGGGTTATCCGGGCGGACCGGATGGGGTCGTTTGAGAACGAATGAGAAGCCTTTCGGTCATGGCGGTGGTGCTGGGCGCGACCGCGTCCGCCCTACTCGCGGCCCTGCCGGAGAACCTCGCCCCGGCGGGCGTGGCGTCAGGGTCGTCGTCGGGATTCGGCTCGGTTTTCGCCGACGCGAACGACGGGAACCGTGACGGCCATTTCTATACGGGCGGATCGGTCTGGCACACCCTGTGGCCAGACGACAACCTGTTTTACGAGGTCGATCTGGGAACGACTTGCTTCCTGGACCGCATCATGATCTGGCCGCGCACGGACGAGCCCAACCAGGAGACGGTCAGGAATTTCACCCTCAAGGTGCTGGACGCCGCCGGGCGGATCGTCTGGACGGCCAATTACTGGCCGGGCTCCGCCGTCAACTGGGCGTGGGGCACCTCCGCCCCACGCGGCGTGGCCGGACGCACGGTGCGGTTCGAACGACGGGATGGCACGCCGGCTTTCCTGACCTTCGCCGAGTTCGAAGTCTGGGGCGGGCCGGTCGAGCCAACGCCGAACTTCGCGCGGGACCCGGCGGCCACGGTCACGAGCTCCGCGCCGGGATCCAACACCGCCGCGGACGCCGCGAGAGACGGCGAACTCAACGGAAACTGGGCCAGCACGGAATCGCCGCGCCCGATCTACCAATCCGCCGCCGCCGCGCCAGGACAGTTCTGGCAGGTGGACCTGGGACGCGTCCGACTCGTGGATTACGTGATCCTGTATGCGCGACAGGACGCCGAACCGACGGGCGAGGTGCGACTCTCGCTGCGTGACGGCGAGGGCGCTGAGGTCCATGCCGCCACGCTCAACCTGCGACGCTCCCATCTCGTCCGCCAGGGTTCGCGATTTGACGTGACTCATGATGTCCCGGGCACCGTGGCCGCACGGGCGGTGCGGATCGAGACCGTGGCGTCCGAACCGCTCGCCCTCGCGGAAGTCGAGGTCTTTGGCACGCCCGCGGATCTTTCCGCGCCCGTTCTGGTCCGGTTCGATCCCGAGCCGGGCGCGCTCGTGGCCGAGTTGACCCGGGTCGGAGTCGAATTCAACGAGGAGGTAACCGGCGTTTCGGCGGACGACCTGCTGGTCAACGGCCAGCCCGCCACCCGGGTGGATGCGCTTACCCCGCGGCTCCACGACTTCAGCTTTCCCCAACCATCCAACGGCGCGGTGGCACTGGCCTTTGCGGCGGACCACGGCATCAGCGACGCGGCGGGCAACGGCTTCGGTGGCGCGGCCTGGTCGCTGACCTTGGACTCCACGCTGCCGCTGCCCCGGCCGGTCATCTCGGAGATCATGGCCGATAACAAGGGCGGTCTGCAGGACGAGGACGGCGACACGCCCGACTGGATCGAGATCCACAATCCCGGCCCGACCGCGATCGACCTGGGCGGCTGGCATCTCAGTGACACACCGCGTACGCCCGCCAAATGGCGGTTTCCCACCCAAACCCCGCTGCCCGCCGGCACACGACGGGTGGTGTTCGCCTCCGGCAAAGACCGCGCCGCGGCCGGGGGCGAATTGCACACCAACTTCAGGCTCGATGCCGAAGGCGAATCGGTGATGCTGGTTAAACCCGACGGGCTGACCGTCGCCAGCCAGATCCTCAACTATCCCCCACAACGGGCCAACGTGAGCTACGGCCTCGGTCGCGCTTTCGCCGCCACACCGTTGCTCGCCAAAGACGCCGCCGCCCAAGTGCTCGTTCCCGCCAATCCGGTCCCCGGGTGGACCATGCCGGAATTCGACGACCGTGACTGGATCGAAGCCCGGCTCGGAGCAGGCTTCGATCAGGGCGGCGACGCCGCGGCAGACGGGCTGCTGGGGTGGTGGAGTTTCGACGACGCCTCGATCGCCACCCTCGCGACCGACACCTCGGGCCAGGGACGCGACGGCGTCATCGCCCGCGCGGTCTATTCCATGGACGGGTTCGGCCGCAGCGGCGCTCCCGGCGATCGCTCGCTGGTGCTCAATGGCAACAGCGTGGTCTCGTTCCCGGACGCGGCAACCGGCGCGTTCGACGCCATCGCCGCGCGCGACGCTTTCACCATCTCCATCTGGATCTTCGGCGCCGCGCCCCCGCCGCAAAACCACTTTCTCTTCTACGGTTCAACCGGCCCCGACGGGACCGGCCAACGCGCCCTGGACGCGCACCTCCCCTGGTCGGACGCGGTCATTTACTTCGACACGGCCGGTTGCTGCGACACGGGCGAAACCCGGCTGCTGATTGGCGAACCCGATGCCAGCCAATGGAGCGGCCGGTGGAACCATTACGCCTTCGTCAAGGACGGCGACTCGAAACAGATCTGGCAAAACGGGCATCTCCTGCACCAGGGCCTCAACACCGCCAACCAACCGCCGCTCCGCACCCTCTACCTCGGCGCGCTCGACTCCTCCGGAAACACCGGCTACCGCGGGCGCCTCGACGACTTCGCCATCTGGGAAGGCGCGCTCGATTCCAGCCAGATTGCCGCCCTCGCGTCCGGAACACCTCAGTCCGAGGTGCGGCGCCTGACCCCGCTGATCAGGACCGACCTCGGCGCGTGGATGCGCGGCATCAACGCCTCGGTGCTGGTCCGCGCTCCCGTGGTCATCGACAACCCGGCCGGGCTCGATCTGCTGACTTTGCGGATGCGTTACGACGACGGCTTCGTCGCCTGGCTCAATGGCGTGGAAGTCGCCCGCCGTAATGCGCCTCCCTTGACCGCCCACGATGCCACCGCCACCGCTCCACGCGATGCCGGCCTCGAGGAGGTGGCGGAGGAACTCGACCTTTCCCTGTTCGCACCGTTGCTCCGCGCGGGAACCAACCTGCTGGCGCTGCACGGCCTGAACATCTCGGCGCAGGACGGCGATTTCCTGGTCCTGCCAGAGTTGACGATCGGACGCTCCGAGCCGGGCCGGTTCTTCACGGAACCAACTCCGGGCGCGGCCAATGGCGCCGGCTTCACCGGTTTTGTCGGCGACGTCTTGTTCGCTCCCACGCGGGGGTTCTACGACGGGCCGGTCACGGTGACCCTCCGCTGCCCCACCCCCGGAGCCACGCTGTTTTACACAACCGACGGCTCCACGCCCGGACCCGATCGCGGAATGGCGGGCACCTCGCCACTGGAGATCACAGTGACCGGCACAACCACGCTCCGGGCATCGGCGGTTCTCGGCTCGCTGATTCCCGCCCCGGTTCATACGCACACCTATCTCTTCGTCAACCAGGTGGCCGCGCAAACACGCCCGCCCACGGCCCCAGTCACCTGGCCGGACGGTTCACCGGCCGATTTCGAAATGGACCCGCGCGTGCCCGGCCCTTCGCCCGCTCCCGGTTACTCGCTCCGTGAGAGCCTGCTTTCGCTGCCCACCCTCAGCCTCACCACCGACCCCTCCAACCTCTGGGGCGCTTCCGGGCTCTATGCCAACCCCTGGGGCCGCGGGTTCGAGTGGGAGCGCTTTTCCAGCGCGGAGTGGATGGACCCCGCCGCGTCCGACTCCTTTGCCGTTGGCGCGGGCCTGCGCATCCACGGCAACATCAGCCGCCAAAAGAGCTTCACCCCCAAGCACAGCTTCAGCCTGCGCTTCCGCTCAGACTACGGCGATCCGACGCTGCGTTTTCCCCTCTTCCCGGGCTCGCCGGTCGCGGAGTTCGACGAACTGGTCCTGCACGCCGGGTCAACCGATACCTGGCCCTGCACCGAGTGGGATCCGACCGGCCTGGGTCCCAATGGCGAGCTTTACCAGCGCTGGAACCGCGACTGGGCCAGCTTCGTGCGCGATCAATGGGTGCGCGACGCCCACCTCGACATGGGAGGCGAGGCGTTCCGCGGTCGGTTCTGCCACCTCTACCTCAACGGCCTCTACTGGGGCCTCTACAACGTCACCGAAAGTCCCTCCGCCAGCCACATGGCCGCGCACCTTGGCGGCCCGGAACGCGAATGGGACACCGTGGCCGACTTCTCCGAACTCCACGATGGCACCCGCGCCGCCTGGGACCAACTCCTCCAACTCGCCAACAGCGGCCTGCTCTCGGACGACACCGGATTGCGCCGCGTCCAGGGTCTGGCTCCCGACGGTTCGCGCGACCCCGCCCTGCCGCGCCTGCTCGAAGTGGACGAGCTGATTGACTACATGATTCTGCACATCGTCATCGGCGCGGACGACTGGCCCAACCATAACTGGTGGGGCGCGCGACGATCCCGGGCACCCGATCCGGAGGGATTCCGCTTCTTCGCGTGGGACCAGGAAATCTCCAACGAAAACGTCGCCTACGCGCGCACCTCCTGGGGGCCGCTCTACGCCGAGGCCAACGCCGATGGCACCCCCACCCGCGTCTACGCCCAACTGCGCGGCAGCCCGGAATTCCGCATGCGCTTTGCCGACCGCATCCAGCGGCATCTGTTTCACGATGGCGCCTTGACCCGGGTGGCCAACACGGACCGCTGGGTCTCGCTGACGGCCGGTATCGACCGCGCGGTGGTCGCGGAATCAGCGCGCTGGGGCGACGCCCAGCCCAACCACACCTGGCCAGGCCAGCCGTACACCCGGGAAAATGCCTGGCTGCCCCACCTCCGGTGGATGACCACGGCGTATTGGCCGCACCTCCCCACCACCACCCTCGCCCGATTCCGCGCCGCCAATCTCTGGCCGACGGTGGCCGCGCCGACCCTGACCCCGCATGGAGGGACCCTCCCGCCACTGGCGTTTGCAGCTCTCGCCAATCCCAACACCGCCGGCGGCACGATCTGCTACACGCTCAACGGCGAAGACCCCCGCCAGTGGGGCGGCGCCGTCCACCCCGCCGCGCTCAGCGCCCGCGATCCCATCGCCCTTTCCTTTTCCACCGTCACTCAGGTGCGGGCGCGCGTCCGGCAGGGAACCGTCTGGAGCCCACTCCTCGAAGTCACCTTCAACCCGCTGGCCGTTGCCGACCAGGACCACGACGGACTGCCCGACGACTGGGAACGCCTCCACGGCTTCGACCCAACCGATCCCGCCGACGCCTCGCTGGATTCTGACGGCGACGACCAGACCAACCTCGAGGAATTCCTCGCCGACACCGATCCCCGCGATCCCGGCAGCCGCCTCGTCCTGCGCGCCGAAACCACCGACGCTCCCACCGGGTCAATCAGCTTGCGCTTCGACTTGCGACCCGCGCGGGTGTATGCCCTCGAACATTCGGCCACTTTGGACAACCCGGCTTCCTGGACCACCCAAGCCACCTTTGGCCCCGAGACCGCCGCGCGGCCCGTGACTCTCGCCGTGCCCGCCGGTCCACTTCACCGCTACTTTCGGCTTCGGGTCGGACCGGCCCCATGAACTTGTGGGCGATGGCTTGACGCGGCGCGCTACCAATCCGTTTCGCGGTAATCCTTCAGGAACTTGCCCCAGACATGCTCGCGGGTGTTGAAGCCGGTGATGATCGGATCCACGATCCGCGCCGCGCCGTCCACGATGTCCAGCGGCGGGTGGAACCGATGATCGCGCACTTTCCGGGCGGCAATCGGCGCCGGGTCTTCGTCGGTTACCCAGCCCGTATCCACCGCGTTCATGTGGATGCCGTCGGCGTGGTAGTCGGCGGCGGAGGTGCGCGTCATCATGTTGAGCGCGGCCTTGGCCATGTTGGTGTGAGGATGACGCGTGGTCTTGAAGCGACGGTAGAACTGGCCCTCCACGGCGGAGACATTGACGATGTGCTTGTCGCGTTCCGGGGTGCGCAGCAGCAGGGGCTTCAACCGGGCGTTGAGAATGAACGGCGCAACCGCGTTGACCAGGTGCACCTCCAGCAACTCCACCGAGGGCACCTCGGCGAGCCGCATCCGCCACGAATTGTGGCTCCGTAAATCGGTCTGCTGCAGGTCCTGGTCAAGCTGACCCTCGGGAAACAGGGTCTGCCGGGCCGCATGCTCTTCCGGCAGCCACGGCAACTGCGATAGCTCCGCGGAATGTGTCAGCCCGGCGGCTTCGGAGACGCCCTTCGGCGCCAGGACGCCCACGCCGGCTTCGGGTAACCGATGGCAACCGCGCAGCCCTTCGTAAGCGCCGAGCAGACCTCGCGCCGCCTCGCTCAGTGAATCGAGCGAAGCCCGTTCCCGGGCCATCATGTGGTCGTAGAAATCGGGCGGACGCCGCACCGTCTGGCAGGCGTTGTTGATGATGAAATCCAGCCGGGTGCGGGTCGCCACCAGATGACGACAGAAAGCCTCCACACTCGGCGTGTGGCGCAGGTCCAACCCGAAAATCTCCAGCCGGTGTCCCCACTCGCCAAAGTCCGGTTCCCGAGCGTAACGGACCGCGGAATCGCGCGGGAACCGCGTCGTCACAATCAGATGAGCTCCCGACCGAAGCAGTCGAATGCCCGCCTGGTACCCAATCTTGACGCGCCCGCCGGTGAGCATGGCGACGCGTCCTCTCAGATCGGCCGTCTCGGTGCGTTTGCGGTAGTTCAACTCGGCGCAGCCCGGGCAAAGCTGATCGTAAAAATGGTGGAGGGTCGAGTAGTGCTGCTTGCAGATATAACAGTGTTGCGGCTCGAGCGCGTCGCAAGTATCCGGGTCGTGTTCGATCTCGTGCGGCTCGAGCGCGGGTGCGGGCAGGGGGTTCGGCGTGGTGAACACGGCGCGGCGGCGCATTTCCCGAATGCCGGTCCGGTCGAGCACCTGCTGCTCCCGCCGCTGTCGCTCCGCCTTGTGCTGGCGGATCCTGGCCTTGATGAATCGGCGCTTCTCTTTGGGGTTGGGCAGGAACACCTCCCCCGCGGCCCTGAGCAAACGGGTGTATTCCTCGGGGGAAAGCCCGGCGAGGAGAGAGCGGTTGGCGGCCGCCGCTTCCAGGATCGGAATGGCGGCGCGCAATGGGTCGGTGGCGTGGTCAGGGTTCATCGGGGCAGATCATCGGGGCCGGGAAATGTCACGGGAGGATGGATATCGCGGTGTGGTCAAGGTGGTTGATTGAGACGAGCCGCCCCTGCGTTGACGCCTGCGGCCACGCCGACTCAAAGCATCGGGCTAGAAATGTTTCAAAGCGGCTTTGCCGATGGAATACACATTGAAGCCGATGGCGTGGAGCTTAGCGTGATCGAGATGGTTCCGGCCGTCGAACAGAAACGCCGGCTGCACCATGCCGTCGAAGATCCGCTGGTAGTCGAGCGTCCGATACTCTCTCCACTCCGTTAACAGGGCCACGGCGTGGGCGCCCCGGGCCGCCTGGTAGGGATCCGACTCGAACGTCACGCGGTCGATCCCGTCCGCCAGATCGAGTCGGGCGTGCTCCAGCGCCTGCGGGTCGGTGATGACCAGGTCGGCATTCTCTTCCAGCAGTTCCCGGGCGACCAGAATGGCCGGGCTTTCGCGCGTGTCGCCCGTGTCGGCCTTGAACGCGAACCCGAACAGGGCGATGCGTTTGCCGGCGATGGTGTTGAACATCTCCTTCAGCATGCGGGCCACAAACCGTCGTTCCTGATACTCGTTCATCCTGACCACCTGCCGCCAGTATTCGGCCACTTCATGCAGGCCGTAGCCTTCGCACAGGTAAACCAGGTTCAGGATGTCTTTCTTGAAGCAGGAACCGCCAAAGCCGACGCTGGCTTTCAGAAACTTCGGGCCAATCCGGCTGTCGGTGCCGATCGCCCGCGCCACTTCGCCGATGTCGGCGTCGGTGGCCTCGCACAACGCGGAGATGCTGTTGATGGAACTGACCCGCTGGGCCAGAAAGGCGTTGGCGGTCAGCTTGGACAGTTCGCTCGACCAGAGGTTCGTGGTCAGGATCTTCTCCTTTGGCACCCACGCGCCATATAGCTCGACGAGCTTCCGCACCGCCCGTTGCCCTTCCGGTGTCGGATGCCCGCCGATCAGTATGCGATCGGGCTTGTCCAGGTCGGCAATCGCCGTGCCTTCGGCCAGGAACTCCGGATTCGAAAGGACCTCGAAGCGGACGCCCTTCTTGCCGCTGTGCAGAATCCGTTCCATGGCGGCGGCCGTGCGCACCGGCAGCGTGCTCTTCTCAACCACGATCTTGTCCGATGTCGAGATCTCCAGAATCTGGCGCGCGCACTTCTCCCAATACTGCAGGTCGGCGGCGCACCCGGCGCCATGCCCGAACGTCTTCGTCGGCGTATTGACGCTCACAAATATGATGTCGGCCTCCCGAATGCCCTGCTCCACGTCCGTGGAAAAAAACAGGTTGCGACCGCGCGCCTCCTTGACAACTTCGTCCAGACCCGGCTCGTAGATCGGCAAATGATCCGAGTTCCACGCGTCGATGCGCTTCCGGTTGATGTCCACCACCGTCACCTGAACCGCCGGGTTTTTCCTGGCGATCATGGCCATCGTCGGCCCACCCACCAACCCCGCCCCCATACAAAGGATCTTGGTCATACGGAACTCTATTCAACCGAATCGGATTCGCTTCTTCGCGCCGTGGCAGGTTGCCCAAACCCCCGGGACCGGTCAAGGTGAAGCACGGCGGTTCAAGCCGTTCTCATTTTGTCGCTCGGGTCAGGCTTCGCCCGCCCCTTCTCCCGCAAAGCCCGCGGAGCTGTGCAAGGGGGACGGTCTCACCCTTGGCGCGCTTGGCGCCTTTGCGTGAGTTGCGGCACGGTGGCGGGCGCCTACCGGGCCGACAGCGAAAGAATCACCACCGTGTCCGACTCGAGCTGCGGCACGTAAAGCCGCTTCCGCTCGTGATCGATCCCGATGTCGGCGGGCGTGGTCAGTTCATACAGGGTCTTGACCTGCCGACGGTCGGCGGACACGGCGGCGACTTTCCGGCCCATGTAATCCGACACGATGAACGATCCGTCCGGCATGACCTCGATCCCGTCCAGGTTGGTGAATTGTTGGCTCAAACCAAAGGCCTTGGGCCCGTGCGCGCCCGTCAGGGACAATTCGTAGATTTCGTGGAGAGTCCACGAAACCGCATAGAACCCGCCTTGTCGGAATGTGATTCCGTTGATCCCCTCGATCTCTCCCACCGTCTCGTGCCGGCCTTGGGCGCCCAGGTCCAGCCGCAGGATCTTCCCGGTGGCCGTGTCGGACACATACACGTGCTGGCCATCGGCGGCCAGGTCATTCAGTTGCTGGGCGCCAGCCACCTTCAGCGCCGCCAGCGGTCGAGCGGACGCCAGCGAAATGACCAGCACACGGGTGTTGTCCGCCACGTACAGCTTCCCGTCCTGGATGGCCATCCCTTTGGGTTGGTTCAGCACAAAGGCGTCCGTGCTCTCGACCCACCGGAGGGCGTCCAGAGTGCCATCCGGCCGGAGTCGCGAGATGAACCCCTTGCCGGTGTCCTTCCAGAAAGTCTCCGGCGGTGAAGCCATGTTCGACACGTAGGCCATCCCGGTGGCGGGATCCACGACGACGCCTTCCGGCGCCGCGAACCCGGACAGGGTCCGCACGTGGGGCAGGGTTTGTCCCGTCAGCGGGCCGGCCGACAGGGCGAATCCGAGGGACATGAGCATGGTCGCGGTGAATCGCATAGGCTGTTGCTTCCTCAATCGTTGGCAGACATTCCGAATCCTGCGGGCCCGCAAAGCGCTTCGCGCTTGCGCCCGGAGTTTCGGCCTCGAGTGTAGCCCGGCTGCGCCTCCGTCAAAGGAAAAACGCGCCCCCGCATCGCCCGCCCCCCCCGGTTCCTCACGTCCCGATTTCATGTCGCATATGCGACATGAAATCGGGACGTGCTTTTTCTCTCGGCTTGGTTCAGGATTCGATCGTGAAACTGCTAAAGGAGGAGTTTCTCTACGAAGTGCTCTGGATGGTCGACACCATCCTGAATCCCACTTGGAACAACCTGCTCGACAACTTCGAAACCTGGGCCAGTCGGAGGGGATTGCTGCGCCGCCTGCACGAACTCGAACGCCGCCGGTTTCTCGAACGCTCACCCACCTCGTCGCCCGAACGCATCCTGCAGCTCACCGAAGCGGGCCGCCTGCATGCCCTCGGAGGCCGCGACCCGGAAGCGTGTTGGGCGCGGCGATGGGATCGGCGCTGGCGCCTGGTCGTCTTCGACGTCCCAACCAGGCACAACAGCGCCCGCTGCCAGTTGCGACGGCATTTGCGCGCCCGACACTTCGGCTATCTCCAGAACAGTGTGTGGATATCGCCCGATCCGATGAACGAGGAGCGTCAACTGCTCCAAGGCGCGAAGGTCGATGTCGAATCCCTGCTTTTCCTGGAAGCGCATCCGTGCGGAGGCGAATCGGACGCGGAGATTGCCGCCGGCGCATGGGATTTTCCCGGGATCAATGAGGTTTACACCCGGTACCTTGCCGTGTTGAAGGAGCTTCCCACCCGCGAAACCCACGACGATTCCGCGCGTCGAGCCATTCAGGCATGGCTCCGTAAGGAGCAGTCGGCGTGGCTGGCGGCCATCGAACTCGATCCTCTGCTGCCGAAATGCCTTTGCCCGAAGGGCTATCTGGGTCCCAAAGCCTGGAATGGCCGCAAGCGGGCGCTGGCTGAAATCCGGCGACTTTGGAAGCAACCTGAGAAGTAGGTAAAAGGAAATACAAAGAAATGGGCAAAAAAACCACGTCCCGAATCCTTGTCGCATAGGCGAATTGTATTCGGGACGTCGGGTTGGTTCGGTTCGAGGGTCGGGTTGGGGTTGGGTCGTCGAAGCAGGCAGGGTGGAAATCGGAAATCGAGGGTGGTTTGCCTTGGATTGCGGGGTGATGGGCGGAATTCGAGATGGAAGTTACAACGCGGTAACACTCTCGAGGGCGGGTGGTGGTAGCGTGAGCATTGTGAACAGAACGATTCCAGCCATGAAAACGATTCTTGTCGTCAGCCTGGTCGTCGCCACGCTGATTCAATGTCACGCCCAGGGATTTGGGCAAACTACCATCCCCGCCGCCAGTGCCACTCAACCGTCCGCTGGAAGCGGTTTCGCCGCCGGGCTGCTCAGCGAAGAAGGCGAGCATGATCTCGCCGCGGCGGCGGCCGCGTATCGCCAAGCCATCCAGGAATTCGACCGTCAGCGCGAAGGGGCCGCCAACGCCATCTTCCGGTTGGGCGAAGTCTACCGCAAAATGGGCGCACTCGAGGAGGCCAAGGTTCAATACGCGCGGATCCTCCGCGAGTTTCCCGACCTGGTCCGGTTGACCGAGCTCAGCCACAACTTGTTGTTCAGCGACGGGCCGAGATTCGTTGGCTCGACTGGCGGAGGTTTCGGGGGAGGGGGAGGCGGAATGGGCGGTGGCGCCGTTGGGGGAGGCGGGGGCTTTGGCGGCGGCGGCCGAAGGTCAGGCGGTTTCGCGGGCGGTGGCATGGGAGCCGGAAGAATGCCGGGGACGGGCGTTGCCACGACGAACACCACGGAAGAGGGTGCCGGGTATGTGGATAAAGAGATGTCGGAGCGCTACGGGATTTTGGCTGCACGGCGGCCGGGGACGACGCCGCAACCTGAGCAATCCGGGGCGGTATCGACGCCGGGTGATGTTGCGCCGAAGGACGCGGCCTACTTCGAGAAACTCATGTTGCAGCGTTACGGGCTTGTGCCCGGGCGAGTCGGGGGGCCAACTCAGGAGGCGGGGGGTCGCACCGTTGCCGAAGTGGTGCAGGACGAGGCAAAGCGGATCGCGTGTGTCAACAACCTCAAGCAACTCGGTTTGGCCGCGCGCGTCTATGCGACCGACCATGGGGACGTCTTTCCGTCCGCGGTGGGCGTGATGAGCAACGAGGTTTCGGTGACCAAAGTGCTTGTGTGTCCCGCGGACCCGAGTCACTCGCCGGCGCCGTCCTGGGGTGAGTTCGACCCCGCGGCTCACATGAGCTACGAGTATTCGGGCGCGTCGGCCCGGGAAGACTATCCTCAAACCGTGCTGTTCCGCTGTCCGATCCACGGTCACGTGGCGCTGGCCGATGGCAGTGTGCAACAGGGGCGGGGCGAGCAGCAGTCGGTCGCGCCGCAAGCATCTGATATGTTGCGGAGGCGGTATGGAGTGGGTGAGATGCGGCTGGAACGGTCCCGGGAAGTTGATGGGCCGACCGTAACCTCGATCACGATCACTCGGGATGGAACCTTGATGCTCGACGGTGAACCACTCGACGTGAATCAGCTAACCGCCAAACTCAAGGAGCGACCCGAGGAGCTCCGCTCTCGCACAACCGTCGCGATTCACACTAACGAGGAGGTGGAGTTCAGTCGCGTCATGTCGGTGATCGAGGCGTGCCAGGAAGCCGGAGTGTCGAGTTTCACCTTGAGGACGAAGTGAACCCTAGTCCTGGAGTGCGGTGGCAACCGAAGGGCGACACCGCTTTGGCTGGGATTGTGGAGAGGAAATCAGCGATGCAATGGGTTACGGAAGGAAGTGAAAGCGCCGTCGCCGCTGGCGCTCTGCCGGCGCACTCCAGAGGGCTGCGGTCATTCGTGAGCCTGGGAAACGGAGAAAATGGTAACAGATCCGGGGTAAAAGATGGGGTGTCGCAGGCAACCTCATCGCATGCCCATCGTTCGGGTTTGGGTGGGCATGATGGTTGATCATTGGGGACCATCCGCGGTTCCCGACAAAGTTGAAGACAAAGTTCCGGCAGAGCCGCAGTCTAACATGATGACGGGCAAGGGCACACCGCCGGTCGCGGGAAAGCAACAGCGTTTCCTGTGGCGCGGATTGCTCATTGTGCTGCCGGCATTGGCGATGGCCGGGTTCGGGTTTGTTTCGCTGCGCCAGGATCGGTTGCTGGTTAGGCACCAGGCGGCGGAGCAAGCCGAGAAGATTGTGGCGGAACTGGTCCAGCATGTCCTGCCGGCGGCTTTCACGTTGGACCTCCGAATGCCCGGTCCGCCGGCTCCTTCGATCTTCGCGCCGCAAGACGATCCGGTTCTCGGCGCGGCGATCGACGGAATCATCGCGATGCTGCTCGATGACGCGGGCCAACTTGCGTTTCCGCTCCCCCCGCGCTGGCCGATGCCCGAACCGCTTGAACTCGACCGGCTGGACTCGGACCAGTTGCACCTATGGACTGCCGCACGCCACGAACTGTTTGCTGGAGGCGATCCCACGTCGGCCATGTCACAATTCGAAGCCCTGCTCGAACGGCAACCGCCGGAGCGATTCGAGGCGCTGGCGCGCTTTCATCTTTTCGAGTTGGCCTTGCGCGCGGGGCAGCGGGATCGAACGACCGATCAACTGGACGAAATCCGCCGGAAGTTCGGCCGGGTCAAGACCGAGTCCGGCTTGCCGTTGCGGCTGTTGGCGGAATGGCGCGCGTTACGCCTCGTGGACGCCCGGTCCGCGCCGCCGGCCGAGTTTGAGCAGCATTTGGACTGGCTCTGCGCGCAAGCCGTACTCGATCCCGGTCCGGTCTCGGAGTCGATTCTCGAATGGGTTGGCCAGTTCGGGAATGAAGCCCTGCAAGCCGGCATCGCGTCCGAGTCGATCCCCCCATGGCCGCCGCCCGCGGGTTCATGGATGAGATTGCACAACATGGTGTACGCATGGACGAATTACTGGGATGCCCACCAACAGGCCCGTGGGCTCTTCGAACTCCTGCGCGGGACGTGGTTCGATTTGCCCGCGGACGATCGCCGGGCCGAGTCCGGCTGGGTCAAGTTCAACAGCCGCGACTTCCTGATTCTGCGCCAACCGGCGGCCAACGGCACCTGGTGGCTGGCCTGGCCGGAGGAAGCGCTGCGCACGCAGGTGCAACGGGCGCTTCATGCCGTATCCATCCCGGCGGAATTCGCCTGCGGGATCGAAGTGGGCGGACGGAGGATGACCTCGTCCGGGCCGGCGGAAACCCGGCTCGCGTCCCGCACGGTTCCGCTCCGCAGCCCCACGACCCCGGAACTGACGGCAACCATCTGGTTGTTCGATCCGGATACGCTCTACGCGCGGCAACGGAAGCGGACCTGGTGGTTTGGCTCATTGATTGCCGTGTCGGTGGTGTCGGTGCTGGGCGGGGCCACGGCGGCGTGGCGCGGGTTCAGCGAGCAACAGCGGTTGACCGAACTGAAGAGCAACTTTGTTTCGAGCGTCTCGCACGAGATGCGGGCGCCGATCGCGTCGGTGCGGCTGATGGCGGAGGAGTTGGTGGACCGCGGGCCGTCGGATCCGGCGAAGGCCGGGGAATACCACGGTTACATTCTGCAGGAATGCCGGAGGCTCTCGGCCTTGATCGAGAACGTGCTCGATTTCTCGCGGCACGAACAGGGCCGCAAACAATACCGGTTCGAACCGGTGGACCTGGGACGGGTCGTGGAGGAGACGATGCACGTGATGCGCAGTTACGCGGCGGACCGCAAGGTCACACTCGAACACCGGGTCGAGGGCGCGCCATTCGAGCTCGTGCTGGATGCCGCCGCGATCCAGCAAGTGCTTGTCAACCTGGTTGACAACGCGATCAAACATTCCCCGGCCGGGGCTGCGGTGGAGGTTGCGCTGGCCTATCCCGACCCCGCACCCGCGTCGATCCCAGCTGGACAATCCAACGGCACGCCGCCGGTCCGGCTCACGGTGCGCGACCAGGGCCCGGGGATTCCGGAAGCGGAACAGCGGTTGATCTTCCAACGGTTTTATCGGCGCGGCACCGAATTGCGCCGGGAGACCCAAGGCATCGGGTTGGGCCTGGCCATAGTGCAATACATCGCCGAAGCGCACGGCGGCAGCGTCCGAGTCGAAAGCCAGCCGGGAAACGGCAGCCGGTTCATCGTGGAATTGCCGGTGGCGGGAAGGGACCAGTCATGACCGAGATCGATCATACGGGTGCCGAGCATCGACCGCTGCCGCGGATCCTGGTGGTGGAGGATGAACGCCCGATGCGCATCGTGCTCCACGATTGTCTCGAACGCCAGGGCTATCGCGTGCTGCTGGCGGAGGATGGCGCGGTGGCGCTGGAGTTGGCGTTGCGCGAGAAGCCGGACCTGATCGTGTTGGACATCATGATGCCGCGGCTCGACGGGCTGGCGGTCTGCGCCGAGCTGCGTCGCCTGGCGCGACCGGTGCCGGTCCTGATGCTGACGGCGAAGGGTACGGTTGAGGATCGAGTGCGCGGGCTTGACGCGGGCGCCGACGATTACCTGGTCAAACCGTTCAGCCGCGAGGAATTGCTGGCGCGCGTGCGGGCGTTGCTGCGGCGGACTGATCGAAAGGAAACGCTCATCGGCAGCGTCCGGTTCGGCGAGGTGCGGATCGATTTCGCCCAGCGCCGGGCCTGGCGCGGGACGGAGCCGGTTGCGCTCACGGCGAAGGAGTTCGAGATCTTGCGGCTGCTGCTCGAGCGTCCGGGCGAGGTGATCTCGCGCGAGCGTTTTCTCGATGCGGTCTGGGGTTACACGGCATTCCCCACGACGCGGACGGTGGACCGGCACATCGCCACGCTGCGGACCAAGCTTGGCGATGATGCGGAGGAACCGCGCTGGATCCGCACGGTTCATCGTGCCGGATACCGTTTTGAGGGAACGGTTGAGAGCAGCTTGAGTTGAGGGCTGAGCGACGCGGGGAGGTCGATGGTTGATGGTTGGCCGTCTTTAACGACAACCAAAGCGGCGTGGCGCCGCGCTTCCCGCCGCAGTCCACAGCTTCGGGGTGAGTGCGGTCACTCGACGCTCGACTCACCCAACTCTCAACTGTACCAACTGCAACTGCCCCCAACTCCAACGCCGGTCTTGTCATCGGGATGACAGATCCCTAGCTTAAGCGGTCCATGAGCGCGCCTTTGCTCCTCGAGATGCGGGGAATGAGCAAGTCCTTTCCCGGGGTGCGGGCGCTTCAGGAAGTGGATTTCGATCTTCGCGCGGGGGAGGTGCATGTGTTGTTGGGCGAGAACGGCGCCGGCAAATCGACCTTGATGAACATCCTGGGTGGCAACC
>JAHDYP010000064.1:20471-33548 GCA_023383055.1 Verrucomicrobiota bacterium | reverse complement strand
CAAAGCCAATGAGGCACTGCAACAGGCTGCAACGATTTTGGAAAGTGACGCCAAAGTGTCACGACTTCCGCAGATGGAGGCGGTTGCGCTCGAATGTCGGTCCGCCGTGGGCGCCGGGGCCGAAGGCGAACGCGTGGCAGCCTGCCGGAAGCTGGCAACGAAACTGGCGCGGTTGGCCAGCAGCCTGGCCACCGAAGTCCAGGAACAGTCGCGCAAAGCCGGCAAAGTGGAAGCCAGGCCCGCGGTGCCGACTCCGAGCGCCCCGCCGGTTGCCCCGGCCCGCGAGCCCGTTCCGCAGCCGACGGTCAGCGCGACACCCAAGCCGGTTCCGGCAGCCCCCGCGCCCGTTCCTCCGGCGGCACCACCCAAGACCATCGTAAAGCCCGCGCCGGCGCCGGCGCCGGTTCCTGCCGTGAAAGCCGCACCGGACAAGCGACCGGCGAAACCGAAAGTCGACCTCATGCCGATCCGGGTGGCGGCTTCGGCCGAGGAACAGGCAGCGGTGACCACCGCTCTCGAGGCGGGCCAACGGTTCGCCGGTGTGAGAAACGGAACCTTGATCGACACCCAGATGGACCTCATGTGGGCGGCGAAGGTGGGGCCCCCCGGACCCCACAGTTCGGCCGAAGGTTACGCCAGCCAATGCCGACTCGGCGGATATGCAGATTGGCGCCTGCCGCGACCGGAGGAATTGCGGCATTTCCTGGCGGGCGGCGGCCGGGACCTGGGGCCAACCATGTTCGGGAGCGGAGCTGGCGCAGCGGTGGCGTTATGGACGTCGGCGACCAGCCGCCGATGGTTTTTCATTCGACAGGCCACCGTGGTGAGGGTGGGAACGGCGTCGGTGGATGTGGTATCCGCCGGGCGAGGTGATGTCCAGGTGCTGGTGGTGCGCGGCACCTAGCCGAACGCTCAAGGATCGTGTTCGCTTGAACCCTCCTCCGCCGCCGCCAGCGGGACTTCCGTCGTCGTCCGCCACCAGGCCGGGGTCGGCCGCGGTTGGGGGTGCCGTCACTCCGGGTCGATTCGGGCGCACCTTCTGGACGCTGAACACGATCGAGATGTGGGAGCGGCTGGCGTTCTACAACCTCCGGGTGATGGCGCCGATTTACATCATGCAGGCGGACAACCCGGGGGGGCTGCATTTGACGGCGGCGGACAAGGGGACGATTTACGCCTGGTGGGCGGCGTTTCAGTCGTTGTTGCCGATTGTGACCGGCGGATTTGCGGATCGGTTCGGCTACAAGCGGAGCCTGGCGATTTCGATCGGGCTGATGATGACCGGCTACCTGATGGTGGCGTTTTTGCGGGACGTATCGTGGATCGGCAATTACGGGGCGTTTTTTCTTGGGATCATGACGCTGGCGACCGGCACGGCGTTTTTCAAGCCGAGCTTGCAGGGATCGCTCGCGCAGAATCTGACCAAAGCGAATTCATCGGTGGGCTGGGGGATTTTCTACTGGGTGGTGAATGTCGGGGCGTTTGTCGGTCATTATCTGCCGACGATCCTGTTGGGGTTGAGCGTGTTTTTGCCGGGGCCGTTTTACGCCGAGGTCAATTCCAAGGAAGCCTGGCGCAACTTGTTCATCGCGTCGGCCGCGTTCAGCTCTTTGAATCTGCTTTTGTTGTTCACGTTCGACGACGTGCCTTCGGGGGCTTCGAAGACGGAATCGCCGCTGCAGGTGTTGAGGCGGACGATCGTGAACATTCTCGAGCCGCGGTTGGTGGCCTGGCTGCTGATCATGTCGGGATTTTGGTTGATGATGTATCAGCTCTGGGATCTCCAGCCTAATTTCATCGCCGACTGGATCGACAGCGGACCGCTGGCGGCGGGGTTGAGTTGGATGCCGGACATGGTGTATCGGGCGTTGGTCGAGCAAACGCCGCGCGGGCCGATGATCCCGCAGCAGGTGCTGCTGAGTTTCAATTCGTTGTTTATCATCATCGGGGTGATTCCCGCCGCGTGGATCACGCGCAGGATGCGAACATTGTCGGCGATGTTGATTGGGATGCTGATGGCCATCGTCGGAATTCTGGTGGCGGGCTTGACCGCCAGCGCCTGGATCCTGGTGTTGGGGATTCTGTTCTTCTCCATCGGAGAGATGACGACCGGTCCGAAGAAGAACGAGTATCTGGGCTTGATCGCGCCGCCGGGCAAGAAGGGGCTTTACCTCGGATACGTGAATATCCCGGTGGGCATCGGCGTTTACATCGGGTCAAAGGTGGCCGGCTACGTTTACGGGCACTTCGGCGAAAAAGCGGTCCTGGCGCTGAAATACCTGGCCCAGCACACGCCGTTTGGAGCGGACAAGGCATGGGACGGGCAGGTGACGACGCTGGAAACGGCGCTCGGGGTGAGCCGGACCGAGGCGATGCTCAAGCTGCAGGAAGTGACGGGGCTGGAAGCGGCGGCGGCGACCCGGCTGCTTTGGGAAACCTATTCGCCGCATCTGTATGTTTGGATTCCCTTTGCGGTCATCGGGCTTATTTCGGCGCTGGCCCTGTGGATCTTTGGCCGCATGGCTCGTCGCTGGAGCGATATGGACGCGTAGGCTGTGCGGCGGAAGGGACAGTTGACCGGGATGATCGGCGGGAATAGGCTGGGGATCAATCACTCAAACCCTTCTTGTGCACCATGAAGACAACTTCCCTCGAAAGCGTGACCGGTCGGACTTGTCGGCGATCGGGCTTTACCCTGATTGAGCTGCTGGTGGTGATTGCGATCATCGCGATCCTGGCCGGCATGCTTTTGCCGGCACTCTCCAAAGCGAAAGCCAAAGCCCAGGGCATCCTGTGCATGAACAATCTCAGGCAACTGATGCTGGCCTGGAAGTTTTACGCCGATGATAACAACGGAGTGCTGGTGGCCGCGCTGGGATTGGATCCCAACCCGTTGCGCCGACCCGTTTGGTTCACGGGCACGCTGAATTACACCGACGCCCCGGCGAATTGGAGCATCACCAATGACATGATCAAGAGCCCGCTTTGGAGTTATGCGGGGCAGACACCGGAGATCTTCAAGTGTCCGGCGGACAAGACCCAGGTGCAGGTGGGCGGTGTCCGGCGGCCGCGGATTCGAAGCAATTCGATGAGCCAGACCTTTGCGAATGGCGATTGGCTGCCGGCCTCGGAGTATTTTACCTATGCGAAGGAGTCCGAGATGAGCGCGCAAAGTCCCACGATGGTTTGGGTGCTGGTTGACGAGCACCCGGACAGCATCAATGACGCAGCCTTCGCGGTGCAGATGGTTGAGGCGAACAACCTGGCGGCTGCGAGAATCATCGATTACCCGGCGAGTTACCACAACGGGGCCTGCGGCTTTTCGTTTGCCGATGGCCATGCTGAAATTCGGAAGTGGGTGGACGGGCGGACGGTGGTTCCGGTGAGGAATACGGACACGCTGCCATTGAACGTCCCCTCCGCGAACAACCTGGATGTGCTCTGGATGGCGGAGCGCAGCAGCATTCGGAGACGGTAACCGCCGGGCGCAGCGGAGCCGATCGGGGCGCGGGCCGATTGCGGAGTGGTGGTGGCGGCGGTTTTATGGCAACCCGTCTCCTCCGGTGCGTCATCAGCAGTTAATTCTGTTTCCCTCCTGGACCCGGTGTCGTAAATCACAGGGATGTTCGAGCTGTTAAAGCGGGATCCGGGGTCAAAGGCGCGGTTGGGGCGGTTGCGGACCGGGCATGGTGCGATCGAGACGCCGGTGTTCATGCCGGTGGGAACCCAGGCGAGTGTGAAGGCGCTGGATCCCCGCGAGCTGCTGGAGATGGGCACCCAGATCATTCTCGGCAACACCTATCATCTCTCCATCCGCCCCGGGATGGAGATTCTCAACCAGGCGGGGGGGTTGCATCGGTTCATGAATTGGACGATGCCCATCCTCACCGACAGCGGCGGGTTCCAGGTGTTCAGCCTGGCCAAGATCCGCAAGATCCGGGCACACGGCGTCGAGTTCCGGTCGCACCTGGACGGGTCGCTCCTGTTTCTGGGCCCGAAGGAAGCGATGTCGATCCAGCGGGAATTGGGGTCGGACATCGCGATGACATTCGACGATTGTCCGCCGCATACCGCCACGGCCAAGGAACGCCGGGCGGCGGTCGATCGCACCATCCGCTGGGCCGGCGAGTGCCGTGAACAGCCGCGGGGCGCCGGGCAACTGGTTTTCGGAATCGTCCAAGGAGGAACGGATGCCGCGCTGCGGGAGGAATGCGCCCGGGCCATCGTGAAACTGGGATTCGACGGGTATGCGATCGGGGGCGTGAGCGTGGGCGAACCGGAGGCCGAGATCTACCGAGCCGTCGAGATGACCGAGCCCTTTTTGCCCGCCGACCAGCCGCGTTATGCGATGGGGCTGGGAACCCCGGCGCAGTTGGTTGAGCTGGTGGCCCGCGGAGTGGACATGTTCGACTGTGTGCTGCCGACGCGGGTGGCACGGAACGGCACGGCCTTCACCCGCCGGGGCACGGTCAGCATCAAGGCCGGGTTCAACAAGTCGGATTTCCGGCCCATCGAGGAGGATTGCGACTGCTATGCCTGCCGGAATTTCACGCGCGCCTATCTCAGGCATTTGCTGAACGTGAATGAGATCCTGGGCTTGAGGATGGTCAGCGTGCACAACAGCCATCTTTATCTCCGGGTGATGCGGGAGATCCGCGCGCACCTGACGCGGGGCACGTTCAGCGAGTTCCGCCGGGAATTTGTGGGGGGTTATGTGCCCACGCGGCGGGTGTTGCTCGGGCGGGGCAAAGGCCAGGTTGAGGTTGGGCATGCGAAATGACCCGGGATTGACACGCCCGCGGGCTTGCGGGCAGGATACGCGCCAGGGCGGGCGAATCCCGCGCCCAACTCGAGCATGATCCGGGAGGTTGATCCACAGGCTGCAGGTGTTCCCGCCGACGCGATGGGGCAGGTGGAATCGATCTTTTCGCCGGAGGGTTTGCTCTCGCGGGCGAGCAACTTCGAGTATCGCCCGCAGCAGCAGGAGATGGCGATGGCGGTGGCGCGGGCGCTGGCGCGGAAGGAGCACCTGGCGGTGGAGGCCGGGACCGGGGTGGGCAAGAGCCTGGCGTATTTGATTCCGGCGATTCTGCACGCTGTGGCGCATCGTCAAAAGGCGGTGGTTTCGACCCACACGATCAATTTGCAGGAACAGCTGACGGAGAAGGATCTGCCGATGCTCGAGCGGATTCTGCCGGTGCGGTTCGCTTTTACCATGCTCAAGGGGCGGCAGAATTACCTGTGCACCCGGCGGTTGCGCAAGGCCATGGAGCAGGCCGACAGCCTGTTCACCTCGCCCGAGACGAACGAACTCAAGCGGATCTACGAGTGGTCCAAGAAGACCACCGACGGGAGCCTCTCGGATTTCGACGCGGAACCGGATCCGAAGGTCTGGCAGCATGTCTGTTCCGAGCGCGGTTTATGTTCGCCGAAACTGTGCGGCCCGGCCTCCGAGTTCAGCCAGGCGCATGGGGCCTGTTTCTTCCAGCGGGCACGGCAGCGGATCCTGTCGGCGGACGTGCTGGTTTTGAACCACACGCTCTTCTTCACCCTGCTCGGGGGGATCGAGGAGTCGGCCGAGGGCGGGATCCTGTTCAAGAATGACTTCGTGATCTTCGACGAAGCGCACCAGTTGGAGAGCGTGGCCGCGCGGCATATCGGCTGCCGGGTTTCGAGCGCCCAAGTGCGCTACACGTTGCATCGGCTCTGGAATCCGCGAACCGAGAAGGGACTTCTGGCGACTTTGCGCAAGGGATCGACCGTGCGGTTGGTAGCGGATCTACTGTCGGCCGCGGACGGTTTCTTCGAGTCGGTTGAGGGAGCTTGCGACGAGATCCACCGGCAGCAATCCCGGAGCCGGAAGCCGGCGGCCACCGAGGGCGTGTCCGACCCGCCGGCCCGGGCGTGGACGGAGTTGCGGGTCCGGCGTCCGGATCTGGCGGCCGACACGCTCACGCTGCCCTTGCAGCGGTTGCGGGAAGAGATCAGCGAATTGATCAAAACCACCGAGGACAAGGATACCGGGCAGGAGTTACTTGAGTGCAACCGTCGATTAGTCGAGTTGCGGGAGGACCTGGCCTTGTTCCTGAGCCAGAGCGCCCACGACTCCGTGTATTGGGTCGAACGGACCGGGCGCGCGCAGCGGAACCTCAGCCTGAACGCGGCGCCGGTGGACGTGGCGGCCTTCCTGCGCCGGCGGTTGTTCGGCGCTGACACCTCGGTGATTCTGACCAGCGCAACGCTGTCCACCTCGTCGGAAGCGGGGCGGGCGGCAACGGTGGCGGGTTCGAATGAAGAGCGGGGCTCGGCCGGGGCGCGGTCGCGGCCGGCCAAGTCTCCGGCCAAAGGGGTGGGATCGGGTTTGAGTTATTTTGCGCGTCGGGTGGGGGCGGAGGAGGCGAGGTTGTTGCAGGCGGGTTCGCCGTTCGACTATGAGCGGCAGATGCGGCTTTATGTGGTGGCGAAGATGCCGGATCCGCGGGAGCAGGGTTACCGCGACGCGTTGGCGCACTGGATTGAGCATTTTGTGCGGCAAACGCACGGGAAGGCGTTCGTGTTGTTCACGAATTTCAAGTTGATGCTGGAGTTGGCGGAGCGGATGGAGCCGTTCTTCGACCGGGAAAGGCTGGAATGTTATGTGCAGGGGACGGGGATGCCGCGATCGACGATGCTGGAGCGGTTCAAGGAGGATGTGGATTCGGTGTTGTTTGGCACGGATAGTTTCTGGCAGGGGGTGGACGTGCCGGGAGAGGCGTTGTCGAATGTGATCATCACGCGGTTGCCGTTCGCGGTGCCGGATCATCCGTTGATCGAGGCGCGGGTCGAGGCGATCGAAGCGCGGGGGGGCAATTCGTTTGCCGATTTTTCTTTGCCGGAGGCGGTCTTGAAATTCCGTCAGGGGATCGGCCGGTTAATCCGGACGAAGTCGGACCAAGGGATCGTGGTGGTGCTGGACAACCGGGTATTGACGAAGCGGTATGGGCGGGCGTTTCTCGAGGCGGTGCCGAAGTGCCCAGTCGAGATCGTGTGACCTGGTTGGGGTGGTCGGCACGAAAAGCGATTGCGAATCCCGAGCTCCGTCGGCTGCGCGCCGAGAGCGAGCTTGTCAGGTCATTCGGGTTCGGTCAGAGTGTGGCCATGTCTGAAATGGCCATGTTTGTGCGCCGGGGCGCCTCGCAGATCACACCGCTCATTCTGAAGGGGGTGCACAAGAAGCTCCCGTTCCTGAAGGTTGAGTTCACGCAGATCAATGCGCCGCCGTATCCGCATCTGGTGGATCAGTTGGAGTTCCTGGCGGATGTCGTCGAGGATTTTGCCGAGGGCGCGGATGAAGAGATACCGTATGCGGCGGTCGCGGGCGCGACGTTTGCCCTGGTTTATGCCCACCGGCAGTTCGACCTGATCCCGGACCGCGACCCGGAGTTTGGGCGGGCGGACGATTCCGGAGTGGTGCGCACCGTGTTACAGGAATACCAAAAAGCCTTTGCCGCTTTCGCCGCCCGGCACGGGTTGGACTGGTCGAAGGTGACACTCGATCCCTGAGGGTTACCAGATTTCCACCGGGCCTTTGGGAACCGGGATGGCGCCGGGCAGGACGGGGGTATACTGCGACATAAAGGAGGCCACGAGCGGGGCGGGTTGGAACCTGGGCAGCAGTTCGCCATGATCGTCGCAGAACTGCCTTCGCCACTCCCGGTACTCAGCCAGGATCTCTTCGAATTCTCCAACCGATGAGAGGAGAACCACGCGTCGGTTGAAGGGGTGACAGGGTCCGAAGCGGCGGGCATACCAGGGGGCGACCTTGCGGAACATCCGGCAGCCGTGGGTTTCGCCAAAGACCTCCACCATGAAAACCAGATGCCGGCGCATGATCCGAACGCGCTCCTCGAAACCCGGTTCCGGGGGTGACTGGCCGGTGGCGAGGAAATCGAGGGTGTGCCGGAAGATCCAGGGGTTGTAGAAGGCGCCCCGGCCGATGCTGACGCCGGCGCAACCGGTCTCTTCGAACATCTGTTTCGCCGCCTCCGGCGTGGTGACGTCGCCGTTGCCAATCACGGGAATGCGGCGCGCCGCCTGGACAACGGCCCGGATGCCCGCCAGGTTGACTCTGCCGCCGAACCCTTGCTCCCGTGTCCGGCCATGAACGAACACCGCCGCGATGCCAACGTCCTCAAGCGCGCGGGCCAGGTCCGGGGCCGTCAGATTCTCGTCATCCCATCCGAGCCGCATTTTGGCGGTGACCGGGATACGAACGGCGTCGACCATGCCCGCGACGAGCCGCTGGGTGCGGGTGTACTCGGTCATCATGGCCGAGCCGCCACCGACGCGGCAGACCTTGCGGACCGGGCAACCCATGTTGATGTCGATGGCGGCGACGCCTCGGGACTCGAGCAAGGCGGCCGCGTCGCGCATTTCCTCGGGAACGGCGCCGAAGAGTTGCACGGCCAGAGGTTGGTCGGCGGGTCGAGACTCGATGAGTTTGAGCGCTTTGGATTTCAGCTCGAGCAGCGACCGGGCATTGACGAGGTCGGTGGTGGCAAGCCCGAGGCCGCCGAGTTCGCGGACGACGAGCCGGAAAGGCAGGTTGGTATAACCGGCGAGCGGGGAGAGAAAGAGGTTGGAACCCAGTTCTAAAGTCCCGATTGGAATCTTCATGCAGCCGCGTTTTCCCGGGATTTCAAGGGCTTGACCGGACAGCGCCCGGGGACGGAGCTTGCACGCGGAAGAACTTCTGTGATTCGAGGTTGTTCACGGGCAGGAACAGTTCGGTGACCGGGAACCGACCGGGAACGGTCTCCATCAGGTCCGGGGCGGCAGCCGCGAGCGGGGTGGCGAGGACCTGGTAGTAGGCATTGGCGGTGCCGGGCCAGCTCAGGCGGAGATAATCGTCACTCCAGCGAGAAAGATCGGCCTGGAAGGATGGCTCGGTGGTGGCGGCGTTGGTGCCGAGGACCTGCTCGAAGGCGTTCGAATAACCGTCGGCATCGGAATCGTCAAGCGGCCCGTGGTTCAGGGACTGATACTGGGTGAGTTCCCAATCGTCGTCCAAACCGTCGCCGTCGGTGTCGGTGATGGGCACGCCGTGAAGGATGAGCTCCAGTTCGGTGACCGTGCCGGTCTGGAGCGGCTGTTCATCGCTCAGGTCGACCTGCCAGCGGCCCCGGCTGGGCTCGAGAAAGTGATGAACGGAATAGTAGGTCCAGTCGGATGGGCCCGGGCTGTTGTCGTTGTTGATCCGCTGCAACACGCTGCGGGTTCCGGTGGGGGAAAGGAGGGTGATGCGGAGATCACCCCGGCGTTCATGAGTGGTCCTGACCCGGAGCCCCACATGCTCACAGACCAGGGTATCGGTGACCGTGAAGTGGTGGCGGGCTGAGGTGAGTGTCATGCGGGCCCGAAGCGAAGGATCCAGGGCCAGTTGATCGCGCAGCGATTCGCCGGCGCTTTGATCGATGAAGAGCGCGGGGATCGGGGCAAAATCCGTGGCGGCCATGATGAGGCGTTCCGTGGCGTCCACGTTGTTGTAGATGATGGCGAAGGCAGCGCCGGCTTGGGCGGCGGCATTGATCTTGTCGATAAAGAGGTGGGTGCCACGCTGGATCAATGCCGCTTTGCCGCTGAGGTTCACCGTCACCGGCGGGGTGGCCAGGCCGATGTCCACCAGCGGCAGCACCAGGGTCGGCGCGTCCGCATGCACGCCCAGGCTCGGTGTGCCCGGAATGGTGGCAAGGTTCTGTGGCACGGGATTGTCGCCTGTGACCGAGACTCGCAGTCCGTCATCGGGGATCGGACTCTGCAGCAATGCGGGGTAGCTCAGTTGCGTGAGCGGCGGCCGGTTCACCCACCGGCGGGCGAGGTCAAGGGCGAAACCGGCATCGGGGACGCCGAAGCCCGCATTGTGGCTGACCCGCAGGCCGGCGCCGTTGGCGGCCAGGTCGGGATCCGTTTCATCGAAATGACGGGAGGCGAGCGCGAGGATCAGTTGAACATCGCGGTAGGTCAGGTTGGGGTTCACGGACAGGAGCAGGGCGGCGAGGCCGCTGATCTGCGGGGCGGAGAACGACGTGCCTTGAACGATAGCCGACGATACATAATCGGCATAATCGTCCGGGTAACTGCCCGTATTGAATCCCGAGGAACCCCGACGGTCGGTGGTGAACAGGTTCGCGTCGCTGCCACCACCGGGGGCGGCGACGAGCAGGCACGCGCCCGGCGTGCTGTAACTGGTGGCGCGGCCGTCACGACGCACGGCGGCAACCGTCACGACGCGGGGATCGGAGGCGTAGGCGTCGTCGTTGGCATCGCTCAGTTGTTCGCGGCCGTTGCCACCGGAGCGGATCATGAGGACGCCACGACCCTGGCGGCCGAAGGCGATGGCATTCGAGACCCCGAGGGCTTCGAGCGGCGTGGGCGCGAGTTGTTCGAGCCCGGAATTACCCCAGCTATGGTTTTGCACACCGACGACATCGGAGCGGTATTGAAACATGTCCATGAGCTGCTCGTCGGAGGCATCAAGGGTGTTGCCCAAAAAGATCTTCCAACTGGCAAGCTGGACGGCCGGCGCCACGCCGGCCATGCCTCGGTCGTTGTTCCACGCCGCGGCGGCCAATCCGGCCACGGCGGTGCCGTGGTTGTCCGAGAGGCCGACGGGCAGACCGTTGGAGGTGCCGGCGGCGAAATTGAAATGAAGTGGGTGCTGGGCTTGGCTGGAGAACTCGGGATGGGCGAGATCGATGCCATCATCGACCACGGCCAGGGCAACGCCCTCGCCGCGGGTATAGCTCCACGCGGCCCGGGTGTTGAGATCGACCCCAAGCGGGGCGCCATCGGCCGCTCGGTTCTCAAGGTTCCATTGGCGGCTGTAGTAAGTGTCATTGGGTCGCGCGGCATACGGTCCGTGCAACCCCAGGGCACGACGCATGACCGGATAACTGATCCGCACCTCAGGGAATTGGGCCAATCGCGCGGCTTCCTGGACGGCGGTCCTCGCGTCCGGGGCTTGCAGAATGCCCCAATCCGGGCTGAGCCGACGGACAATGGACAGGGGGCTCAGTTCGACCAGTGATTCGAAGTCGACGCCGGGCACGGTTTGGACGGCGATCCGGGATCCGAGCAGGACCTGGTTCGTGGAGGCCAGCTGAACGGCTGGCAGCCAGCGCGGGTTCGGGGCGGTGGCCGCCCTGGTCGGATTGGAGGTCTCGATGCGGTAGCGGACCGGATGCGGCATGCGAAACTCGAGTGCACCGTCCTCGAGCGCCATTGCCGGCCCGGAGGTGGAGACCGCAAGCCCCAAGAGCAGGAAAAACCGATGCCAGGCGCGGCACCCTGACGTGTCCGGGAATCTGTCGAGCTTGGCGCGAAGATTTCGCTGGTGCCAGCGGTGGGTGGGCAATGCGGTATGGTCGGTCATTCCCAGAAGTGATTCAGCACGCTGTGGGAACCGGCCCGGGCGGACTGGGCGATCGCGTTGGTGATGTACTGTTTGGCGAGTTCAACCGCGTAAGGCAACCGGCAGCCCAACGCCGCATAACCGGCAATGGCGGCCGAGTAGGTGCAGCCCGTGCCATGGGTGGAGACCCTCGGGATGCGCGGCGCTTCGAACAGCAACTCGTTCCGACCGTCATAGAAGAAGTCTACCGCCAACTTCGTCTCCCGCAAATGACCGCCTTTCACCAGCGCGGCACAACCGAATCGTTCGTGAAGCTCGCGTGCCGCCGCACGGAGGGCTTCGGGCGCGGTCAACGGGCGATTCAGCAGGACGGCCGCCTCGTCCAGGTTTGGCGTAATCAGGGTCGCCAGCGGCAGGAGGTCGCGGCACAAGGCGCGGATGGCGGACGGCTGAAGCAGCCGGGCGCCGCTGGTGGCCACCATGACCGGGTCGACCACCAGGCAGGCCGGTTGGAGCTGATGCAGCGTCTGGGCGACCGTCGTAATGAGTGGGATCGAGTACAACATCCCGGTCTTGACCGCGTTCGGGTGGAACGTCTCGAATACCGCCTCGATCTGCTGGCGCAGGATTCCGGGGTGGCAGGCTTGCACGCCGCGCACGCCGCTGGGGTCTTGCGCGGTGAGACAGGTGATGGCGCTGGTGCCGTGGACGCCCAGGGAAGCGAAGGTCTTCAGGTCCGCCTGGATGCCAGCCCCGCCGCCGCTGTCGGAGCCAGCCACCGTCAGGACGGTGCGCAGGTGTGATCGTCGTGCTTTCATGACGCCTGCAGTTGGCGGCATGCGGGCGCTTCCTGCAAGCCGGAAACGGGCGGCGGAATTCGAACCTCGCCAAGGTCTTGCCTTTGTAGGTATCAGGGCAACGCCTCGATGCGGTAGAATCGTTCCGTGACTCCATCCAGGCTGTCGTCCTCCTTCGACGCGGTGGTCCCGGTCGCCGTCACGTCCCCGGGCAGGTCGGTCCACTCGGGTTGATCGAGGCGCTCCTTGTATCGGACGCGGTAAGTCTGGCCGACAATCGCGCTCCACCGCAGCGTGACGCCGTTCGCGCTCACGAAGCCGGATTCAATGCCGAGGGGCGCCACTACCGTGACGTCGAAGGAAGTCGTGGCCGTGCGAACGGGCGTGCCATTGTCCGATACCCGCACTGTCACCGTCTTGATGGTGCCGGCGTCCTCGGCCGTCGTAAGCCAGCGGAACAAGCCGGTGCCGGTGTCGAGGGTGGCTCCGGCGGGCGCAGTGACGAGCGAGTAGGACAACGTGTTTGGCGGCGAGTCGGTGTCGCTGGCGGAGGCCCGCGCCGTCACCGTTGCTCCCGCATGAACCGCCTGGTAGCCGATCGAGCCCAGCGTGGGCGCGACGTTCACCTCATTCACTGTGATCTGGAAGGACTGGTTGGTGCTCAGGCTGGGCGCGCCGTCGTCCGTCACTTGCACCGCGACGGTGAAGGTGCCGGGGCCCTGGGCTTCGGTCGGGGTCCAACTCAGCACGCCGGCAGGGCTGACACTCAGGCCGGTCGGCCGGTCCACGAGCAGGTAGGTCAGGGTGTTCGCTGGGATATCCGGGTCGGTGGCACCGAGCTGGTAAGTCCAGGCGACCAGTTCATTGATGTTGGTGTCGGGCGGATCAACG
>JAHDYP010000064.1:0-20371 GCA_023383055.1 Verrucomicrobiota bacterium | reverse complement strand
TCGGACCGCTGACGAGCGAGTAGGTCAGAGTGTTGGCCGGTTGATCGGTGTCGCTGGCACTGAGCTGGTAAGTCCAGGCGACCAGTTCATTGATGTTGGTGTCGGGCGGATCAACGAGCGTCGGCGCCACGTTCACCTCATTCACCGTGATCTGGAACGACTGGCTGGCGTTCAGGCTGGGTGTGCCGTTGTCCGTGACGCGCACCGTGGCGGTGAACGTGCCGGGGCCCTGGGCCTCGGTGGGAGTCCAATTGACCGCGCCGGCGGGGCTGACGCCAAAGCCGGTCGGACCGTTGACCAGCGAGTAAGTCAGAGTGTTCGCCGGGATATCCGGGTCGGTGGCACTGAGCTGATAGGTCCAGGCCACGACTTCGTTGATGTCGGTGTCGGGTGGATCGGCCAGGACGGGCAGCCGGTTGACCTCGTTGACGCGGACGGTAAGGGTCTCCGTGTCGCTCAACGGGGGCACGCCGTCGTCGGTCACCCGCACCGTGACCGGGTAATCGCCCGGGCCCTGAGTCTCTGTGGGGATCCAAGTGAACACGCCGGTAACAGGGTTGATGGTCGCGCCGGCGGGTGCTCCCACATCGAGGCGGAACGTGAGCAGATCATTCGGGCTCTCGGGATCGGTCGCGGCGGCGGTGAAGTTCAGGGTGGTTTCCTCGTCGACCGTCAAGCTGCCGATGGGGTTGAGGACGGGTGGATGGTTCCCAGGGATTACCTGGAACGAGTAGGGCACGGGGGTGGAACTCCAGCTGCTCAAGACCAGGACGTGGATTCCATCCATTCTGGGAGTTGCCTCGAAGTCAGAAACCAAGCTGTAGCCGTTCAGCATGGTATCGTCCGGCGAATAGCAGTTCCAGGTGGCTCCCGAGTCGCCGATCAGACTGTCGAAGAGGTAGCGCCAACCGATCGCCGCCGGGAAGCGGAGCAGGCGGGCTTCGTAGCCGGTGCTGAGGTTGCCGCTGACGACCGTGTCCAGGGTAAGTAGGGGCTGGGCGGCCACATCCAACAGCCGGAAACTGTAGTCGGTCGCCCCGAACATCAGACTGTCCTGGACCAACTCGTAGCTCCCGGTTTCGGTCAGTGTGACCGGACCGAAGTCGCTGTCCGAGTCCCCATAGAAGAGGGTGCCGCCGCTTGGGCTGATGAGGCTGACGTTGACCGAATCGATGTCCGACTGGAGAGCGTCATAGTAGAGCGTCTGACCGGTGGTGGCGGTGAAGGTCAGGTGATGGGCATCGCCGGCGCCAGTGAGGCTGCCGGTTACGGTCGTTCCGAGCGTCAAGGCCTGAGTGACCGCGGCCTGCGCCAGGAGTTCGAGCGTGTAAGGAATGGGATCGGCCACGTACCCGTTCACGATCAGCAGGTAGGTTCCATCCTGCGCGGGGAGATCGATTTCGATGTCGCCGGCCGCGCTTCCGCTGCTCACCCACCAGTCGTTGGGGGCGAGGAGGCCCCAACCCGCGTTGTAGTCGCCGCCCGAGCCGTGGATAAACAACCGCCGCGGGCCGCTGATCGGGAGCCGGTAAACGTGGGTTTGATACCCGGGTTCCAGCGTGCCCGTCTTGACTTCGCCGAGCGCGATCGAGGAAGCCGGAGCCTGCGCGGCGTCAATGAGCCGGAAAGCGCCGTCGGCGTTATCGGCCTGACCGCTCTGAAACGCGACGTAGTAGGAGCCGGCCTCAGCGAGTGTGAACGGTCCGGCGTCGTTGTGCGCCGAGGCATAGCCCACGCCCAGAACATAACGTCCGTCAGGCCCGAAGACCGTCAACGACATGCTGTTCAGGTACTCGTTGGTCAACGAGTCGTAATAGAGTCGTTGGCCCAGGGCGCCCGTGAACCGATAGAATTTGGTCTTGAACGGGGCATCCAGTGTGTGGGCCACAGTCGCCCCCAAAGTCAGCGACGTCGAGTCACTCTCGAGGTCGAGCAGCCGGAACCGATAATCGCCCGTGCTGCCGCCGTCCGCGCCCATGACCGTCAGCGTGTAGGAACCGGAATCCGGGAGCACCCACGGCCCGGCGTCGCCGGCCGGGTTGACCGAGAACACCACCTCGTCGTCGGCATTCCGCAGCTCGGCGATCAGGGGATAGTACGTGCCATCCTGACTGTCGAAGTAAACCAGCCGGCCGGCTGGTGCGGTGTAGGCGTAAGGATGTTCTTCGCCCGCACCGATGCTGCCCGAGTGGACCACGCCAAAACCCGACGGCGATCCGGACGGGGTGGTCACCGTTCGTCGGATCTCATAGTTGAGGGGAGTCGCCTCGCCGCCGTAGCCCTCGACCAACACGTAGTAGGTCGCGGCGGCCGGGAGAACCACCTGCGGCAGGTCGCCGCTGATGTTGCCGGAAGTCAGGGGTTGATCGAACAGTCCAATCAACCGCCAACTGGCCTCCGTGCCGCTGGCCGACACGCTTTCCAGCAGGATGTTCTCGCCGGCCAGGCCCTCGAAACGATAGAGATCGGTTGCGTTCGGCGGGTTCAACACGCCGGTCGCCGTCGCGGTCAGGACCGTCGCCGACGCCAGATTCAACAACCGGAACCGGTAATCGCTCACCGTGTCGCTCAGGCCGCCGACGACCAGGGTGTAGGTCGCGGTTTGGGTCAGAGTGACCGGGCCTTGGTCGCTATCCGAGTTGCCATAAAGAACGCCGCTTCCTGCCGGGTCCAGCAGTTGTATCGCGCTGTCGTCGTAATCGCCGTCCTGGGCGTCGTAGTAAAGACGCATCCCCACACTCCCACTGAAGGAATAGCGATGCTCTTCGCCGGGACTGGCGAGGGTGCCTTGGGTCACACTGCCGAGCGTAAGCGCCGAGGACATTGACGCGGGGACTCGGACATTGAACGAGTACGAAACAGGTGCAGTGGAGCTGTAGAGGATCAGCACGTAGGATCCCGACTGGGAAAGCGTCAGGACGAAGTCGCCGCTCAACGGGCTCGACGCCGCCTGATTGTTGTTCGGTCCGTAGAGCGTCCAGGAGCCGTTGGCGGTTTCGTCCAGGCTGTCGAAGAAGAGCCGCTGGCCGTTGGTGCCGTCAAACCGGTAAACGGCCAGCGCGTTGGCGAGGTCGAGGGTGCCGGTAACGTTGGCGTTGAACGCCAGGTCGAGAGCAGGCGATTGCGCCGCGTCGATGAGACGGAAGCTGAAGTCACCCAGGACATCGGTGTCCCCGCCGAGGACCAGCGTGTAGGTCCCGGTCGCGGTCAACGTGATCGGGCCGAAGTCGTAGTCCGAGTTCCAGATGCCAAACACGGGATTGCCGTCCGGCGTGAGGACTCGCGCGTTGATGTTGTCGAAGTCAGCATCCAGAGCGTCGTAGTACAGCCGCTGGCCCACGCTGCCGTCGAAAGTGAAGCGACGCTCGTCGCCCGCGGCAGCGAGCGTGCCCGTCGTGACCGCGCCCAGCGTCAACGGAGCTGTCGCGGTCTCCGATGCCACGACCCTGAACTGGTAAGCAACGGCGTCGGCCGTGCTGCTGGCCACGACCAGCGCGTAGGTGCCGGTTTGGGGGAGGACGGACTCGAAATCCGCGGTGATATTGTTGCCGCCAACCCACTGGTCCAGAGGGCCAAGGAGCGACCAGTTGGCGTTGGCGTCGCTTCCCTGACCATCGAAGAACAAACGCTGACCCGCCGTGCCGTTGAAGCGAAAGAGGTCTGACTGCCAGCCGGTGCTGAGCGTGCCGCTCACGGTCGTGTTCAGCGACAGCGCGGCTGCCGGAGCCTGGGCCAGTTCGATGAGCCGGAACTGGAAGTCCTCTGCCGCGGCTGCGAACGATTTCACGAAGAGATGATACAGCCCCGGTTCTGTCAGCGTGACCGGCCCGCCGTCTCCGCCTGCCCACCAATACGCGGTCAAAATCTGGTTGCCCGAGGGAGCCACCAATTGGGCGTAGCTCGTGCCGAAGGACTGGGTCAGGACGTCCAGGTAGAGCCGTTGACCGGGCGAGCCCGTAAAGCGATAGACCTCCGCCTCGTATCCCGGGTCGAGCGAACCGGACAACGTCGCGCCGTACGTCAAAGCGGTCGCATCCTCCAGGTTGAGCAGCCGCACGCTGTAGGTCCCCGAGCTAAAGGCGTCGGCCCCGCGAAGGTCCAGGGTGTAGTCGCCCGAGCCGGGCAGCAACACCGGTCCGTTGTCTGACAAGCCGTACGCATTCAATAGCGTGGTCCCGTCCCCAGCACGGAGTTCGGCGACCAGGGGGCTGCCGCTCTCATCCAGGCTGTCGAAATAAACGAACGTTCCGGCCGGCGCGGTGTACGAAAAGGAATTCGTCGCACCCGGGTTGATGAAACCGGCGCGCACCGTGCCGAACCCGGTTGGGCTGCCCACGGGATTGCTGACGACTGAGACCCGGATCTGATAGTCGAGCGTGCCGGCGCCTTCGGTGGTGCCCTGCACGAGCACCAGGTAGGTGCCCGAAGCCGGCAGAACCACCTCACCCGGATTGAACGCGATGCCGTTGGCTCCCAGCACCCGACCATCGGGTGCGATCAGGCTCCAGTAAGCGTCGGGCAGGCTCGCCGAAATACTCTCGAGGTTGACCCGCTGGCCGGCGGTGCCGCTGAACCGGAAAACGTCGGCCTCGGTTTGCGGGTCGAGTTGGCCGCCGGTGGTGGCACCCAAAGTCAGCGCCGGTGCGGCGGCCATGTCCAACACCCGGAGCCGGTAGTCGCCCGTGGCGTCGCCGTAGCCGAAGACCAAAAGGGTGTAGGTGCCGGCCTCGGTGAGGTGGAAAGGACCCCAGTCCCCGTTCGCGCCGGTATCCCAGACCGCGTTGCTGCTGGGTGCCAGCAGCCTGACGTACAGCGGATCGCCATCGAGGTCCAGCGTGTCAAAGAACAGCCGCTGGCCCGGCGCGCCGGTGAAGGTGAACCGGTCCTGCTGGGCCGGCTGCGAAACCGCACCGCTCGCCTCGGTCGCGAACGTCAAGGGCAGCATCATGGGCGTGATCGGCGGGGACGCGGCCTCGATTTCAGGCAACCACGCTGTCGGGTTGAAGACCAGTAATGAGACGCATGCGAGAAAACCGCGGGAACACCGGGAGACTGTTTTCATAAGAACGCGCTCATCGGTTGATTGTACGGTATGAGAACACCCGGGGGTTAGTGCCGAATCACGACTTGTCGAACCGGGTGACCGTTAATGGGCTGAAGAATGCACGGGCGGCGTCCCGGTTGCAAGCCGGACGACCTCCTTGTCGGCCGACCTCCTTCGTCTTCGCCATCGCGCTGCTACTCGCCATCTTCACCGTCTACCATGACCCTGACGCCACGCCACGTCCGGGCAGCGATTACGACATCGCCATGAGGTATCTCTTTCTTCAGGGCCTCAGCGACTGCGCCTTGCCTGGGCCAGCAGCGCTCTTGGCGGCGTTCACGACCTTTCTGTCACCAGGCAGCCCTGATCCAGCGGGAGTATCCTTGGCACCATACTCACGTTGGGTTCTGGTGTTTCAGCCCCCGAGTTCCCCGGATCATCATCGACCGCGACATGGTGACAGGTTCATAGCGCGCGAGGCTTCTGTGACTACCTTTTCCGCGGGCCATAGGGTGACAGGTTCACAGCCCGAAGCGTGGAACCTATTCTCGATCAAGCAGTAGGACCGACTGCAGCAAACGGACCGCGGCTGTGTCGCAGACCAGCCGCAGCGACGTCCGCACGGTCGAGCGGTTCTGATTTGTTCGAGCGTCCCCGAACGCGCGAGCTTGCTGCGACTGACCCTTCGGGCACAGTCGCGTTTCGGGACCGTGACAGTACCGGGTGTGGCAAAGGAATGGAGGCAGGGGAATGGGGAGTGTCCGGGGAACCCTTTGGTTACGTCTGTGCCTTTGGCGCGACCGTTATCGCGATCAATCTTCGCGCGGCGGGCGCGCCTCACCCCCAGGGACGCTACTGAGGCAGCCGATAAAGGTCGCGATGAAGGTTCGCGACGAAGGTCAACAGACCGGCGGCTAATGCGCCACCCAATCCAGGGCTTCGAGCACTATGGCCGGGGTGAGCGTCTCGGGCAGCATCCGTGGTGGAGTCTCAGGGTCCTTGGGATAGATGAGGACCAGTGGGACGCTGGATCTGCCGTGGCGCTGGAGCTCAGCCGTGATCAAAGGATCCTTTTCCGTGTAATCCCCGAGGAACACGGCCGCGTCCAGTTCCTTGAGTTTGTCCGCGAAGGACTTGATCTCGAGGCTGGTCTTTTTATTCGACTGGCAGGTCATGCACCAGTCGGCCGCGAAGCTAACCAACACGGGACGACCCGCCGCGCGCGCACGGTCCACAGCCTCAGGATTCCATTTTTCCCAGTGCCGCGACGGCAGCCGCGACAAGGTGACAGGTTCATAGCCAGGCACTGTCGCGTTCCGCCACCGTGACACCACCGCCATTGGACCGCGGCTGTGTCGCAGACCAGCCGCAGCGACGTCCGCACGGTCGAGCGGTTCGGGACTCTTCGAGCGCCTCCGAGCGCGCGAGCTTCCTGCGACTGACCCTGCGGGCACAGTCGCGTTCCGGGACCGTGGCATCACCGGGTTTGGCAAAGGAATGGAGGCAGAGGAATGATCGGTTTGCTGGATGAGCCTTGTTTCAGGCCATGCCTTGGTCGCAACCTTTATCGCGATCAACCTTCGCGCGGAGGGCGCGCTTCATACCGGCCAGGATGCAACTGAGGCAGCCGATAAAGGTCGCGGTGAAGGTTTGCGATCAAGGACGCCGCCTGAAGGCCGGAATACAGGGTGACAGGTTCATAGCGCGGAACGTGGAACCTATTCTCGATCAATCAGCAAGACCGACTGCAGCCAACGGACTGCGGCGGTGTCGCAGATCAGCCGCAGCGCCGTCCGCACGGTCGAGCGGTTCGGAAGTGCTCGAAACCCACAGAGCGCGCGAGCTTCCTGCGACTGACCCTTCGGGCACAGTCGCGTTCCGGTACCGTGACGCCACCGCCCTCGGACCGTGCCACCATCGGCTTTGGCAAAGGAATGGAGGCAGAGGAATGAGGTGTTTGCTGGAAGACCTTTGGTTTCGGCAGCGCCTTTGTCGCAACCTTTATCGCGATCAACCTTCGTGCGGCGGGCGCGCTTCATACCGGCCAGGATGCAACTGAGGCAGCCGATAAAGGTCGCGGTGAAGGTTTGCGATCAAGGCTGCGGCCTCAATGGACAGGGTGACAGGTTCATAGCCGGGCAGGTGGAACGTATTCTCAGTCAGAGACTAGCATCAGCCCCAGCCAACGGATCGCGGCGGTGTCGCAGACCGGCCGCAGCAACGTCCGCACGGTCGAGCGGTTCGGAACCGTCCGAGCGGCTTCCGAGCGCCGCCACGATGAGCCTGTCACTCTATCATCGGCCGCATCGGCAAAGGCCATAGGGTGACAGGTTCATAGCGTGGAACGTGGAACCTATTCTCGATCATACAGTAGGACCGACGGCAACCACCGGACCGCGGCTGTGTCGCGGACCAGCCGCAGCAACGTCCGCACGGTCGAGTGGTTCCGAACTGTCCGAGCGCTTCCGAGCGCGCGAGCTTGCTGCGACTGACCCTACGGGCACAGTCGCGTTCCCGGCTCGTGAATCGCCGGGCTTGGCTATGCGGTTATTGCGCCGCCCAATCCAGGGCTTCGAGCACTATGGCCGGGGTGAGTGTCTCGGACAGCATCCGTGGTGGGGTCTCAGGGTTCCTGGGATAAACCAGGACGAGTGGGACGCTGGACCTGCCGTGGCGCTGAAGCTCAGCGGTGATCACAGGATCTTTTTCCGTGTAATCCCCGAGGAACATGGCCGCGTTCAGTTCCTTGAGTTTGTCCGCGACTGACTTGATCTCGAGGCTGGTTTCCCGGTTCAACTGGCAGGAGACACACCAGTCCGCTGCGAAGCTGACCAGGACGGGGTGGCCGGCCGCCCTAGCCTGGTCCACGACCTCAGGGTTCCATTTTTCCCAGGGGATGACTCCGGCGGCAGATCGGGGATTGGCTCTGTTCCGAATCTCTTTCAGCCTCATCTCAATTACAGATAGAGCGGGGTCGACAGCCGGGCCAGGGTTATCGGACGGAATAGAAGGACTTAAGGACTGGGGCGACGTGTTGTTCCCTGAGCCTTCGGCGCCGTGTTTGATCAGGAGCTCAGCAATCTCAGTGGCTGAGGACGCCATCCGCCGCGGTTCACGCGGTCGCGTCGCGCCGCCAGGCATGGTGGGTTCTTCGAGACCGCGGCCCGGAATGATTCTGTAAGTCGTGAAGTCTGCAAGTGTGAGATCGAGAGGTGTCTGATTTCGCTTGTTGCGAGCATTGACAGGAGCGCCCCTCTCGAGCAGAAGCCGAACAACCTCCTTGTTACTTGCGTGGGCCGCGATGTGGAGAGGCGTGTTGCCGAACTGGCCGCGGAGATCAATCTCGGCCCCGTGATCCAGAAGCAGCCTCATGGCACTGGCATCGGACCAGAGTGCTGCCGCGTGGACGGGCGTGGCTCCGGTGGAGTCGGCCGTGTTTGGGTTTACACCCTTGGAAAGGAAAGCGGCCACCAGGTCGATGGAACCAATGCGAAGCGCATGCTGGAGCAAACTCATGCCGTCTTTGTTGACGACGTTCGGATCTGCGCCCGAGTCCAGAAGCAACTGAACGGCCCCGAGATCCATGCGCGATTCCAGACTGATGGCACACAACAGCGGCGTGAGTCCGTCATGGTCGGTTGCATTCGGATCGGCTCCATGTTCAAGGAGAAGCTGCATCAATTTCAGATTCCGGGTTGCAGCGGCCCAATGCAGGGGTGTCTTGCCATCCGCTCGAAGACGGTTGCCCACCACGCGACCCTCGGCCCCGAGGACCGTCCCGTCAAAGAGAGGACTAAAAGGGGCTTCGGGTGCGCGCTTGAGCTCGACCGATCGGCCTCCCGCTCTGTCGAAGGGAACGTTTGGATTCGCTCCCAGCTCGAGCAATAGGCGCGCTGCGGCGTCATTCCCGTTCAAGCAGGCAACCTGGAGCGGCGTAAGATTCTGTGAACCCCTTGCCTCCAGATCCGGTCCCGGCTCACCGGCGGCCCGCAAGAAAACGAGGGATATCCCCTTCTCAGCAGCGATGTGGAGCACGGTGTCACCCATGGCATTGGTGGCACGGATGTTGGCGCGGTGCGCCAAGAGGCGTTCGACCACCGCAAGATCGTAGTTAACGCTCACCGCCTGCAAGAGGGGTGTGAACCCGGGCATTGGGGTGAAGGTGTCCGCCGTCCTGGCCTCCAGGTCGGCTCCGTGATCCAGCAGTAGATCGATCATTGCATCCCTCCCCTGCATAACCGCGGCGTGGAGCGGAGTTCCAGCCGGAGCGGCGGCATTGGCGTCCGCGCCGGCGGATAACAATACCTTCGCTATTTCCTCGAACCCGAGACCGGCGGCGATGTGCAGAGGTGTCTGCTGCTGGTTATCGGCGGCGTTGACGTCTGCTTTCGCGGCGAGAAAGATTTCCGTCATGCCTTTGTGGCCATGCTCGACCGCCCGATGCAATGGGGATTTCCGCGCGCTGTCGCGAATATTCGCATCAAATCCCTGTTGGATCAGGAATCGAGCGACTGCCAACTGCCCCTTGATCGCGGCGGCATGCAGGGGTGGATCGCCGCGAATCGCAGTGTTGATCAGATCCGGACTGTTCCGGATCATTTCCTTGAGTCGTTCGATCTCTCTCATCTCTTCCTCGCCGATGCCATCGGCCGGATCGGGTGAATCGACAGTCGAAGTGGATGGCAGGACCACGTCCCTGAGCAGGTCGGGGCGCCGGGCGTCATCGAGTGCCGCCATCTGTCGTTTAAGGGCGAGGGCTTCGCGTTGGAGGGGGATGAGATCGATCGTGCCGGCGGCGCCGACGCTGATCTTGGCTCGCACTTCGGCGATCTGTTGTTCGACCAGGACCAGTTCCTGGGCGAGCAGATCCTTCTGACGTTGAGCGGCGGGCGTGAGTGGACCGGTCGGAATGGAGATGCCGGCGCCCAACGTGTCGAGGTTTTGGCGGCTGAGTCGTGCAAGCTCGGCCTGGTCGCTGAACTCGGCGAGCAACCGCTGGTATTGGACGATGGCGTCGGTGGTCTTGCCTTGTTTGCGGTAGCATTCGCCGAGTCGGAAGAGGGGGGTGACGACGGATTGGTAGGCGGCGATGGCGGCGTCGAGGTCATGATGGACCTCTTCGGCGAGGAGACCTTGCTGGAGGGTGTCGCTCAAAGGATCGGCGGCGCGAGCGGCCGGGGCGGCGAGCAGGAGGATGAGCAGCAACGTCCAGGTCATCGAATGGTGCGGGAAAAGGGTGTGGATGGGATCGGTGATGCGCATGAGAATCCTTTCGTCATTCGTTCGATGTCACGGTCGCATCATGGAGGGGTGGGGAAAACGGTTTGTCACGGAATTGTAAGTATGTGGGCAGGGGGCTGGATCCGGGAGAAGGCGGACCTTTGCTACTTCTTTACTGTGGTTGCTCCGTGCGTTCGGCCTAATTCAACAGACGCTGACAAATGGCCGAAAGCGTGATCCGGAACGCTCCGAGATCGCCGGGAGCCAACAACACTTCACCCTGTAACCAAGCGGGGTTGGCCATTAGTCCTCGTCGTAGATGGCGTCGGCTGTGGAGTATTGGTGGGCTAACTGGGAGGCCGAGAACTGCGCCCATCCATGATCCTGCTCCGCGCCGGCCTGCCGAGCCAGGAGGTACTCTACATAGCGCAAGGCTGCTTCCTGCAAATCGGCGGGCAGCGCGCTGCTCCTCTCCCGAATCAACTCGACCGTATCCATGTGTCTACGATGCCCGCTTTGGCTTAACCGGGCAAGGCTCCATCTTCGCGTTTCTGTCCTACTCCGATTCCCGCTCCAGCCGGTAACCCACCCCATGCACGGTCTTGAGATAACGAGGATGTACGGGGTCGGGCTCGAGTTTGGCGCGGAGTGCGGCGATGTGATTGTCGATCGTGCGGGTGGTGGGGAAGGCCGTGTAACCCCAAACGACATCGAGGAACCGTTCGCGGGTGACGGGTTGGCCATCGGCTTCGGCCAGCAATCGGAGCATGGCGAATTCGCGGGCGGTGAGGTGCAACACGGTGCGACCGCGGACGGCGGTCTGTCGAACGAGATCGATGCGGGCCGTCCCGAAGCTCAAATCGCGGATGGTTTTGCCGGGTTGTTGGGCACGACGGAGCAACGCGCGGACGCGGGCCAGCAGTTCGCGGGTGCTGAACGGTTTGACGAGGTAATCGTCGGCGCCCGCGTCGAGGCCGGTGACGCGATCCTCGACCTGGCTCTTGGCGGTGAGCATGAGGATCGGGACGGAAACGGAGAGCCGGCGCAATTCGGCGCAGAGGGCGAACCCATCGAGCTTGGGCAGCATGATATCGAGCAGGATGAGATCGGGTTTCTCCTTGAGGGCACGGTCCAGGCCGGCGGCACCGTCGGCGGCGGTGAGGACGCGATAGCCTTCGGCGGTCAAGGCGTCCTCGAGGGCGATGCGCATGGGGCGTTCGTCTTCGATGACGAGGATGCGCGGGCCGGTAGTGGGAGGGTCAGGCGGCGGCATGGGGGTTCAGGGGAACGTGGGAATCCAGAGCGCCGAGTCGATAAAGGTTGCGATTAAGTTTACGACAAAGGTTGCGATGAAGGTGGGGAGACTTCAAGGGATGTGCAGGGTGAATTTGCTGCCGTGACCGGGTTCGCTCTCGACGGTCACCCGCCCTCCGTGGGCCGCGACGATGTGCCGAACGATGCTGAGACCGATGCCGATGCCGGTGGTTTCACGGCGCAGTTCGGTGCCGCGTCGATAGAACGGTTCGAAGATCTTCTCGTGCTCGGTGGCCGGGATGCCTTCACCGGAATCGCGGACCCAGAGGCGAAAAGGTGTGGCGGGGTCGATCTGATCCGAGCTGGGCTCCCTGGAGGGAGCTTGAGCCGGCGGACCGAACGCGAGGCCGACTTCGACGGCGCTTTTGGGTGGCGCATGTTTGATGGCGTTGTCGATGAGATTGACCAGCGCTTGCTGGATTGCCCGTCCATCCAGAGACGCCTGAAGACACACCCCCGTGGTCCCGTGGTCCGTGGTTCCGTGGTCGGATGTCTGCAGTCCATGGTCGGCATCTAGGAAGTCGACGGTCAGTGTCACCTGTCGTTCAGTGGCTTGCGGTTCCATGAGCCGAACGGTCTGCCGTATCAGCGCGCGGATGTCGGTGGGTTCGAACTCGAATTGCTTACGGCCCTGGTCGATGCGGGAGAAGTCGAGGACGTTTTCGATCAGCGCGAGGCCCTCGGCCAGAAGCCGGATCGAGGCAATCGGGGCGCGCAGTTCGTGGGAAACGCTCGAGACGAACTGGCCCTGCATCCGCGCCAACAACTGCTGGCGATGGAACGCGCGCCAGGCCGAAACGAGACCGACCAGCGCGGCGGACGCGGACAGGGCGATCAGCGCGGCAAACCAATACGTGCGGGTGCGTTGACGCGCGAACAACAGGGACGGGTTGTCGAGGAAGATATCAAGCTCGAGCACGCCGAGCACCGGGTGGGTGGTGGATTGCGCGGCAAGTTTGATGGATCCGTTCGCGATGGGCGCACGGTCGGCCGTTGGTCCGGAGGTTTGAGCGCGTGGGAGATCACTCGCACTTCGCATGGGAATCACGACGGGGAGCCACTGGCCGGTTAAGCGATCGGGAGCCAGCCGGAATTGTCGCGATGCCACGTTAAATCCCGCACCAAGATACGCGGGAACGTTGCCGGCGTCGCGCCAAACGGCCTCGACTTTCTCAGCCACGACCCGCTCGGGAATGGTGACGATCCAACGGTCGGACGCGACGGGTTCGGGAAGCACAAGCCAGTGCACCGCTTGCGAGGAAATCCAGAACGGACTGGAACCCGCCGGTTCGGCCGCCCCCAAAAGACTCCGGGCCGGACCGGGATTCTGCGGATCGGCCATCCGCTCCGCGCGCGATATCGACCTTGCGGGCTGGAATTGGTGGCGCGCGTCAAAGTAAAGCCGACGGGCCTGCTCATGCTGGAACCAAAGCGATAGCCAGTCTTTCAGGTCCGGCAGTTCCCGTTCCTCCCCGAATCTGGCGACGGCCTGAAGGAGGGGCTGCGTCGCCCAGCTCGGATGCTGGACCGCGTTGGAACAAACCGTTCCCAGCAGGTCAGCCCACGCAATGTCGGGTTCGTCCGAATCGACCGCCAACTCGACGAGCTTTAACGCGGCGATGGGTTGAGCCGGCAATCCGCTCTCGAGCAACGTCAACGGGTTACCCGTGAGCACGGTTCGGAGTTGTTCCAGGGCTTCTGGTTTCCCGCCCCGTTGCGCCTCGAGGAGAGCGACGCTGATCCTGGCGGCGGCGGCGAAATCGTCCGGTGGCGAATGATCGAGGAACAGGCGGTAGCTCGTCAGTGCGGTGTCCGCAGCGCTGTCACGAAACTCGGCTCGATGGGCGGTCTGCCGGATTTCGGCCAGTGCGGGATTGAGTTCGGCAGGGTCCAGTGGCCTGGGCAGTGGATCAGCAACCGGCGCGGGTATCAGCAACCGGCCACTTTGCGAGATTTGGAAGAGGACGGCGCCGAAGGCGGTGTTGGACGCCGGCGCTTGAGCGTGCGCGGAAGCGAGCGCGGCGGAATGCGGGCCGGCGATGACTTCCGACATTTCCGGTAACAGGCGCTCCGCGAACTGGCGGGCGTCACCGCGGGCTTCCTGTTCCGCGAGCCATCGGTCCTGGCGCAGCGACCACGCCCCAACGGCCACCAGGAGCACCAGCGGCAGCACGATCAGGATCGCCTGCGCGTGAAATGTGGGTTTCCGTTTTGGGCGCGGGTTGGGCATGAGAATCGGTTTGAGATTCTCATCGAGGTTGGGCGATCCGGGCGAGGCAAATTGTCAGGGTAATGTAAAATCCGGGGCAACGTAGCCGCCGACGTGATTCAGCGCTGAAGGGCTTTGGAAGGGAGGCTCAACGGATCCCCATTTTCCTGTCCCCATGTTCCTGTCAAAGCAGTGAGTTGAAAGGATGGGTTCTTGATTAATGGGTCATTCCACGTCCCGATCATCACACGCGAATCAAATGGCGCGTCGGGGTGAACGCCCGCGTCAGTTCAGGGCCACGCCATGCCGGATGAATGTGGGCACATCCAGATCCTCCCCGCGATAGATCGTCGGTTCGCTCTTCTCGAAACGGCCGCGGGAGATGATTTCGAGCGGCAACACCCCCTGCTGCAGCCGCTGCTTCCGTCCCGCAAGATTGCGCCGCCCCGAAAGCCGCCCCTGCTGATCGGAGGTCAACTCGGCGGCGCCCGCCCCAAATCTTGTTCCCGATGGATGTCCGGGAGCCTGCCGCGCCTGCCGCGTCTGGATCTCCTCCGCTGCGGCACTGGCCAACTGCTTCACAGGATCGCCATTCTGAGTGTCGGCCTGGGTGAGCGCGGCTGACGGCCGGCTGGCGATGAGCGTGACATAGAGCCTATCATTCAACGCCTCCTCGATGGCCGTGCCGGCGATCGCCTGGGCGCCTTCCGCGTGACGACGCACCTGTTCCATGACGCGCGACACCTCGGCGATGCTCAGATCCGGCCCCCCCACCAGGCTGACCAACAACGATTCCGCCTCGGACAGCGCTTCGCCATTGTCCAACAGCGGGTGCGCCAACAACCGGTCGACCAATTCCCGCGCCCGATTCGCGCCCGCCGCCTCGGCGGTGGCAAGACAACTCACCGAGTGCTTGCCGCGGGTGACGGCGCACAGATCACCGAAGTCCACCCGGATCAGCGATGGACAGGCCAGCAACCGCCAGACGCTGCGCACCCCCTCCTCGACGTAGCGGTTGATGATGTCGAACGCCTCCACCACGCTGGTGTTTTCATCGATCAGTTTCAGCAGCCGCTGGTTCGAGATGCAGACCACGCTGTCGGAACTGGCCTTGATCAACTGGAGCGCTTCATTGGCCTGCTGCTGACGCCGGCCACCCTCCCACTCGAAGGGCAGCATCAACACCCCTAGCACCAACGCCCCGGCTTCCTTCGCCAGTTGCGCGATCACCGGCGTCGCTCCGCTGCCGGTCCCGCCTCCCAACCCGGCCACCACCATCACCACATCCGCGCCTTCACAGTGATGTCGCAGGGTTTCCCGGTCGGCTTCCGCCGCCATCCGCCCCTGCTCCGGGTCGCCCCCGGCACCCAGGCCGCGCCGGAGTCTGCCAGCCAGGAGGAGTTTCTCCGGGATCTCGGGCATGGCCATGAGGCGGGCATGAGTGCTGACGCCCACAAAGCGCACGCCGGCCATGCCGCTGCGGGCCAGGTTCACCAGCGCATTGCAGCCGGAATTGCCGATCCCGAAAACCACGATCCGCGGCTGGCCAGCGTTGGGAATCGGGTCCATGGGTGTTGTCTCTTCGCTCATAAAAAGCTCCGTTTGATGCCGCCGGGTTCGCGTCGAAAGAACGCCCCCAACCGCCCGCGCAATCCCGCGCCTCCACCCTCTTTTCGCCGCCGATGCCGAAACGACCCGTACTTGACCAGGCCGAGCGCCGTGGCGAATTCAGGCTGGTCCAGGGCCGATTTCAGACCGCTGATCGAGTTGGTTCGGCCCATGGTGACCGGCAGGCCGAACACCCGCTCCGCCAGCTTCTCGATCTGGGGGACACGAGACCCGCCACCGCACAGGAACACCCCCGCCCGGAGATAAGGCGCCAGTCCCGCCTGGTTGATCTCGAACGCGATCAGCTCGAAGATCTCCTCGAGCCGCAACGACATGATCCGCCGGAGATGTTCCAGATTCACGGTGCGCTCCATGAATCCGCGCTCGGCGCCCAGGGTCACGGTCCGTCCCCGCAGGCCCTCTTCGACCAACGCGTTGCCGTGTTCGATCTTCAGACGTTCGGCGCCGCTCAACGGGATCTTGAGCCCGTAGGCCAGATCGTTCGAGAGATGATCGCCGCCGACGGCGAGCACCCCGGTCTGCTTGATGATCCCATCCACACAGGCCGCATATTCGGTGGTGCCGCCGCCCACGTCGATCACCAGCGCCCCCAATTCCTTCTGCTCGGTGCTCAGGAGCGCGATCGAAGCCGCCAGGCCGTTGAACACGATGTCTTCGACTTCCAACTGCAGGTTCTTCACCGCCCGGATCGGGTTCTGCAGCCGGTTGAAATTGCCGTGAATCACATGCACGTCCACCTCGAGCCGCGCTCCCAGCATCCCCACCGGATTCTGAATGCCATCATGGCCATCCACGTGGAAATGTTGCCGGATCACGTGCACGACATGGTTCTCCGCCGGCAAATTGATCGCCTTCGCGTTCTTGATCACATCCTGAACGTCGTCCTCGGTGATCTCGCGATCCGCCGAAACCACCGGGTGCACCCCGTGATTATTGAACCCGCGCACATGATTGCCGGTCACCCCCAGGTAGACACTCCGGATCTCGACATCCGCCATCTGCTCGGCCTCGACGATCGCGTTGCGCATGTCTTCCCCCACCAGCCCGGGATCCACAATCTCGCCCTTCCGCACCCCGCGCGAACGAGCCTGGCCCAAACCGATAATGCTCAGCACCCCGGCGGCGTTCACTTCGCCCACCACCGCGCAGACTTTGGAGGTGCCAATCTCCAACCCGACCACCACCGATGAAGAGTCAAACATGGCGTTTTCGCTGAGTCGCAGGGACCACCGGCGCCGCCGTCGGGCTCTCCACAGGCCCCAGCGCGTCCAGGAAGGTCACCGGCGAATTGTTCGTAATCGACAGATCCAGTGACTGAATGATTTTGCCTTGCTTCCGACCCAACTCGTGCACGTGCCACCACCGCCGCAATTGCTGCTCGGTCCGCCCATGGCTGAACGTGATCAGGCTGCCCTCGCTCGTCTGCACCTGCAACACCTCCGGCAGCGATACATCGATGCTCCGCACCTCCACCAGACCGGCCATCGGCGAGCCCTTGAATCCGGCCGCCCAGGCCAGCGCCGATTTCACCGGCTCCAGCTCAACCCAGCGCCCCGGCCGCAGTTCCTGACCCGGAATTCCCCGCACGATGGGCAGGCGCATCCCGGCCGACGAGAACGAGTGCCCCCATGATTCCGCGCTGTTCCAGCCAAAGAGATAACCTTCCCGGTCGAGGAAATAACTGACGATCCGCGTCTCTTCGCCCAGCCCGGCCGCCTGGGGCGCCAAAACGCGCGCCACCGGCGCCCGCTCGGTCACCCGGATCCGCAACGTGTTTGGCGGCACCCGCTCCACCGCCGCGGACTGGATCAGCGGCACCAGCTCCAAATCCCGCTTCACCCGCGCCAGATCCAGCCCCAGCAGATTCGCCCCCCGGCGCACCCCGCTCCAACGCAGAATCTCCTCGCGCGGGATCAGGCCTTCCCCTTCGATTTGAATCGTGCGCAGCACAAAGGAATGATTTTCGAATACCAGTTCCCGCAACGCCCATTCTCCTCCCCGCCAAAACAGAAACAAACCCACCACCGTCCCCAACGCCACCACCCCCGCCCAGACTACCATCCGCACCCGGGCCAGCCGTTGCCCGCGCGTCCGGAGTTTCACATCCAGGATGCTGCGCTTCTTGAACCTGCGATTTCGGGTGGTTCGGCGTGTCCCCATAGTCTCAAGCCCTCGAGCCGCCCCCCCCCGCGCGCTTCATCGCCAACTCCAGCATCCGCGCGCAGAGTGCCCCAAAACCGATGCCCACCGCCGCCGCCGCCTTCGGCAACAGGCTCGTCTCCGTCATGCCCGGCAGCGTGTTGACCTCGAGCACCACCGGCTGGCCATCCTCGCGCACCATCAAATCCACCCGGCCATAATCCCGCCCGCCCACCGCGGCGAATGCCCGCATCCCCACCGCCTGGATCCGTTCGGTCGTGGCCCGGTCAAACGGCGCCGGACACAAGTAATCCGTCGCCCCAGCCGTATACTTGTTCGTGTAATCGTATCCGCCCTCCTTGGGCCGGATCTCCACCACCGGCAATGCCTCGTCGGCCAGAATCCCCACCGTCACCTCGCGGCCGCGAATCCGCTCCTCGACCAGCACTGTGGAATCGTGTTTCAGCGCGGTCGCCAGTCCTTCCCGCCAGTCCTCCACCCGGTCCACAAAGCACAACCCCACACTCGACCCCTGGCGCACCGGTTTCACCACCAAGGGCGGCAGCCAGCCCACCGGGACACTCGCCCGGGCCGACTCCAGCACCGTGAACCTCGGCGTCGGAACCCCGGCCGCCAGACAGCGGCGTTTGGTCTCCACCTTGTCAAAAGCGATCCGGCTCGCCGCGGCGTCACACCCGGTGTAGGGCACCCCCAAAGCTTCCAGCCGCTGCTGCACCGTGCCATCCTCACCGTAGGTCCCGTGCAAGGCCAGAAACACCACCTCGCAACCCTCGGGCAGTTTCCAGCCGTCCTGCTTGCGCGGGTCCACCCACGACACCCGATGCCCCAGCTCCAACAACGCCATCGACACCGCGCGTCCCGATCGCAACGATACCTCCCGCTCCGCGGACGGTCCGCCCAGCATCACCGTGACATTCCAGTTCATCCCATCTCCCCCACAATCTCCAGCTCCGGCTCCAGCTCGATCCCACGGTCCGCCATTGCCCGTTCCCGAACCAGCTCGATCAACCGCAACACGTCGCCCGCCTTCGCCCCGCCCTCGTTCACAATGAAGTTTCCGTGCACCTTCGATATCACCGCTCCGCCCACCCGCGTCCCCTTCAGCCCCAACTCGTCCACCAGCTTGCCCGCCGGGATTGCCGGCGGGTTCTTGAAGACACAACCCGCGCTCGGGGCGGCCGGCTGCGACTGCCAGCGTTTCGCGTTGTACTCCTGCGTCCGCAGCTCAATCTCGCTCCGCGACGAACTGCGCCCGCGCAACACCGCCTGCAGGGCGATCCGGGTCCGAAGCTGATCGCAACCGCGATACTCCGCGTTCATCGCCGCTCCCGACAACTCCACAACCTCACCCAACTCATCCATCACGCGCACCTGCTCGACCACGCCAAATATCCAGCAACCCATCGCGCCGGCGTTCATGCGCAAGGCGCCGCCCACGCTACCCGGGATGCCCTCCAGGAATTCCAAACCCGCCACACCCGCCCGCCGCGCCTCCATCGCCACCGCTTTGAGCTTCGCCCCCCCGCCGCACCACCACCGCTCCCCCACGAGCCGCACGTCCGTGAACGCCGGCTGCGCCAGACTGATCACCACCCCCCGGATGCCCCCGTCCCGGACCAGCAGATTCGAGCCGCGACCCAACACAAAACTCGGCACCCGCCGCGCCCGGCACCATCTCACCAACACCGCCAGATCCGCTTCGGTCGCCGGCTCCACATATGCATCGGCCCGGCCCCCAACCCGCAGCGTGGTCCGCTGATCCATCGGTTCGTCCCGCCGCAACACGGTGTCCGCCGACATCAGCCGGCTCAGTTCCTCCGTCAGCCTGGCCGCGCCTTCAACCATGCCAGCTCTCCTGCAGCGCGCGCTCCGGTTTGCCCGGTTCCAACCCTCTTCCCGCCGGGGCAACCCCGCGTCCTCCGCTGCGGCCCGTTCCCGCCGCCTCGATATCCCGCAACAGGCAAACCCCAATGCGCGCCATGATCTCCGACGCAATCTGCACCGCCGCCTCGGATTGATGCCAGCGCTTCAAGGCCGCTTGCATCAAGCGCCGCTCTTCGTCGTCTTCCACCAGCCCACGAACGGCCGAAACCAACGCCCCCGGACTGGCCACCGATTCCTCCAACAACCGCGCCGCACCGGTGTCCGCCATCGCCCGCGCGTTGTAATACTGATGGTTGTCCGCCGCCCGCGGATACGGCACCACCACACTCACCAGCCTCGAGGCCGCAAACTCCGCCAGCGTCGAAGCGCCCGCGCGCGAAATCGCCACCGTCGCCGCCCCCAACAAAACCTCCATCTCCCCCACAAAATCCTTCACCAGCGCCTTCCCCGGCCACGACGCATAGGCCTGCTCGACCCGCGGGTAATCCCTCGGACCGGTCAGATGGATGATTTGGATCCGGGCCAACTGCTGACGCAAAGCGGGCAGCGCTGCCAGCACCATTTCGTTGATCGCGGACGCCCCCTGGCTGCCGCCCATCACCAGCAACACCGGATCGTCAGGCTCCAACCCGAGCTCCCGCCGGCAGACCCGACCGTCCACCGCGCCAAATCGCGCGCGAACCGGGGTCCCGGTCACCGTGATCCGGCAGTGGCGCAATCTTGCCGCCGTTTGCGGAAAACCCACAAACGCGCGATCGACCCAGCGCGCCAGCCATCGGTTCGCCCGGCCCGGAATGCTGTTGGCCTCGTGCAAAAAAGTCGCCGCGCCCACCCGGCGCCCCGCGAGAATCGGCGCGCCGATAGTGAACCCGCCAATGGCCAGCACCGCCGCCGGCCGGCGCAAGCGAAAC
>JAHDYP010000063.1 GCA_023383055.1 Verrucomicrobiota bacterium | reverse complement strand
AGGCCCATCCCTTTGTGGACCCGGAACTGTTTGCCGTCCGACGAGACGATCCCGGCGCTTTCCTGTCCCCGGTGTTGGAGGGCGAACAGGCCGTAGTAGGTGAGTTGGGCGGCGTTGGGATGGCCGTAGATCCCGAAAACGCCGCAGTAATGTTTTGGTCGCTGGTGCATCCCGTTCGAGTAGCGCGGCGGAAATCCAACAGGGCCACCCGGTTTCGCGCAAGCACCAACTGCGGAAACCGGATTCGGATTTCGAATTGGGTCCGAGGCCCCGCCTCGTTAGAACATCTTTGTCAGAGTCACATTGACCGTGTGGCCTTCGGGCCGGTCGTGGGACTTCAGTTCGTAGAAATACCGCGCCGAGGCGAAGAGACCGAGCTTCGGGAAGAAGGCGTTGAACTCGGGACCGATCGAGACGGTGGAATCCTTGCCATCGTCCGAACCGGGACCGCTGTCGGCTGTGGTCTGGGCCTGGTAATAGCCGACGACGCCCACGTCATAGAACTTGCCGAGGGTTTTGCTCACGCCGGCTTCGAGGGTCCAGACCTGGCCGGGGGTGATGTCGGTGTCCGAGTTCTCGTGATTGATTTCGTAGCGGTTCAGCGCCGAGACCGCCCAGGTTTTGGCCTCGTCGAAATACCAGGTCCCCCCGGCCGTCAACATGTGCGTCCAGTAACCCTTGCCGGGACTTGAGGGATGGTCGACATCGAAATCGCCGGTGGGCATCCACACTCCGTAGCCGACCGCGAAATCATATCGCGGCCCGTGCCAGGAGAGCGTGATCGGTTCGAGAAAGATATCGCCCAGGCCGAAGTCGTCCTCCTGGAAAGGACCGACCTGGATATCCGTGTGCACGAAGGGCACCAGGATATCGGCGCCATAATACCCGCCCAGCACCTGGAACGGGCTGATCCAGATCAAGCGCGGCGCCTGCACGTAGGCGAACAGATCGAACTCCGGCGGCCCGTCCGGGAAATCATCCGACCAATAGAAATAGTTGTAGTCCCGGAAATACCAGCCGGGCGGCGGAAGCGTCGCGGCTTTGATGCCCTCGACGCCGGCGGGGTAATGGGCCTGGGCTTGGATGAAGGGGCACGCTGCCAGGAGCGTGGCGGCGATGAAAAGGCGGGCGATAGACTTGATCATGGTGTTAGTGGTTGGGTGCGGTCTTGATCAGGATGCCGCTTCAATAGCTTATTCGAAGGACTGCCGTCAATCCGCATGTGGCATCAGTTATCCTGGTAAGGCGACTTTATGGATCCCAACAGTAACTCTCCCGCCGAACCACGCCGCGGGTTTGCCCGACGCCAAAGCCCGGCTTGCCAGGATGCGGGGTTCGAGGCTAAATCCGGCTGCCGCATGAGCCGCATTCGATCCAGTGCGGTTGCGGCTTGCAGATCGATTGAACCCACATGACCCAACTCATCGCGGAGGGTATCGGAACGTTCAGGCTGGCGCTTGTTTTGGGGGCGGCCCTCGCGGGTTTGGGTCGCCTGAATGCGAAGTGAGGGCCGTGTGAAGCCGTGGCCCAAGGCGCCTCTGATTTACGAGATCAACACCTGGCCATGGCTGGCTGAGCTCCGCCGGCGGACGGGTGATCCGGTCACTCTGGCCACGGTGCCCGACGCCGAGTGGGATCGGCTTGGCGAGCTGGGGTTCGACGTCATCTGGCTGATGGGGGTGTGGGAACGCAGCCGGGCGGGAGTCGCGATCGCCAATCGGAATCCGGCCCTGCGGGCGGAGTTGTGTGAAGCGCTGCCCGACTATGAGCCGGGTGACAACGTTGGCTCGGCGTACTGCATTCGGCGCTATCGGGTCGACCGGCATCTTGGCGGGCCGGAGGGCTTGGCGATGGCGCGGGCGGCCCTGGCCCGCCGTGGGCTGCGGCTCATCCTGGATTTCGTGCCGAATCATATCGCCCCGGATCATCGTTGGGTGAAGGAATGCCCGGAGTATTTGATACAGGGCGACGCGGTCGATCGGCGGCGTGAGCCGGAGGCGTTCCTGCGGCGTCGGGGGCGGGTGTTTGCCCGCGGGCGCGATCCTTTTTTCCCCGCCTGGAGCGACGTGCTGCAGTTGAACGCGTTTCATGCCGGCCTGCGGGCCGCGGCCCGCGAGGCCCTGGAAGAGGTGGCCCGGCAGTGCGACGGCGTTCGCTGCGACATGGCGATGCTGGTCCTGAATGACGTGTTCGAACAGACCTGGGGGAAGCGGGCGGGCAAGCGTCCCGCGGGCGAGTATTGGGAGGCGCTCATTCCGGCCGTGCGCGCCCGGCATCCGGAGTTCAGGTTCATCGCCGAGGCGTATTGGGATCGCGAGCGGGAGCTGCTGCGGTTGGGGTTCGATTTTTGTTACGACAAACGGCTTTATGACAACCTGGTGCGTCTTGAAGCCGCGGAGTTGCGCGAGCATCTTGCGGCCGAGGTTGCCTACCAGGAGCAGCTCATCCGGTTCATCGAGAACCACGATGAACCCCGGGCGCTGAGGGCGTTCGCTCCAGCCCATGCCCGGGCGGCTGCCGTCGCCGTGCTGACACTTCCCGGCGCCAGGCTCTTGCACGAAGGCCAGCTCGAGGGCCGACGCCATCGCCTGCCGGTCTGCCTGGGTCGGCGGCCGGTGGAGGCGGCGGACGCCGATTGGTCGGACTTCCATGCGCGGGTGCTGGCGGAGATCCGGGCGGAGGTGTTTCGCGCGGGCGAGTGGCGGTTGTGCGAACCGATGGGCTGGCCCGACAACGCGAGCCACCGCAACCTGGTCGCGTGGTGTTGGACTCACGGGGACGATCGTTGTCTGATCGTGGTGAATCTCTCGGCGGAGCGGACGCAGGCGAGGGTCCGTCTGCCCTGGCGGGATCTGGGGGGGTGGAATTGGCGGCTGCGCGAGGTGCTTTCCGCCGGGACCTACGAGCGGGTCGGTGACGAGTTAAGCGGGCGGGGGTTGCACGTCGAGTTGGAGGGCTTCAACTACCACTGGTTCCAGGTCGAACGGTTGGACGACCGCACCTTGCGGTTGCCGCGCTCCAAACCGGGCGCTTGATCTGGGTCCGGGACTGGACCAGGATGAACCCATGCGCACCATGGCTTCGGATGGCACCGGCGCGGGTTCGGTTTCCGCGCGGGAGCTCCCAGGACGGTTCGGAGGATTCACGCTCATCGAATTGCTGGTGGTGATCGCAATCATCGGAATTCTCGCGGCCATGCTGTTGCCCGCGCTGTCCAAAGCCAAGGAAGCCGGTCGCGCCACGGTTTGCCGGAGCAACATGCGCCAGTTGACGCTGGGCATGATTCTCTATGCCGATGACAATCAGGATTACCTGCCGTGGCCGGGCGGGGTGAACCGCAACCTCGATCCGGACTGGGTCTGGGGCGGGCAGGGCGACACCGCCCCGAAGAATCCCCAGGCGTGGGCGGGCTCGAGCTACGGGTTTCATCCCGAGGCGGGTTCGATCTACAACTACGTCACCGGTTCGCCGCGGGTCACTCGGGCCGAGTATTACCAGGGCGGGTCTGTGACGGCGTACGAAAGCGCCCACACCAACATCATTGCGCCGGTTTATCTCTGCCCAAGCAGCGGTCGCCAGGGCAAGGCGCTGCGGGTGAACTTCAGCATGAACCAGCGGCTCGAGCCCGAGCAGGAGCTGACGAGCGGCCAGCACACGAGCGCGCGGGGGGTTACGCAGACATCGGTGCAGAATCCGTCGCAGAAGCTGCTCCTGGTCAACGAGGATCCCGCCACCATGTATAACGCGTCTTTTTATCCTTCCGGTTCCGCGGCCGAAGGCGTCTTCACCGTTCACAACGGCAAGATCAATGTCGGCTTTGTCGACGGTCATCTCGAGTCCATGCGCCACGAGAAAGTGCTCGAGATCCAGGACCCGCTCCAGGTGCCGATCTGGTTCGATCCCTATTAGCCGCCGATTCCCGGGAGAACCACGGATAACACGGATTCCACGGATGAGGGAGATCAGTCTTTCCGGGAGGTTTGCCGGGCGGCGCGTTCGCGTTCGAGCAGGAAGGCGTATTTGGCGAACACGTCGATGCCGCGGATGATGGAGATGAGCCAGCCGCGCCAGCCATCGCGGAAACCCTGTTTGAGGATCAGATGCTTCAGGAAAGCGACCCAGGGCGAGAGCAGGAGTTGATGCCAGTGAAACCGCCGGCCGGCGGCGGCATAGGCGGCGGCGGAGTCTCGGGCGTATTGAATGGTCCGCCGCAGATGATCCTCGAGATCGCGGAAGGAGTAATGCAGCAGATCGCCAGGCAGCCGCCGCGTCTGGCCCGGGACGCTCAAGGCCGGGTGGGGATCGCGTCCGGTCCAGGCGGCGGTTCCGCGTCGAACGAGACGCAGCCGCCATTCGGGGTACCAGGCATGCCAGATCCAGGCGCCCAGATACCAGGTCCGGCGGTTCAGCCAATAGCCGGTGGTATCGGGTTCGGCATGCGCCAGGGCCTGGCGGATCGATTGCGCCAGTTCCGGGCTCAAGGCTTCATCGGCGTCCAGACACAAGACCCAGGGCTGCGTGCAGCGGTCGAGTGACTTCTGTTTCTGGATCGTAAAGCCGGGCCAGGGCGAATACTCGAACACGGCCTGAAACCCGGCCGCGATCGCTTGGGTGCGGTCGGTGGAACCGGAATCGAGGATGACGATTTCCCGCGCGAGATCGCGGACGCTTTCGAGGCAGCGGTTCAGGTTCGCCTCCTCGTTGCAGGTGATGATCGAGACGGAGAGCGGGAGACGATCGGCCATGGAAGATGCGGGCTGGGTGCCGGATGATCAGTCGGGGCGTTCGGTCAGCCGGTATCGGTCGTAGCAGGCCAGATCGCCCAACATCCGGCCGATGCGTTCGAGTTGCGCCGGGGTCAGTTCCTGGCGCCATCGTTCGTCCCGGCGGAGGGTGTTGCTGCCTTTGAGATAACCCGAGGTGCTGGCGCGAATGAAATGGTGCGTGCGGTTGTCCGGGGCGAGCATGGCCGGGTCGAAAGCCAGGCCCACGAACCCGCAGAGCCCGCGCAGGGTCTGCTCCGGCGCGCCCACCACGTCCTCATAATGGAGGGTGAAGGACTGCCGGGGATGCTTGCGCACCAGCGCGTCATACCGCCGCATCCACTTGCGGTGCGTGGCGAGCTCTTTCTCGAGTTCGGCACCCCGGCGCAGGTCCGAACAGAGCACACCGCGCGGGTCACGCAAGATCAGCACGTAGGCGGCGGGATTGCGGCGCCAGCGTTCAATCACCCGGTAGGTGCGGCTTTTCGAGGAATCGACCAACACCGACTTGCCGGCCGCGACACGCAACCGATCCAGGATTTCCGGCGTCCAATGCCGGTAATCCATCTGAACCGATTCGGGGAGTGCGGTCAGCCAATGTTGCCAGGTGGGGCAGGCGCGGACGGCGGCGCCGCAGGAACAGGGTGCCGCCCCCTCGACCAGCGCGGTTTCGAGCCGCAGCATTTCGCCGCCGCAGATGACCTCGGGATGCATGTCGAGCATGCGTGCCAACAGCGTGGAACCGCTGTGACCCTCGCCAATGATGAAGACGATGCTGAAGTTAGGCATGGTTGGCAAAGCTGCTCGCGTTTGACCACGGTCACCCACGCCGGAGCGTCGGCGGCTCAACGGCGCAAGACGACTTGTCCCGTCGGATCGCGTTCGGATTTGACGCACCCGCCGCGGGTCGGTCAATCAGAAAAGGGTCATCGGCCAGGGTTCATGCGCGTTCCCGCTCTGTCCACGGTGACGGCGAGGCAGGTCCGGGACGCAGCGCGCCGATTGCTCGCGCGAGCGCTCGGGCATCGATCGGGCGTTGTCGGGCGTGGACATATTCGATCAGGAAACGGAGGCATTCCCGATGCGAGACATGCGCGCGCACGGCGAGGCGGCGGAGGCCTTTGGCGACGCGATCCAGGGTCTGTCGCCGCCGCCGAAGACCGTCCAGGTCAATCAACACCACCGTCGGCTGGCCGGGTCTCTCAAACGAAACGAGGAAGTTCGTCAGGCTGGGATCGGTATGCTCGTAATCCCGGTCGTGCAACCGCGCCATCAACCGGCCGAGGTTCCGGATAAGACCGCGGCGGTCCATCGAATCCCGGCATTGGGCGTTTCGATCATACAGGCTTTGGGCCGCCGGCACCTCGTCCATAACGAGCCAGGACTCCCCCCAGCCGCCCCGGGACCGAACCTGCGCGGCCATCACTCCCGCCACCGGGACTCCCAGCGCCTCGAGTTCCTGCGTGCGTTTCAGGGTGCGCCAGACCTGTGAGCCCCGGAAGAGATCCTTGAACGGGCCCCAGAAAGACTTGGGCCGATAGCGCTTGATGATCACGGGCCGGTCAGGCAACTCGCGGAAGACCCGGCGGACAATGGTGCGCGGCGAAAGTGACGCGAAAGGCCGGAGCGGCTGGGCTGGCGGCTCGAGGAGCGCCGCGGGATGGGCCAGATGGTCCAGAAACCAGGTCGCGTCGGCGAACTCGCTCCGCACCTGCCAACGATGGTCGCCGCACTCCACCGTCACCCAGGTGCCGGGTCCGGCCAGGGTGTCATCGTCGCCGCTGGATGACCTGGGGTTCAAACTGCGATGCCGTCGATTCTGGATTTCCGGTTTTTCCTGAGTGGCATGGCGGTCCATAGCACGCCGGTTGGCGTCGTCACAAGCCGAAAGCCGGGGCGTTGGCAACCGCGTCGCGCTTCGTTTGCCGACGGTCGCCGTCTTGCAATTACCGGTGATATCCGCAGAATCCGCGGCTGAGATGCATCCGCAGGATCGAGCCCCCGCCCTCAGCCCGCCCTCGGACGATGTCCACGGTCCGCGGTTGCGGATCGGCCTGGTGCACCAGCGTTATGTGAGCTTTGGCGGAGCGGAGCGGTACATGGACGCCCTGGTGACCGGTTTGCAGGGGCTCGGTCACGAGGTTCACGTGTTTGCGAATCGCTGGGACCCGCGCGCGAGTGAGCGAGGGGTGATACTGCATCGAGTGCCGATGTGGCCGGGGGCATCCTGGTTGAAGCTGCCGAGCTTCGCCTGGAACTGCGCCCGGGTGGTCGCGAGTGCGGGGTGCGACGTGGTATTGAGCCTGGAGCGGACGTGGCGGCAGGATATCTACCGGGCGGCCGGAGGTTGTCATCGTGCCTGGCTGGATCAGCGATCGCGTTACACCACCGGGTGGCGGCGGATCGGGGCGCGGTTTAACCCGCTGCATCCGGTGCTGCTGTGGATGGAAGGCAGCACCTTCTCGCCGCGTCACACGCGCGGTATCATTGCGCTTTCGCACCGGGGTCGGGCCGAGATCCTGCGGTATTATCCGCTCGCCCCCGCGCAGATTGAAGTCATTCACCTCGGCGTCGATTTGGATCGATATCGTCCGGCCGCCCAACCCCTGCCGGACAATCCCTTCAAGCTGTTGTTTGTGGGCACCGGCTGGGAGCGGAAGGGGCTGGAGTATGTCGTGCGCGCCCTGGCACGACTGCCAGGACGGGTGCGGCTTCAGGTATACGGGAAAGGCCGGACCGCGCCCTACCTGCGGCTGGCGGGGCAACTCGGATGCGCCGCGCGGATCGAGTTTTGCGGGATCGGCACCGATATGCCGCGGATTTACCAGGGCGGACACGTGCTGGTGCATCCGGCGATTTACGAACCTTTCGGGAACGTCTGTCTCGAGGCGATGGCCTGTGGCCTGCCGCTGGTCACCTCCCGCATTACCGGGGCTTCGGAGCTGGTCCAACAGCATCGGAACGGATGGGTGGTCGAGGATCCGGCCGACATACCGGGGTTGGCCAGCGCGATCGAGTGCTTCCTGGATCCGGCGCGCCGGCTCGCGGCGTCCCGCGCCGCCCGCGAGACGGCCGAAGCCCATCCCTTCGCCCTCAACGTTGAGCGGACGCTTGCGTTTGTGCGGCGGATCTGCGGTTTGAAGGGCATTCAGCGGGAAGGTGCAAGGTGAAGCGTGGACAAGGTGAAACAATCGTGAATAGGTTCCGAACGTGAACATTGTAATCGTTGGTTTGGGGGAGGTGGGGCGGCATTTGGCCGGAAACCTGATCAGCCAGGGACATGACTTGCGGCTGATCGAGTCGTCGGAGGCCCGGGTGGACGAGCTCGACGAACGGATGGACGCGCGGGTGATCTGTGGCGATGGATCATCGGTGATGACTCTGGCGGACGCGCGGGTGGCCGAAGCGGACCTGTTTCTGGCGTTATCGGGGGACAGCGATGCGAACCTGATGGCGGCGTCGCTAGCCAAGGCTTTGGGGGTGAAACGGACGATTGCGCGGGTGCACCCGCGGGTGCAGCAAGAGGAGTGGTTGTTCGATTACCGGCAGCATTTTGGGATCGATTACCTGTTCAGCACCCAGCGGCTGGCGGCGGTGGAACTGGCCAAGCATGTGCGCAATCCGGAGAGCTTGTTGGTGGAGGAGATTGCCCGGGGCCGGATCGAGGTGCAGCAGGTGGCGTTGCCTGACGGGCTGCCGGTGCTGGGCAAGCCATTGCGGGAACTGCGGCTGCCACCGCGGGTGCGGATCGGATCGGTTCAGCGGGGCGAGCGTCTGTTTGTGCCGACGGCGTCGGACGTGCTGGAGGCAGGCGATCTGATCACGTTGTTCGGCGAACCGTTGGTGTTGGCGGAGCTGGCACCCCGCTTTCGGACCGGCGGGGAGTCCGAACGCGAGGCGAGTGTGGTGATTTTCGGCGGCGGCGAATACGGGTTTTCGTTGGCGCAGATGTTGGAAGGCGGCCGTCAACGGGTCCGGGTATTGGAGCGGAATCCCAAGTTGTGTCGGCGTCTATCGGAGACGCTGCAGCGGACGGCGGTGATCCAGGGGGACGCAACTTCGGTCGAGCAATTGAAGGAGGAACAGGTGGGGGAAGCCGATTTCTTCATCGCCGCGACGGAGGACGACGAGGATAACGTGATGACGTGTCTGCAGGCGAAGAATCTGGGGACACGGTATTGTCTGGCGCTGGTGCACCGCGCGGATTATGCGGACGTGATATCGCGGGACAGCCAGCAGTTGCGGATTCGCGCGGCCGTGAGTCCGCGGGAGGCGGCCTTGCGCGACCTCCAACGCTACATCACCAAGGAACGGTCGAACACGGTGCTCAAACTCTCGGGAGGCGCGGAAGTGCTGGAGGCGGTGATTCCGGCGTCGGGCAAAGCAACGGGACGCAAGGTGTCGGAAATTCAATGGCCGGAAGGGAGTGTGCTGGTGGCCCAGTTGCACGGGTCATCGGCGTTGGTGCCGGGAGCGGACGACGAGTTGGCGGCCGGGGACACGATCTATGCTTTGGTGTCGGCAGAGGCCCGGAGGGCTTTTGTCCGGTTGCTGCAAGCATGAACGAGGGATCATGAATTACCGGTTGTTGAGCAAGTTGATGGGGTTGCTGTTGTGGTTGCTGGGTCTGGCGCAACTGGTTTGCCTGGCGTTTGCGTGGTGGGACTCGGAGCCCCATCCGGCCCATGGGGCGGTCGAAGCGCTGGCCATATCGGTGGGTGTGGCGGCAGGGATGGGGACGGTGCTGTTGGTGCTGGGTCGTGGCTCCGGCAAGGAGATCCTGCGCAAGGAAGCGATTGCGATGGTGGGATTGAGCTGGCTGGTTTGCGCGGGGTTTGGGGCGTTGCCCTATATGCTCTGCGAACCGCGGCTTGGTCCGGTGGAGGCGTGGTTCGAGTCGATGTCGGGCTTCACGACGACCGGGGCGACGGTGATTGTGGATCTGAGGGCGTATCCCCGGGCGATACTGTTGTGGCGGGCGTTGACGCAATGGCTGGGAGGGCTGGGGATTCTGGTGTTGTTCGTGGCGTTGCTGACTTCGCTGGGGGTGGGTAGCAAGGCTCTGTTTCACCACGAATCGACCGCCCGGACGGGTGCGGGCGGTGTGCAGGAGCGGATCCAGGATCTGGCGGCCCGGCTCTGGCAGATTTACGTGGGACTGTCGGTGATTTGTGGTTTGGGATTGATCGGGCTGGGGATGAGCCCGTTCGAATCGATCTGTCATACGATGTCGGCCATCTCAACGGGCGGATTCAGTCCGCGCAATCGGAGCATTGCGGCCTACGACAGTCCGTCGATCGAGCTGTGGATCACGCTGTTCATGTTGCTTGGAGGGATCAGTTTCCTGCTTTACGCCTGGCTTTTGCAGGGCCGATGGGAACGCTGGAAGGTGGAAGAGGAAGCGAAGGTTTACCTGGGAATCGTGTGGGTGGTGGTGGCGGTGATCGCGGTGGACCTGATGCTGGTTGAGGGCCGTCATTCCTGGGGCTCAGCCTTGCGAGAAGCCCTCTTCCAGGTGGTGAGCATCCTGACCACCACCGGGTTTGCCACGGCCGACTTCGATCAGTGGCCGACGCTTTCGCGGCTGCTGCTGTTGTCGGTGATGGCGGTGGGCGGTTGCGCCGGATCGACCGCCGGGGGGATCAAAGTGGGCCGGGCGGTCCTCTTCGCCCGAACGATTGGACAGGAGATCGTGCGCGCTTTCAGACCGAATCAAGTGTTCGCGTTGCGGCTCAATGGCCAGGTCGTGGACGAGTCGGTGAAACTGCAGACAATTTTCCTGGTGGCGCTGGCGGGGGTAACGGTGGCGTTGGGGACTTTGTGCGTGGCGCTGTTGGAACCGGGGTTGAACATGGAAAGCTGCTTATCGGCGACGATCGCTTCGGTTTTCAATATCGGGCCGGGCCTGGGAGCGGTGGGACCGACTCAGAACTTCGCGCAGCTTGGGAGCGGCACCCTGGGGGTGCTGAGCCTGCTGATGCTGCTGGGGCGCCTCGAGTTCTTCGCGGTGTTGGTGCTGGTGGTGCCAGCGTTGTGGCGACGGTATTGAGCCGGCGGTTGCCCGGGCTGACCCCAATGGCTCCCCATCCGCGGCAATCTACAGCGCCGGGTGGAAATTGTAATCGACCCGCCGCGCGGCTTGGACAATCATGTGCGTGTCTGGACTGAGTTCTGGTCGCCCAGCACGCGCAGCCACGAATGAACATGGGCCTCGAGCCTGGCGGAGGAACAACGATGAAAACGCTGAGGAATTGGTGGACGTTGGCATTGGCCTGCGGGGTGGTTTGGGTATCCTCGTGGGATTCACACGCCCAGGAGCGACGCTTCCTCGATCTGGTCGGAGCGGGGTCCGTCGGGCCCATGCCGTCCGCAGCCAACCTCCAGGTGCCCTACATCACCTGGGGCGGCGACATGGCCACGTTCAACGCCAACGGGGGTCTGACGACCAAGGCGGGTTCGCTCTTCCAAAAGCAGGGACTCAATCTGCGGCTGGTGCCGGGCGACGATTTCGTTCAGCAGGTGCGCGACTACCGCGCGGGCAAGAGCCCCTTCCTGCGCGGCACGTTCCACATGATCGGCCTCGCCTCGGAGGTCATCGGCGCGGACCCGCGCACGAAGGGCGTGGTGATTCTGCAGCTGACCTGGTCCGCCGGCGATCACCTGATCGCCCGCGCCAACCTCAAGACGGTCACGGATCTCAAAGGCAAGACGATCGCGCTGCAGCAAGGCGGCCCGCACGTCGGCATGTTGGATGACGTGCTTAAGAGCGCGCGGCTCACCTGGAACGACATCCAGGTCGTCTGGACCAAGGACCTCACCGCCAGCCCGGACTCGCCCGCGGAATTGTTCCGCAAGCGCAACGACATCGACGCCTGCTTTGCCATCACCCCCGACATGGTCGGCTTGTGTGGTGGGCTTCACGACACCGGCAGCGGCGCGGAGGGCACGGTCAAGGGCGCGCGGGTGCTGGTCTCGACCGCCGAGCTCTCACGTTCCATCGCCGACGTGTATGTGTGCCGGAAGGATTTCTATGACGCGAACAAGGAGCTGGTGACGAAATTCGTCGCCGCCTACCTGAAAGCGTGCGAGGAGATCATCGACCTCAGAAAAGCGCACGAGTCCAGCCCGTCCCAGGCGTATCGGAATCTGCTGCAAATGACGCAGGATATCTACGGGAAAACCACGATCCCGGTGCTTGAGGACGCGGACGGGTTGCTCGCCGACTGCACGTTTGTCGGTTACCCGGGCAATGTGGCGTTCTTCACCGAACAGGGGAGCCTGCATGGCTTCGAAGCGTTTCAGAAAGCGGCGCTGGATCTTGCCGTGGGGCGGGGATACGCCCAGGACCGCTTCGGCCTGTTTCCCTCCGGCCTGGACTATCGATCGCCGCTGTTTTTGAACTACCTCACGCGCACTTCCGTCGAGCGCCAGGACCGCTTCCGCGCCGAGGCCGTCCGCGAGGAGATCGAAGCGTTGAGCGCCGGCGGCGGATTGGATGAGCGCACGATCCTTTCGTTCACCATCAACTTCGAGCCGAACCAGACCGCGTTCAGCGCCGAGCAATACGGCGCGGAATTCAAACGCGTGGTCGAGACCGCCGACAAGTTTGGCAATGCCGTCATCGCCATCCGCGGGCATTCCGACCCGACCAAGACGTTGTTGGATCTGGTCAAAGCAGGCATGGCCAAGGGGGTCCTCAAGCGCAGCGGCACGAGCGGCCACTATGCCTACTCGCTCAATGGCCGACCGCTCGACCTTTCCTCGACCGGGACGCTCATCAATCTCATTGAAACGGGCGCGTTCGACGGCGTGCCGGACATCAACCCGCGCGAAACCATGCAGTCCGCGTTGAACCTGTCGCGGAGTCGAGCCGACCAGGTCCGCGATGCCGTCGTGGACTACGCCAAGGCGCAGGGTTTGAGCCTCGACAAGACGCAGATTCAGCCCCTGGGAGTTGGGGTGCGCGAACCCTTCATCGCCAAGCCCGCGAACATGGACGAAGCCAAACAGAACATGCGGGTCGAGTTCCGCATCCTGCGGGTCCAGGCCGAAGCGGCCAAACCCGCGGACTTCGATTTCTAACCGGCCGTGTCGAGGGAAAAGATCATGAATGCCTTGAGCCCACGAATGGCCGGTCTGCTCCTGGGTCTGGCAGGATTCGCTTCCGCGTTCGCCCAGGACGCCGCCGACAACATCATCATTGTGCTCGATGGGTCCGGTTCGATGGGCCGCCCGCTGGCCGGGGCGACCACGGACCGAATGACGGCCGCCCAAGCCGCCTTGAAACAGGTGCTTCGGACCGTGCCGCGGGAAACTCGAATCGGGTTGCTGGTCTTCAGCGCCAAGGGCGTGGAGGACGATTGGGTTTATCCACTCGGCCCGCGCGACGACACGAAATTGATGCAGGCCATCGACCGGCCCATACCCGGCGGTGGCACGCCGTTGGGCGCCTATCTCAAGAAAGGCGCGGATCGTCTCCTGGAGGAGCGCGCCCGGCAATTCGGTTACGGCACGTTTCGGTTGTTGGTGGTCACGGATGGCGAGGCCGGGGACCAGCATTTGGTTGAGCGCTTCACCCCGGAGGTCATCGCGCGCGGCATCACGGTGGACGTCATCGGTGTCGCCATGGACCAGCGTCACACCCTGGCCACACGCGTCCACTCTTATCGTTCCGCCAACGACCCCGCCTCGCTCACGCGCGCCATTTCCGAGGTCTTCGGCGAAATCGGCGGTCGCGGCCAGGACGTGGCCGGCGCCGAGGCGTTCGCCGAATTAAACTCGATTCCGGGCGAAGTCGCCCAGGCGATGATCCAGGCGCTCTCCGGTTCGGGCAACCAACCGATTGGCGAACCGCCGCCTGCAAGCCGGACGAGCGCAGACTCGCCGGGGCACGCCTTCGACCAACAGGCTGGGGCGTCCGCCCAGACGGCATCGCCTCCGGACGCGCACCGTCCGGTTGGAGTGCGCGGCAGTTGGTTTCTGTTCATCGCCGGGGGGATGGCTTGTCTTGGGTTTCCGGCGCTCGTCGTGGTCTGGTTGATCGTGCGTGCCGTGAACAAGTCCCGCCGATGAGTGAACGCCGAGCCAAAGGTTGTCTGATCGCGGCAGTGGTGTGGTGTGTGATCCTGGCGTCGCTGGGGGTGGCCTACAAGTTCTGGGTGCATCCCCAGCTCTCGCAGCGGCTCAAGGAGGCCACCAGTTCAGCCAGCGGTTACCAGGATGAGCTCGTGCTCGCGGCCGATTCATTCTCGGGCTACTGCATCCTGCGCTCGGAGACGTTCAAGCAGGAACTTCGGGACCGCGGCATCAGGCTCAACGTGGAAGATGACCAGGCCGATTACGCCGCGCGACTGGAGGCGTTGCGCACCGGCCGAGTGCAACTGGCGGCGTTCACGATCGACTCGCTCATCACCGCGGGCGCGCGGGCGGGAGATTTTCCGGCCACGATCGTGCTGGTGATCGACGAGACCCAGGGGGCGGACGCGCTGGTGGCCTACCAGCAAGCGGTCGGCAGCATTCAGGACTTGAACGATCCCGAGGCCAGCATCGTGCTGACACCCAACTCGCCCAGCGAATTCCTCGCCCGCATCGTGCTCGCCCATTTCAACCTGCCGCGCCTGCGGGCGAATTGGTTCACTTCGGCCGAGGGCGCGGGGGATGTCTATCGTCAGTTTCGGAGCGCCAAGCCGACCGAGAAGCGGGCGTTCGTGCTTTGGGAACCCTACGTCTCGCGCGCGCTCGAGCGGCCGGGCGCCCACGTCTTGTTGGACAGCGCCCAAGTCAAGGGTTATGTCGTGGATGTCCTCGTCGCGCAACGCGAGTTCCTGCGCGACAAACCGGAGTTGGTCCGATCGGTCGTCGAGGCTTATACTCGCGCCGCCTTTCGGTATGCCACGGAAACCGACGGCATGATCAACCTGGTTCTGGAGGATGCGCGCCAAGTGGGCGCGGAATCGCTCGATGCCACGCAAGCCCGGCGCATTGTCGAGGGTATCCAATGGAAGAACACGCTCGAGAATTACGCGCACTTCGGCCTGGCCAGCGGCGCGGATCGGGGCGGCTTGCCCACCCTTGAGGACATGATCGGCAACATCATGGACGTCCTGCTCAAAACGAAGGCTATCCCGAGCGATCCGCTGGATGGCCGACACACGACGCTCTTTTACGATCGAATCCTGTCCGAGATGCGCGCCACCCGCTTCCATCCCGGCCAGGGCCTCAGCCTGCCCGGTCTCGCCGCGTCCGCCGTTCCGGAAACCGTGCGGCAGGAATTGGAGTTGCCCGAGCTTACGCCCGACGAATGGCGTTCCTTGCGACCCGTCGGCGAGCTGCGCGTCGCCTCGATTTCTTTTGGACGCGCATCGGCCAATTTGAGCCTCGACAGCGAGCGCGAGCTGCAAGACCTGGCGCGACGGCTGGGCACGTTCCCGCGTTTTTACCTGCGTCTGATCGGGCACGCCCGCGCGGAAGGCGACCCGGAGGCGAACCGCCTGCTGGCACAGAGCCGGGCGGAAGCCGCGGCGAATTACCTGATCAGCCAGGGCGTTTCGCCGCGGCGGCTCCGCACGGAAACCGGCCCGTCCGCCATGGCGGGCGGGGAAGCCCAGGCGGTGTCGTTCGCGGTGGGCCAGCGGGCCTATTGAGCCGCTATTCGCCATGAACGAAGACCAGATCAGGCGCCGAGTTTTCCTCCGGCTGCTGGGGCATCCGGGGGTGATCGCTCCGTTCCTGCTGGGCGTCACGGCTTGCACCGCCGCCTGGGCGCTGGACTGGCCTTCCGCGCTGGCTTGGTTCGCCCTGGGTGCTGGCGTGGCCGGCACCTTCGGCGCCTACCTCACCCGCCTGATCTTCGACCACGGCAGAACCGCGCTGGCCGTCATCACTGACCTGCGGCAGCGCGAACAGAGGTCGCTCCAGGCCTCGCTGGATGAACTCGACCGCCGCCTGGTTTCCTCGGATAACGATCCCCGGCCGGAAGCGGCCCTGCGCGACCTGCGCGCGCTCGTCTTCGCCTTTGACGAGTTCGCGGAAAAGACCGATTCTTTGCATACACCGGCCGTGCTCGACGTGCGTTCGCGCGTCCGCCAGATCTTTGACTCGTCGGTTCGCTCGCTGGAGCAAACGCTGCAGCTCGGGGATACCGCAAAGATCCTGCAACTGCCCGAAGCGCGCCAACCGCTGCTGGCCCAGCGCGAGAGCATCATCGCGGATATCCAGGCCGGGATCCGACAACTGGGCGACACGCTCGCGGCGCTGCAGCGGCTGGGCGGCGGCGCGCAGTCCAGTCGCGAGCTGGCGCGGTTGCGCGAGGAACTGGACCAAAGCCTCGAGATCGCCGGCCGGGTGGAGGAGCGCTTGAATTCCTTGCTCGATCGGCCGGAATCTGACATTCGTTCAATACCGCCGCGTCTCCGCGCGGCCAGTAACCAGAAAGGACACTGACTATGTTTGGCGCCTTGGGACGTTGGATAAAAGCCGTCGGCTATCTCTTGACCGGCCAGATCGATTCCGCGCGTCGCGTGCTCGACACCAACCCGCACGTCATCCGCGCGAAATACGACGCGATCATCCGCGAGAAAGTCGCGCGCATCCACATCTACAAACAGGCGGTGGCCGGCCTCATCGCGCAGCAGGAAAACAAAATAGCCAAGGTCAAGAACTTGACCGAGGAAGTCGGCAATCTCGAACGGCTCAAGGCCGGCGCGCTCGCCAAGGCGAAACAGACCGTCGAGAAACTCAAGGCCGCCGGCAAATCCGAGGAGGAGGTCAAGGCCAACGAGGATTACAAGCGCTGCCTCGCCGCCTACAACGATTTCTCCGCCACCCTCGCCGAAAAGCAGGCGCACATCACCGACAACGAGAACGACATCGAAACCTACCGCAAGAACATCGGCGACCACAAAGTCCAGCTCCAGCAGCTCCTCCGCGACGTGGATAAGATCCGGTCCGAATCCGCCGATACCGTGGCCGATGTCATCACCGCCAAGCAGGAAAAGGACATCGCGGATATGCTCTCGGGTATCGCCCAGGATGGAACGGCCAAAGAACTCCAGGACCTCCGCAAAGTGCGCCAGGAACTCAGGGCCGAGGCCCGCATCTCGAAGGAGATGGCCGGCACCGATACCAAAGCGCAGGAGGCGGAGTTCCTCGAATACGCCCGGACCAGCCAGTCCAACTCGGAGTTTGACAGTCTCGTGGGTTTGGGCGCCGGGAAGATCGGAGCCGCGAAACCCGCGAAAGAAAAGGGGCCGGCGTTGCCGGAGTAAAGACTGAGAGATACGGAAAAACGGCAAGCCGCCGGAACGTCGTGGAAATTCCACTGGCTCAACAATTCCAAACACATGAAAACACGTTTCCCAAGACTCATCACGCTGGCCGCGCTTTCGCTGGCCCTCATCAACACACCCACCTCCATCCTCGCAGCACCGGCGTCCTTCTCGCTCGCGTGGAGCGAATACCCCTCGTGGAGCGTCTTCGGCGTGGCGAATGAACTGAAACTCATCGAGGGGGCCGAGGGCAGACTGGGGCCGATCGAAAAGAAGTGGAACGTTGACATCGTCCTCAAGGAGGCGGAATACGATCCCTGCCTGACCATGTACGGCGCTTCCCAGTGTGACGCCGTCTGCATCACCACGCTCGACGCGCTGAACCCATCGCTCAGCCGTCCGTCCGTGGTGATTGTACCCACCTCGACGAGCCATGGGGCGGATGCGTTGATTGTTCCGAAGACGATCACCGACATCAAGCAGCTCCGCGGCAAGCCGGTTCATGGCCTGGCCAAGAGCGTTTCGGAGTATTGCTTCAATCGCAACCTCGAGTTGCTGGGCGAGAAACCCGGCGACTACCGGTTCGCGAACATGGACCCCGGCGCCGCCGCGGTGGCATTCCAACAGAAACAACGCGAGGTCACCGCCATCGTCGTCTGGAATCCTTTTGTGCTCGAAGTGTTGAGCAAGCGCGCCGATGCCCATGTGTTGTTCGATTCCACGAAAATCCCCAACGAGATCATTGACGCGGTCGTCGTGGCCCAGGCGTCCCTCGACAAGCCAGGCGGCAAGGATTTCGCCTGCGCCATCATCGAAACGTTCTACGCGGTCAACCAGCGCATCGCCGACCCGGCGACGCGAGACGACACGCTGGTGGCCCTGGGCGAAAAGTTCAGCCACCTCGACCTGGCGGCGATGAAGCAGGTGGTCCAGCAAACCCGGTTCTACTCCACCCCCAAAGAAGCGTTGAACCTGATGACCAGCCCGGAAATCAGATCGCTTACGGCCAAGGTCACCGACTTCTGCGTGGAACAGGAAATCACCGCGTCGGCGCCGAAAGTGGGCTACGGCACGAAAGCCGAGGCGCCGGGGGTGAACCTGCGATTGGATCCCAGCTACATCAAGCTGGCCCAGGAAAAGAAGTAATGATCCGCCGCCCGATCCAGCGTTCGACCGCGATTATCCTCGGCATTTTGTCCTTGCTGCTGTTGCTTGGAAGTTACACCTGGATGGCGCATCGACAGCATCAGAAAAATCCCGACGACACCACGATCCCGACCTGGACGCAGATTGGCAAAGGCGTCGCGCAGATTTTCGAGGTGAACAAGCGCTCGGGGGAGCGCTGGATTGTGGTCGACACCAAAGCCACCGCCAAACGCTATTTCCTCGGCCTCGGCCTCGGCGCGGGTTGCGCCCTGCTCATTGGATTGGCGATGGGATGTTTCTCCCAGGTCGAGGCGTTTCTCCAGCCGCCGCTATCGCTCCTGGCTCAGATCCCGCCCACGGCGGCCCTGGCGGTGTTCTTCGTGCTCGCCGGGACCGGTCAGAAAATGTATCTGTACATGATCGGTTTCGGGATCCTGCCGGCTCTGGCGCAAACGGTGTATCTCGCGGTCAAGGATTTCCCCGAGGAACTCCTGCACAAATCCTACACGCTTGGCGCGAGCCACTTGGAAGTGATCGGTTCCATCATCCTCCGCCAGGTGTTGCCGAGATTGATCGATGCGTTGCGACTGGCGATCGGTCCGGCTCTCGTCTATCTCATCGCCGCCGAAATGGTCGTGGGCGACGTGGGCTTCGGCTACCGAATCCGGCTTCAATCGAAACTCTTAAACATGAGCGTGGTCTATCCGTACCTGGCGTTCCTGGCCGCGTTCGGATTCACGATGGATTATCTGCTGCGCCGGTTGCAGGGCAGGTTGTGCCCATGGTACGTGCAAGGAAGGGGATGAGATCACACTGCTTTCAGTTGGCCCTGGCCAGCGGAGTATTCGGCTCCTCCCGGGAAGCATTCCCCCCCAGCCCATGAACCTCGCCCTCCATTGCCAGAAGGTGAGCCATGGGTTCGGCCGCAAGCGAGTCCTGCACGAAGTGGACCTGCAAGTGCCGCACGGTCAATTCCTCTCCCTGGTCGGCCCGAGCGGTTGCGGCAAGTCGACGCTGCTGCGCGCGATCCTGGGCACGCACCTGCCGAATGCGGGGGTGACGCGAATTTGGCGCGCGGGGGACCCGGCGGGGACGGTCGTCGAGGGTCCAGGTCGTGACCGGGGCATTGTCTATCAGCATTATTCCTTGTATCCGTTCTTCACCGCGTTGGAGAACGTGGCCATTGGCCTGATGCTGGACCAAACCTCCCTGCCCTATCGCTGGCTGCAATGGCCCCGGTGGCGGCGCCTGCGCCGACAACACCTGGCCGAGGCCGAAGCCATGCTGGTTCGAGTTAAACTGGGTGACGCGCTGCACCTCTATCCCCAGGAGATGTCCGGCGGCATGCGGCAGCGCGTCGCCCTGGCACAGGCACTCGTCATGAAACCCGCGATCATCCTGCTGGATGAACCGTTTGGCGCTCTCGATGAAGCCACGCGCGAGGATCTGCAGAAACTGCTGCTCGGATTGCACGATGAGAACGCGGCCACGGCGCGCGGCGGCAGCACGCCGGCCTATACCTTGATCATTGTGACCCACGAACTGAACGAGGCCTTGATTGTTGGCGATCGGGTCGTGGGGCTCTCGCAGTACTGGGCCTGGAAAAGCGAGGGCCACCCCTCCTGTCCGGGAGCCACCATCATTTACGACCAGCCGGCGCCCATTTTCAAAGCCGAACAGGCGCGTGAACTCGAACGCTTCATCAAACAACGCGAGGAGATTCGCCGCGTGGTGTTTAATCCGGCGGCGGCGTTCGAACGGTCGGAACACCTGGCGCCCCGCGGAGGCACCAGGCCATGACTCGACGCGCGTTATTCGAGACGCGAAGGACGGCCTCCATCGTTCGATGTTCCGGATCCACCGCTCCATGAAAACCGTTCCTCCTTTCCTCAAACAGGCCGGGCGCATGCTGAACTCCGGCCAGGCGCGCACGCTTCTGCTCACCGGCAACGTTTACGACCTCTTCGGCCCCGTCGGGCCGGAGCGGGATTATGTGCCGCTCCTCAATCTCCTCACCGCCGAGTGGGACCTGCCGGATTACATTCTCATTGTCTACGAACTCAATGGCCCCCTGCGCTTCGTGCGCGAAGCGGACGCCGCGAAAGTTCGCGACGCCTGGCTGAGTTGGCGCAGTGGCCACGACGCCGATCAACTGGCGATCAAACGCATGCTGGCCCGCGGCAAGACCGCCGCCGACCTCGATCACCTGCTCGAGACCTACGATGACTCCCTCCGGAAGAGCACCCAAATGCCCACGCTCGCTTTGGAACTGCTCCGGCAAATGTGTCTCTGCGCCCGCACCGAATCGGGAGGCAAACGCCTGCTCGAACAGCACCTGCTGATCATCATCGAAGGCGCCGAATTGCTGCTCCCCGACGCGCCGATTCACAGTCTGTCGGACATGGACCGCCAGCGCGTGACCATCTGCCACGATTGGTTCAGCGACCCCGGGTTCGGCGCCGGCGGCGATTCCGTGGTGCTGGTCACCGAATCGCGCAGCCTCATCCACCAACGCGTCGCGCGCCTGCCCCAGTTGATCGAGGTGGAAGTCCCCGCGCCGGACGATGGCGCCCGGCTCGAGTTCATCCGGCATTACCTCGAGAGTAAGGCCGGCACCGCCCTCGAACTCTGGAGCACCCCCGAGGATCTCGCCAAGCTCACGGCGGGTCTCAGCCTGCACGCGCTCGCGCAACTCCTCAAAGCCGCGCTCTACGAAAAGCGCACACTGACCCAGGCGGAGGTGGTCGTGAAAGTGGAGCAGTTCATCCAGAGCCAGCTCGGTGAGGACATTGTCGAGTTCAAGAAACCCACGCACCGTCTCGAGGATTGCGTGGGATTCAGCCGGTTGAAATCCTTCCTGCGCGAAGAATTCATGCCGCGCCTCGCCGCGACGGGGCCGGAGTCCTTGCCGGGCGCGGCCGTGTGCGGCCCGATTGGCGGTGGCAAGACGTATCTGTTTGAAGCCGTCGCCACGGAGCTGGACATGGTTGTTTTAGTCCTGAAGAACATTCGCAGCCAGTGGTTCGGTCAGACCGATGTCATTTTCGAGAGGTTGCGGCGTGTCCTGCTCGCCCTCGCCAAGGTGATCATCTTCGTGGATGAAGCCGACACGCAGTTTGGCGGTGTGGGCGCCGACACGCACGAAACCGAGCGTCGGCTCACCGGCAAGCTGCAGGCCATGATGTCGGATAACGCGCTCCGCGGGCGAGTCGTCTGGCTGCTGATCACCGCGCGCATTCATCAACTCAGCCCCGACATCCGCCGCCCCGGTCGGGTCGGCGATCTCATTATTCCGATCCTCGATCCGGAAGGCGAAGATCGGGATGCGTTCCTGCGCTGGACCTTGAAGGACGTCCTGTCGGGCGATTTGACTCCCGGGCTGCTGGCCAAGCTCACCCTGATGACCGCGAAGTTCAGTACCGCGGGCTTTGCCGCGTTGCGCGGCGAATTGAAGGCGAAAGCCCGACAGAATCAAGGCCCGCTCACCAGCCAACGCGTGCTGGCTGTCGTCAGCGACCTCCTCCCGCCGGCGATCGAGCAGACGCGCCGCTACCAGACGTTGCAGGCCCTCATCAATTGCACGCGCCGCAGCCTTCTGCCGAACCCGGATGTGACTGATGCGGAACGCCTGCAGTGGGCGGCCGAACTGCGGTCCCTCGAAGCCATGGGCGTGCGTTAACCCGTGACCAGAGTGGCGAGTAGGGCGTTCGTTCCAGGTCGAGCGCCTGCCGACTGGGCAGTCGGCGGAACAGCAGACAAGGCTGTCTGCGCTACAAGCGCCGGACTCAACCATGCCCCCTGATCCATCGCATGACGGTGCGGCGGATCAGACCTCAACGTCAGGCTTTGGCGGAGCCTCGGGTTCGCGGCCGCTTCACGGGCGCGGTCCGTCGCTTTCGGCTGCTCTTGGGCTTCACCGTTCTGGGCGCGGGGGACGGCGCGGGGTCGGACGCGGCGGCGGGCGAGGGCCCGGGCGCCTTTGCCTTCTGCTCGCGCAGGGATTCCCGCAATCGCGCCAGATTCTTGTCCAATTCGTCCTTGGCCTTCCTGGCGGTTTTCTGCGTGGCGTTGACGGCATCGCCGAGCAAATTGCAGGCTTGACGAATGCGTTGCGCATACACGCCCTCTTTGAGCTCGATGCCCTTGGCCTTCAAGAACCCGCTAAGGCTCTGGAACAGCTCATCCTTCTCGATCGTTTTCATGGTTCAGCAGAATGTTGTCGGCAGTGTAGGTCGGCTGGCCCCAAATACCATTACAGGAGTCAAATGAGTTTATAGGCAAACTCCCTCGAAGGCGTTTTGCCAGTCGCAATTCTTTACAGTGCGGCTGGGTTGTCAATCCGCGGGACTGAGCCTTTCTCCTTTTCGACAGTTTTTATGCTTGAACATGGCTGATTATTCCAATTAGTGTTCCGTATTATCAAGCATACCGGGCGCAGGCCGGACCAGCACGGTCGCGCCGCCCCGGACCAGCGCGAGCCGCATGAACTACTGGGTCAGCCTTTTGTGTCTGTTCGCCGTGGTGGGTGTCATCGCCGCGGAGCATCGCTACGAGTACGACGCCGCCGGGCGATTGGTGGTGGTGTCCCTGCCGGAAGGGCGGACCTTGAGGTATCGATACGATGCGGCGGGCAATCTCCTGGAGCGGGCGTGGGTTGAGGTGATCGACAGCGATGAAGACCAACTGCCGGATGATTGGGAGCAGTTGCATTTCGGTTCGTTGTTGGAGGGAGGACAAGACGACTTTGACGGGGATGGGCTGACCAATTTGGAGGAATACCAGGCGGGAACGAATCCGGGTGACGCGGGGTCCTTGCTGCGAATTCTGCGACTGGACGCCGGACATTTGGCGGGCACACAGCTCGAGGTGAGCAGCGTGGCGGGCCGGAGTTACGTGATTGAGGCCCGGGAATCCGTGGCGGACGGGGTCTGGGTGGAGCGCGGGACGGTGCGGGCGACGGGGTCGGTGTTGATCTGGACCGATACGGATACGGCGTCGCCGGGGCGGTACTACCGGGTGCGGTTGGCGCCGTAGCGGTGGTGATGCGCCGGTTGGCGGGACGAGAATGCTGGCGGGATGGCGTCGATGGAACCTGCCGGGGAAGAGACGACTGTTTTTATGAGAGCAATGCCCATCCTCCTGCTCCTGGTTACCGGCGGGGTGAAGGTCTGGCCGCATCATTGTGGGGAATCGCCCATCACCTTGACGGTGGGCCAGCGGGCCGCCTACCGGATCACGGCGGACGTACTGGAGAGCGAAGAATCGCATTATGAGGTGGTGATCAACTCGGATCCCTCGGTGGCGAGCGTGACTCCGGACAACTTCAACCGGCTTGGCTACGGCGAGTTCCGGATCACGGGTCTGAAGCCCGGCACCAACACACTTTTGTTCGAGTGGACTTACGCTCCAAACAACGCGAGCGGCCTTTGCCCGGTCGAGGTGCGGGTGGTCGAACCGCCCGCGGATCCGCGGGATGTGGCGGATCAGACCACCGCGTCGGAGGTCGACGAGTCCGGGGCGGCGTCCGATCCGGTTAACACCTACACGGGCGAATTGGTTTTGGCGGAACCGGCCGATCTGGATCTGGGCGGGCCCATGCCGGTGCGGTTTACCCGCTATTACGCGTCCGGTTTGGGGCGGCAGCAGTTGGCGCACAGCGTCATGGGCCGAAACTGGCAGCACCTTTACGAAGTCCGTCTGTTGGTCGAAGCCGAACGGATCGACGTGGTTTTTCACGGAGGCCGCGTGATCGCATTCACACGCGAGGGCACGGCTTGGAATGCGGCGGCGACGGGGCGGATTCCCTATCGGCTGGAGGCGATCGACGAGGGGTACCTGCTGCTCGACCCGCAGAGGAACTGGGTTTACGAGTTCAGCTTGGACGGGGACCTGGTTCGGATTGAGGATACGCGAGGCAACGCCTTGGAATTGACTTACGCGGGCGGGCAATTGGCGACGGTCGCCGACGGGTTGGGGCGGACTCTGACGTTTGGCTACACGGGGTTTCAGCAGTTGGCCAGTGTGAGCGACGGGACCCGTACGGTCCGGTTTGCCTATGCGGGAGCGAACCTGATCAGGGTGACGGATCGCGCGGGTGGCACGACGCGCTATGAGTACGACGATTCCCAGGCTGGGGGCGGGTGGATGACGGCGAAGATCCTGCCGGAGGGGAACAGCCCGAATCGCCAGGTCTACGATGCCAAGGGTCGGGTGATTGAACAGACCCGGGCGGAGGGGGGAGTCTATCGGTTCGATTACGTGGACCTCGAGACCATCGTCACCGACCCCGCCGGCCTGACTCAGCGCCATCGCCACGACGAGCGCGGTAATCTGATCGAGTTGGTCGAAGAAAAAGGGGGTGTGATTCGAAGTGAATTCGACGCCGCGGGGCGGCGTGTCCGGGAGACGGCGCGCAACGGTGAGATTCATACCTGGTCCTACCATCCGGAGAGCGGCGAGTTGGCCACGGCAACGGGGCCAGGCCAGTTAAGTCTGACGTTCGAGCGCGTGGCGCGGGATTTCCGGGGTTTCGCGGTATTCGACGCGAGCCGGATTGGCTACTTCGACGGCACCAGCGAGCGCTTCGAATATGATGCCCTGGGAAGGTTGGTGGTCCTCACGGACCGTGCCGGGCGGCTTTCCCGCTACACGTACAATGACCAGGGACGCATGCTGACGGCCACCAACGCGGCCGGCGGCGTGGTGGCGTGCGAGTACAACGCGGATGGAACCCGGCGCCTGGTTCGCCGCATTCTGCCTGAAGGCGTGCTACCGGCCACGACGTTCAGCTACGATTCGCTGAGGCGCTTGAACCGCGTCGAGTACCCGGATGGCGCGAAGGTGGAACTCAACTACAATGACCTCGATCTGGTATCGAGTGTGACGGACGAGGAGTCCGCGACGACCCGTTATGAATACTCGGCCAACAGCCTCCTGAAGCGGGTGACCTTGCCCCTCGGCAACAGCATCCGTTTCGAGCACGATCGCATGAACGAAGTCACCAACGTCCTCGATCACGCGGGGCGCGCGGTGCACCTTGAGTTCGACGCGCTGGGTCGGTTGACCGCCCTGGTGGATCGGAACGGCAACCCCCAGTCGTTCCAGTATGATCCCCTCGGCCGCCTGACCCATTATCTCGATGGTGCTGGGCAGGTTTGGACGCAAGCGCACGACGTCGAAGGCCGGACGATCTCCCAAGCCGATCCGCTGGGTCAGGTCCAGCGGTACACCTACGACGCCGCCGGTCGGATCACGGGTATCGCCCGGGCTCCCGAGGAGATCCGATTGACCTATGACGCCATGAGCCGGGTTTCGGCCATGGAGTTGCCGCCGGGAGGTGTGACCTCGTTGACTTATGCGGCGGACGGCCGGTTGAATCGCGTGGCGTTGCCCGGCAATATCGCCGCGGAGTATGAACCCGACGCCCTGGGGTTGGTGGGGACGGTTCGTGATCCCAACGGACAAGCGTGGCGCCTGCTGCGCGATGCCCTGGGGCGTCCCCGGGGCTTTGTTGACCCGCTGTTGCGGACGAACGAATACACGCTGGATGAGCGCGACCGGATCGTCGAGATCCGGTATGCGGGACAGTTGGGCGGGTGCACGAACGATTACACCGCGCGGGGTGAGCTTGCGCGAAGGACCTACTCGGATGGCACGACCCTCGAGTTCGAATTCGATGCCAACGGGCGCCTGATTTCGGGAACCGGACTCGCGTTGGGTTACGACGCCCAGGACAATGTGGTCGAGTGCAACGGCTTGACCTTGACCCATGACCCGGGTGGCCGGTTGACGGCGGTCACCGTTGCGCCCGGCAAGGAGATCCAATACGCCTACGACGCGCGGAATCTCGTCACCCACGTCGTCGACTGGTTGGGGGGCGTGACCACGTTCGAATACGATGCCGCTTCCCGGTTGGTGGCGATTTCGCGCCCCAACGGCGTGACGACGGCCTTCGGCTACGACGCCGCCGGGCGGCTGTCCAGCATCCTCGATCAAGGAACGCAGGTCACCGCCTCGATCCAACTGACCCGCGATGGCGCCGGTCTCATCACCGCGGCGCAAAGGTCGCTGCCGCTTGAAGCGGCGTGGACTCCGCAGTCGCGGGTGAGCAGTTACGACGCGGCGTCCCAGTTGATGGGGGCGGATTACGATGCGTTGGGAAGAATGACCCGGGATGGCACGCGCGAGTTCGAATGGGATCTCGCTTCCCGTTTGCGGCGGTTGGTGGATGGCGCCACGGCGATCGATTTCGAGTATGACGCGTTCGGGAGTTTGCTCGCCCAGTCGCAGGGAGACGTTCGGCGCGAGTATGTCTGGAATTATGCGCTGAGGTTGCGGTCGCCGGTGGTCGTACGGGAGGCCGGTGTCGACACTTCGTACCTGGTGCACAGCCCGGGGGGCGAGCTTTTGTATGCCATCGCGGCCGACAGCGGCGCCCGCTGGTTTCATCACTTCGACGAAATGGGCAACACGACGTTTCTCACCGACGCCACCGGGAGTCTGGCTGCCGCCTATGCCCATTCGCCCTACGGCGAGTTGCTCGCGCGGGAAGGCTCGGCCGACACCCCGTTCGGTCACGGGGGACGCTATGGCGCGCTGGCGTATCCCGCGCATGGCCTGGTCTACCTCCGGCATCGCTGGCTCGACACTCGGAACGGACGATTCCTGACCCGGGATCCGCATTGGGGCATTTCGATTCACCCGAACGAGCTCAATCCCTACGGTTACAACCGGTTGAATCCGATGAGGTACGTCGATCCGCTCGGGCTCGATGCGCGCGTCAACCAGTCGGGGGTGCACACGGACATTTCCGTCGATGTCTGGCAGGGCGACCAGATTGTCGGCACCCTGACGGTGTCGTATGCGGCTAAAGGCTACCGCGGCAACTTTGGCGGTGTTGGCGAGGCGTTCTCGACGGTGATTGGGGGAACCCAGGGTGAATTCTCGATCGACTACAAGCCCGGCAGCATTCGGAACACGACCGAGCCGGGTAACCTGGCGCGCGGCACGCAGATCATCATCCAAGGGACACGGGAACAGGACGAGCGGTTGCGGTTGGCACTGGCCGGGATTATTGGCGCCAACGGGGAGGTGGCATTTGTGGGACGCGGGCAGAGCATGATCCGGCAATTCATTTATGGTGCGCGCAAAGGCAAGAAGCAGAGCATGGTGATCGACGCGACCATCGATGATTGGGAGACCTACCGGGCGCTGACGCAGTCCTGCAACGATTTTACCGATGCCATGCTCGACATCTATTTTGGCGAGAACTGGTACGTCGGGCCGATCTTCGAGGGCGACGGTCTGACCGGAGAGTTGCGGCGTTACCTCGATCGTCCGCGCGGGCTCATGCTCGATCCCAACGGCATCGCCAGCATCACGGGCGCGACGACGGTCCGATAGGCTACGCCTCTTCCTCAGGGCAGCGTTCGCGCTCGAACCAGCGGTAGAGGACCGGCAACAGCACCAGGGTCAGGAACGTCGAGCTGAGGATCCCGCCGATGACCACGGTAGCCAATGGCCGTTGGACCTCGGCGCCCGGGCCGGTGGCGATGGCCATTGGGACGAACCCGAGACTGGCCACGGCCGCCGTCATCAACACCGGCCGCAGGCGGGTCAGCGCCCCCTCGAACACGGCCTGGCAAAGGGATCGCCCCTGCTCCCGCAATTCGTTGAAGTAACTGATCATGACGACGCCATTGAGGACGGCGACGCCGCTCAGGGCGATGAAACCGACCGCGGCGCTGATGCTGAACGGCATGCCCCGCCCCCAGAGCGCCAGCACCCCGCCGGTCACCGCCAGCGGGATCCCGGTGTAGATCAGGATGGCCTGACGCAGGCTCCCGAACGCCACGAAGATCAGCAGGAAGATCATCACCAGCGCCGCCGGCACGACCACCATGAGCCGGGCCCGGGCTTCCTGCAGGTTTTTGAACTGTCCCCCGAATTCGAGGGCATACCCGGCGGGCAATTCGATTTGGGCGGCGATCCTGGCATGAGCCTCCTGGACGAAACTTTCGACATCGCGGTCGCGGAGGTTGACCATCAACGCCACCCGCCGGTGGCCTTCCTCGCGAACGATCGGTTCGACGCTGTTGACCTCGCGGAACACGGCGACGCGCTCGAGGGGGATGAGGCCGTTTTCGCCCACGCGGACGGGCAATTGGCGGAGGGCATCGATCCGGTCGCGCAAGGATGCCTCGAGCCGCACCACGATTTCGTAGCGGCGGTTGTTTTCGTAGACCATGCCGACCGTCTCGCCCGCCAGGCCGGTGGCGATCAGGCGGTTCACATCCGCCGCGTGCAGGTTGTAGCGCTGCAGGGCCAGGCGGTCGACCACGATCTCGAGCACCGGCGTGCGTCCCTGGGTTTCGAACTCGACCTCGCCGGCGCCGGGAATCTCGTCGAGGATCGCCTTCACTTTTTCGGCCAGGGCTTCCATGACGTCGTAATCGTGGCCGATGATCTTGACCGAAAGGTCCGAGCGCACGCCTTCGAGCAGTTCGTTGAAACGCATCTCGATCGGCTGCGCGAACAGGAAGGTTTGATCCGGCAGTTGTTCTTGCACCTCGGCTTCGAGGATCGCGGCGAGCTCGGCCTTGGTGATCGTGCGGCCGTCGACCTTGCGCCATTCGCTGCGGGGTTTGTAGAAGATGTAGAGGTCATTCTGACTGGGCGGCATCGGGTCGGTGGCCACGGCCGAAGTGCCGAGCCGGCAGAAGACCCGTTCGACCTCGGGGATGGTCAGCAGGAGTTTTTCGGTTTCGAGTTCCATGGCCAGGGAAGCCTCGAGGTTCATGCTGTTGGTCCGGTAAACCATCACCGTATGGGAGCCTTCATCCAGCTTCGGCACAAACTCGGCCCCCAGCCGCGTCCAGGCCAGATACGATCCGGCCGTCCAGATCACGGTGCTGACCGCGATCAGCCAGGGTTTGGCCAGCACCAGGCGCAACGTGGGGATGTAGAGGGCCTTGAGGCCGCGAACCAGGAGGTTGTCGCCCTCGCGCACCGAGCCCGCCAACAAGTAAGAGCAGAGGACCGGCATCAGCGTGACAGAGAGCACCAGCGCGCCGCCCAGGGCCAGCATCACCGTGATCGCCATCGGCCGGAACATCTTTCCCTCGATGCCGGTCAACGCGAGGATCGGAATGTAGACGATGGTGATGATCAGAACCCCGAAGAACATGGGATTCGCCACCTGCTTGCTGGCGCTCAGCACGGTTTGGATCCGTTCGCCCGTGTTCAGCGGCCGTCCCAGGTGATGTTGTTTGTCGCCCAACTGGCGGACGATGTTTTCCACCATGACGACCGCCCCATCGATGATCAGTCCAAAATCCACCGCCCCCAGGCTCATCAAATTGCCGGAGATGCCGAGCCGCACCATGCCGGTGAGCGCAAACAAGAAGGAGAGCGGGATCGCGGCGGACACGATCAGCGCCGCCCGCCAGTTGCCCAGCATCCCCAACAGCACCACCACGACCAGGATCGCCCCTTCGAACAGGTTCTTCTTCACCGTCGCCACCGTGCGATCCACCAGGTCGGCGCGGTCGTATTGGGTGCGGATCTCGATGCCGGGCGGCAAGCGATCGGCGATCTCCCGCAACCGTTCCCCGAAGGCTTTCGCCACCACCCGGCTGTTCTGTCCGGCCAGCATCATGGCGGTGCCGAGCACGGCTTCCTCCCCGTTCTCCGTGGCCGCCCCGGTGCGAAAGCGCGCTCCGATCGCCACGTCGGCGACGTCCCCTACCAGCAGCGGTTTCACCCCGGCGGCGAACTTGACCGGCAGCGAGGCGATCTCGTCCGTGGTGCTCACGCGTCCGACGGCGCGCACGATCAACTGATCCGTTCCGCGGTGGATCACGCCGCCCCCGGCGTTTTCGACGTTGTCGGCGAGAACCGATACCAGGTCATGAAACGTAAGTCCGGCCGCCTGGAGAGCCGCGGGCCGGGGTTGAACCACCAGTTGTTTTTCGTAGCCGCCGTTGGCGTTGATCTCCGCGATACCTGGCGTCGTGCGCAACATGGGTTTGATCAGGAACTCGTGGATTTCGCGCAACTCCCGCAGGGCTTCGCGGGGGTCGGCGGGGAGTTCCGGAGCGTTCGGACGATAGGCGACCGTATAATAGTAGATTTCGCCGAGGCCGGTGCTGATCGGGGCCATCGTAGGCGTCAGTCCCTCCGGCAAACGGTCGGCGGCCGCCTGCAATCGTTCCGCCACCAACTGCCGCGCCCGGTAAAGATCCACCCCATCACGGAAGATCAAGGTCACCTGGGAAAGGCCGAACTTGGTCAGTGACCGCATTTCCTGGACGTCCTGGATGCCGGACAGCTCGATCTCGAGCGGGATGGTGACGGCCATCTCGGATTCTTCGGGCGCCAGCGCGGGCACCTCGGTGTTGACCTGCACCTGGGGGTTGGTGATGTCGGGCACGGCATCGATCGGCAGCAACGCCGCCGACCAGAGCCCGATGAAAAGCGATATCCCCGCCACGATCAGCAGGAACACCCGCTGTCGCAGCGAGATTTCAAGGATGCGATGCAGCATGGCGCTCTCCTCAGTGCAGGGTCTCCAGCGGGCGGGCGACCAGCAGTTCGAGCTGATGCCAGTGTTCGAGCGCTTCCCCGCGCGTCGCCAGCAGCGCCTCGAGGGCTTCCAGGTACTGCAACTGCATCTCGACGTAAGTGGTCACCGGCACCGCTCCCAGCCGATAATGCCGGTCGGCCAGTTCCGCTGTTTCCCGAAACTCCCGCGGCGCGCTGGGTCGCCAACGGCGAATCTCCGCCACTTGCGATTCGAGGGCGAGCGCGTGCTCAGTCACCTTGGCCTCGATCTCGAGCAGCACCGCGCGTAACGATGCCTCCGCCTGCCGCAAACGGGCTTCGGCCACCTCGATGGCCCCGCCATTCCGGTTCCACAACGGCAAGGGCAGACTCAACCCCACGCCCAAGGTCCGTTCCTGGTCGGCGGCCCGTTCCTCCGCGTAGAAGGGGGCCACGGTGATGCTGGGCCAGCGTTCGTGCTTGCGGAGATCGACCTCGAACCCCTGCTGCGCGAGTTCAACCGTGCGCAGCCGCACCTGGAAACTGTTGGTGCGGGCCGTCTCGAGCAGCACCTGGACGGAGGGGGAGTTCGTCGGCAGAAAATCGATGCCGGTCAACCGAAACTCCCGGGTGGCAGGCTGGCCCCGCAACTGGTTCAAGGTGATCATGGCCTGCTGCCATTCCCGGTCGGCCTGGGTCGCCCGGCGGTTCAGGGTGATGGTGTTGGCCTCGAGGATGCGTTGTTCCAGCAGTGGCGTCACGCCGCCCACCTCGCGTTGCACGAGCACCTCGGCCATGGCGGCAAAGCGGTCCGCGACCTCCCGGGTGGCCGACGCCCGTTCCTGGGCCGCTTGAAACTCGAAAGCCAAGGCCCGGGCGCGGCCCGCCAAGGCGGTCTCAGCCTGTTCGAGCCCGAGGCGCGCCAATTCGATCTGGCGATTGGCGATCGCCTTTCGGAGTTCAAGGCGTCCGGGGAACTCGAAGGTCTGCGCGACCGCCACCGACCAGGCCACGCCGTCGCCCAGCTTCGGCCCCGATCGTTCCCACGCCCGTTTGTGGCCCACATCCGCGCTGACTTCCGGGTTGCTCCATTCCCCCGCGGATCTTCGCCCGCCCTGGGCAGCGGATAGTTCCGCGCGATAGAAGGCCAGTTCCGGGTTGCCCATGACCACGCCGGCGACCAACTCGTCGAGGCTCAGCGCGGCGACGGTCGCTTCCGTCGGTTCGGGCTCGTTGACGGTTTCCGCGCCGCGCACCGGGCCGGGGAGATTCAAGGCGGTGGCCATCATCAAGACGAGCGGCGCCAGGAGTCGGGGGGAAGGGATGGTGTGCATACGTAGTTTCGGTTTTGCGGGTGGATTCAACGACGCCCCGCAATGTCTCGGAGCCGCTCGCCCGCTGGGCCGGGCAGCTCGTCCATTCAAACGAGCGGGCACTTGCATCAGGTCTTGGAACGTGGGTCCATCGTAGGGAGCCCCAACCCCCAAGGCAACCACCTCATTCGATAAACTTCAGATGAATCTCCGCAGTAAAACTTCTACTCGTAGCTTCACCGTCCGTTTACCCGCCCGCTCGATCGTTGTGCTCCGGCTCCAGTGAACCACGCCGCGCGCATTTCCCCACGGCAACCAGGAACAACGCCGCTCCGAGCGGCGCTGTGGTCCAGTAGAACAAAATCGTGCTGATCGGCACTTGATCCAACGCCAACACCTTGGCCAGCTGATAAACCGTCGTTGACACCACGGGAATGACCAGCAGCAAGGCAAGCCGTGAAACCACCGGGCTCGCTCCCATCACCCCTTGCGCTTGTCCGATACGGTGTCGCCACAGCGGCACGAGTGCCAGCGCCAGCACCGAAGGAAGCACGACCAGCGGCAGCACTCCGAGCCGAACCACGTGCTGGACATAAAACGCGCCAAGCACCACCGCGCTCAACACGAGCCCCACCGACCCCGGACGGAAGCTCGCCAGCCGCAACGCGACCCACCATGCCAAGATCAGCAAAAGGACCTGCGCGACGGCGTGGGCGAAGAACTCGTTTGCCGGAGTGATCACCGGCGGAGTCTCATGCCATTGGAACGTCGCCCACAGCCCCCAAAACACCCCCACGCCACCGCTCAGGAACACGATGGGCTGCCAACTCTTCGCCTGAAGCGCGCGCCCAACTCCAAACCATCCCACCACCACGGAAAGCAACATGTGCCACGAAAGACCGGTGACACACAGGCTCAGGGGGAACGGGGCCGTCGTCTCCGTGCCATAGAGGGTTGGCGCGAGCGTCCCCTCAATCGACCACCCGTAGATCGCGCCCGCCAGACACGCCGACCATAGATCCCTGACTCGGAAGTAACACACCACGGCGAGAAACCAGTACGCCGCCGCGGAATACGCCAGCCAGGTGATCACCTGTTCCCCAACCGAGTCCCCGTCGCGCCATACACTCCAGAACAGACGCTCGGAATAGAAACAAAGGATGAACCCGATGGCGCACGACTGACCGAAGTTGTTGGCTGCACGTTTCATGATTCTCAAGACCCGTCTCGCTGCGGCAATCGGGGGGCAATTCCCCTCAGCTACCTCGACCGAATGGGGACTGGGGTTTTAGATAGCGGTCAAGGATCGTAGCCCGTCAGGGCGGTGAACCGGGAGCTCAGCACCGTCCGGAACGTTTGGTCGGCTTCCCGGACGATGAACAGCGCCGCGGCATTCGTCCAGGTATCGATGAACGTCAAACCCTCGTCGACGCCCAGGACGAAGAGGGTGGTGGCGAGGCCGTCCGCGGTCATTCCGTCCGGGGCGACGACGGAGACGCTGCCGAGGGGATGTTGGACGGGCCAACCGGTTCGCGGATCCAGCAGATGGCTCAAGCGCCGACCCTGGGCATCGGTGAAAAACTTCTGGTAGTCGCCCGACGTCGATAGTGCCAGGTTGGACAGCGAAACCACCGCGGCCATGGGATCGTCTTCCCGCCAGTGAGCGAGCGGCGCCGATATCCCGACCT
>JAHDYP010000062.1 GCA_023383055.1 Verrucomicrobiota bacterium | reverse complement strand
GCCGTGAAGCCAGAAGAGGGGGCCGGTGAGGCGACGGGATTCCATCGGCAGTTCACGGAATTGCCTTTCCAGTTCGGCCAGAGTCGGTTCGGCGGCCGGCGTGGGTGAGGCAACTCCAAGGAGGGCACAGCTCAAACAGAGGAAGGATAATGGCTTATTCATGGAATGGTGGAGAGGAGTATATCGAAGCGATCGCGCCAAGGGAATGCGGAAGTCGGAACCGCGCTCCTTGTTTCTTGCCGGGGGCGGGTCGAACCCTTAAGTATAGCTTCCAGCGTTTCCGACTCGAAGGGTCTGAGCCGCTGCCAAACACCGGAAGCAACTCGACACGCCCGCGCAACGCCCTATGAAGTATATTTTTGTGACCGGCGGCGTGGTTAGTTCCCTCGGCAAGGGACTGACCGCGGCCGCGCTCGGAACGCTGCTGGAGAACCGCGGTTTGAGGATCGCGCTGCAGAAGTTCGACCCGTATCTGAACGTGGATCCCGGAACGATGAACCCGTATCAGCATGGCGAGGTCTATGTGCTGGACGACGGCGCCGAGACGGACCTGGATCTGGGCCATTACGAGCGGTTCACCAACGTGAAGCTCACCCGGTTCAACAATCTGACCAGCGGTCAGGTTTACCAGACCGTGCTCGACAAGGAACGCCGCGGCGATTACCTCGGCAAGACCGTCCAGGTGATCCCCCACGTGACCGACGAGATCCAGAACCGGATCTACCAGGTGGCGGAGCAAACCAAGGCCGACGTGGTGATCACCGAGATCGGCGGCACGACCGGGGATATCGAGGGATTGCCGTTCCTGGAGGCGATCCGCGAGTTCGCTCTCGAGGTGGGCTACAACAACGCCCTGTTCATCCACGTCACGTTCGTGCCTTACATCAAGGCGGCCGGCGAACTCAAAACCAAGCCCACCCAGCAATCGGTGGCCAAATTGCGCGAGATCGGGATTGCCCCGCATATTCTGATCTGTCGTTGCGAGCGGCCGCTGGACAAGGACCTGCGCCAGAAGATCTCGATGTTCTGCAATGTGCCTTTCGAGGCGGTGATCGAGGAGAAGGACGTGGACCACAGCATTTACGAAGTGCCGTTGATGCTGCAGCGGGAACGGCTCGACGACCTGGTCTGCCGGCAGTTGCACCTCGACACCGGGGTGGCCAGCATGACCCACTGGCAGGAGATCATCCGCAAGCTCATCGCCCCTCAGCACCGCGTGCGCATCGGTGTGGTGGGCAAATACATCGAACTCCAGGACGCCTATAAATCGGTCTACGAGGCCATCATCCACGGCGGGGTCGCCAACGATTGCGGCGTCGAGATCGTGAAGGTCGATGCCGAAGAAATCGAACGCGAAGGCCCGGAGAAGGTGCTCAAGAGCCTGGGGGGCGTGCTCGTTCCCGGGGGATTCGGCGAACGGGGAATCGAGGGAAAGGTCCTCGCCGCCCAATACGCCCGCGAGCACAAGATCCCCTATCTTGGGCTCTGTCTCGGCATGCAGATCGCCACGATCGAGTTCGCCCGGAACGTGCTGAAACTGGCCGACGCCCATTCCGCCGAATTCAACCCCAACACCCCCCACCCGGTCATCGCCCTGCTCAATGAGCAACGGCAGGTGACGAAGATGGGCGGCACCATGCGGCTGGGCGCGCAGCCCTGCCAACTCCTGGTCGGTTCGAATGCCGCCCGGCTCTACGGCGCCTTCGTCGTCAATGAACGCCACCGGCACCGTTACGAGTTTAACAACGAGTATCGCGCGCGATTCGAGCAGGCCGGGTTCGTCATCAGCGGCACCTCGCCCGACGGGTCGTTGGTCGAACTCATCGAACTGCCGGACCACCCCTACTTCATGGCGTCGCAGTTTCACCCCGAGTTTCGGAGCAAACCGCATCAGCCGCACCCGTTGTTCAAGGGATTCATCGCGGCGGCGCATGCGCAAATTCACCAGAAACCGGCGAAAAGTTGACCCGGCCGCCGCCGTCCCCGCCCCTGTGCCGCCATGACCTACGCCGAGGCCATCGAGTTCCTGTACGGCCTCCGCCTGTTCGGGCTGAAGCTGGGCCTGGAGAACACGCTGCGCCTGGCTGAGTTGGCGGGCAACCCGCAACGCCGGCTCCGGTTCATCCACGTGGCCGGCACCAACGGGAAAGGATCCACCTGTGCCATGCTCGAAGGCATCTACCGGGCGGCAGGCTGGCGCACCGGCCTCTTCACCTCGCCGCACCTGGTCAGCTTCAGCGAGCGGATCCAGGTCGACCGCCAACCGATCCCCCGGGACGACGTCGTTCGCCTGGTCGAACGAGCCCGCACCCGGCTGGGCGAACTGCCGGCCGACCATCACCCGACCTTCTTTGAGGTGGTGGTGATCATGGCGCTCGAGTATTTCGCCGAGCAACAATGCGGGCTCGTCATCTGGGAAACCGGGATGGGCGGCCGCCTCGACGCCACGAACATCGTCACCCCGCTGGCCAGTGTCATCACCAACATCCAGTTCGATCACCAAAAATGGCTCGGCAACACCCGCGCCCAGATCGCCGCCGAGAAAGGCGGCATCATCAAACCCCAAATCCCCGTCCTCACCGCCACCGACGAACCCGACGCGCTGGAGGTCCTCACGGACATTGCGCGCGCGCAAGAGGCTCCCCTGACCGTGGTGAACCGCCAGCACCCCGCTTTCGCGGACCTCGCGGGACTGCCGCTCGCCCTGCCGGGCGAACACCAGCGGCTCAACGCGGCGCTGGCCGCGGCCACGGTCCGGCAACTCCAACCCCTACTCCCGGTGATAGCCGCGCATGTGCGCGACGGCCTCGCGCACGTGCATTGGCCGGGCCGGCTCCAGCTCGTCACCCTGGCGAACGGTCATCGGCTGCTGCTCGACGGCGCCCACAACCTCGCCGGCGTCGCCTCGCTCGAACAGGCACTCGCCCGGTACTTTCCCGGGACCCCGCTGAACCTGGTCCTGGGTATCCTCGAGGACAAGGACTGGCCGCACATGGGCGGGGTGCTGGCCCCGCTGGCGCGACGGGTCTTTTGCGTGCCGGTGCGCAGCGAACGCACCGCCTCGCCCGCGGGGTTGGCCGACTCCTGCCGCGCGGCCAACCCCGGGGCCGAGGTCAGGGTCTGCGCTTCGGTCCCCGAAGCCATGGCGGAATCGACGCGGGATCCGTTCACGCTGGTGGCCGGCTCGCTGTACCTGGTGGGAGAAGCGATGGAATGGCTCGGGCTCTCCCCCACCGCCGGTGCGTCCGAGAGCGAGGCGCACTTGAACGAGTCGTTCACCCGGAACGCCTGACGGCGGTCAAGGTGATTGCCGCCGGAGGGTTGCGTAAACGGCGTCGAACGCGGGTTTAGGCCGGCGATCGCGGTCGAACAGCAGTGGGTGATTGACGCGGCGCCAGGGGAAATAATTGAGCCAGCTCTGGCCGTCGTGCAGGTTCCAGAATGAGACGCGCTCGATCAGGTCGTGATACTCGACGAAGAGCCGGAACAACGCGGCATACTGCTCGGCTTGCTGCCGCTCTATCTCCGGCGGGAGACCATCGTGGTAAGGATCGTAGGCCGACAGTTCGTCGCGATACTTGCCGCCGTCCGCCCACCAGCGACTTCGGGTGACCACATCGATGTCCAGTTCGGATACCACGAGCTTGAGGTTCAGCTTGCGCAAGGCGTCGAAGGTTTCCCGTAATTGCGGGATCGAGTCGTCGCCCAGCTCGAAGTGGCCTTGCATGCCATAGGCATCCACCGGCGTCCCCCGTTGCTGGAGTTGTGTCAGCAATGCGATCAACTTCTCGCGTTTTCCCGGCTTGTGACCATTGTAGTCGTTGTAGATCAACAGCGCGTCCGGGTCGGCGGCGCGCGCGGCCTTGAAGGCGGTGACGATGAAGTCCAGTCCGGTCGTGCGCGAGTAAACCGAATCGCGCAGCACCCCTACATCGCCATCGCCGATCGCTTCGTTGACCACATCCCACATCGTCGCGGCGTCGGCGTATCTTCCGACGACGGTATGGATGTGGGTTTCGAGTCGACGCAGCAGGGTCTCGCGGGAAACGGGTTGGCCGTTCTCCTGTTTCATCCAGGCGTCGGTCCGGTCGTCTTTCGCCCAGACCAGGCAATGGCCCACGACCTCGAGCCGGTTGGACCGGGCGAAGTCGACGAAACGATCGGCGGCCGCAAAGTTCCATTCGTTCTCGGCTGGCTGGATCGCTTGCGGTTTCATGCAGTTCTCGGGGGTAAGAATCTGGAAGTGCCGCCGAATCAAGGCCGCGTCCTCGGCGTTTCCGAGCACTTGGTGACCAACCCCCACGCCAATCTTGAACCGATCGCCGACGGCCTCTTTCAATGACCGGGAATCGCCCCGCGCATTACCCGGCACCGGCTGATCCTGCGCCTCGGCCCACCGAGCTTCCGCCCACCGGATGAAAGGCACGACGTTGGGTTCATCCGTGTGTCCGCCGTCGTGCTGGCGCCAGGCGAGTGCGCCATCGAGCCGGTCCACATTGACGTCCGGCATCCGTTCGCTCAGGTAATCGTCGCCGCGCGCGAGGCCGCGCGCGCCCAGCAACCGGAAGACGGGTTGGGCCGCAACGGCCGCCATGAAACTGCCTCGATGATCGAGCCAGTGCGCGTCGCCTTGCTCGGGAATGCCATGGCTGATAAACGTCAGCCGGGGAGCGCAAAGCGCGATGGTCATGTGCGAATCAACAGGGAGATCCGCCGCCGTGCGTCGGCCGAAGCTCGATTCTTCCGCGGCATATCGCAGGTAATTGCCGGCCATCCAATGATACGCCCCGGAGCTGGCCAGGTTCTCCGGGCTCTCGCCGAAATCACGGCGATAAAGCGCGGTCCCGCCCGCGCCCGAGGAGGCGATCAACCCCAGGGCAAAACGTTGATCAAAGGCCATGGCCACCAAGGCCGCCTTGCCATAGCGCGACACGCCGGCAATGCCAACCCGCTTCGCGTCCACTTCGCGCACGGTTTCCAAATGGTCGAGCGCTCGCGCCGCGCCCCAGCCCCAGGCGCGAAGCGCGCCCCACTGATCAGGCGTGCGCGGCTGCCCATGATTCACCAGTCCAATGACGCCGCGGGTCAGACCGGCTCCCGTGGGTTCCGCATTCGTATTGGCGGCGGGACCGAAGCGTCGGGGTTGCCAGCCGCCGGAGTCGTCCTGTACCGTCGACGGGTTCAACACGACACAGCCCCATCCCGCGGCGACGAGTTTGTCTTGTTTGGATGGTGGGCGGGGACCCTCGGCGCCGGGGCGTCGCCCGCCGGGGTTGAAGGCCTCCATTTCGAAAGGCGTCCAGCCAAAGCTCATGAGGACCGGCACCGGCCCCGCAGCATCTTTCGGCAGGGTCAGCGACATCGAGATGTTCACCTGGATTTCGGGGCAGGCCGAGTTGTCAACGACGCCGACCAATTGTCTTTGAATCGCGGTTTTGCCTCCGGATTCAACCTCGCGCGTCTGTCGAACCTCCCAGCGAACCGCCGGAACCGCGGCTGGAATCCGCCCGTAGACTTCGCGTTCGAGCAACTCGACAATCTCGGGACGACGCCGGTTCCACCACAATTCCGGGGTGTTCACCGGTTCGCCCTCCGAGGTTGTCAGCAGCGCCGGCAGTTCCGGGTGCGGGTTGGCTTTGGCCTCGTCGTAATTGGCGGCGTTGGGCGCGTTGGTATCGGCGTTTCGGCCCGGGCGCAGTTTGGTGATCCCGAGTTGATCGAGCATGTTCTGATGATCCTGCCGGGTCGTGAAGACGACCGGGGAGGTCGAGGTGCGTTCAGTTGGCTCGGCCGCGAACGCACGCAGGGCGTGGATCAGGACTAAGCTCAAGACCATGGGATTGGGCATGGGACGTTTCATCATAGGATCATAGGATCGCCGTTGCCACGACAGTTACTCCGGGGCGACGGCAAGGTAAATGAACGCGTCCCCGGAGCGCAACTTCAAGATCGGATTCGGCATCGCGGGAGCTGCCTGGATGGCTGAGCAGGGCGATCCAGGCGCGCGCGGAGGTTAGGGGTCAGTTCCATTTGTCGGTTAGTGCGATGACGCAGGTGACGGTAAAGGGGTCTAACGGGGTCACCCGATTGACACGGATTTCGCGTCTGGGCATGGCTCCGGGCGTGGCGAGGAAAGTCCGGATCGAATATCCAGGAGGGGTTTATCCCGTGATGAATCGTAGCGACCGGAGGGAGGCCATTTTTCGGAATGACGCGGACCGGGAACTGTTTTTGTTGACGCTGGGGGAGGCGTGCCAGAAGACAGTGTGGCAAGTGCATGCGTATGGTCTCATGGGCAACCACTTTCATCTGGTGGTGGACGCGGGGAGTCCCGGCTATCTGCGGGCGAAGCTGGAATTGGCGGTCCAGTTGCGGAGGGAGACCACGATGATGTTGAAATGGATTGCGGGGCGGCTCCACCTGGGGACCGGGGCCAGCCTGTCCAACCTGTTGTCGGAACGACGACGATAAGGAAAGTAGTGTCAATCCGAGTTGCGCAGCCGACGGGACGGAGCCGGCGACTGCGCCGGTTAGGGTTGTGCGTCGATGGCTTCGGCGGTACAAACAGCGCCATGATGAACAGTCCCTGGAGCAGAGGGCGCTTGGGTCTGGTCGTTTTGGTTCTCGGTCTGGCATGCGCGGGCCGAGTGGGCGCCGGGAAGCTCGAGGCGGCGGATCTCGGGCGGCTGCGGATGGCGGCGTTGGACGATCTGTTTGTGCTGCGGGAATATCGGGCCGGGAAGAACAGTTTCGTGGAAAGTCCGGAACGGCATCAGGGCGTATGGACCGGCGCCGGCTATCGCTACACGCTGCTTGACCTCGAAGGGCAGGGTTCTCTGCGCCATATCTGGACCACGCGCGGCGACGGCGACCCGTATTTCGACTGGGAGTTTTACGTGGATGGCGAATCCGCGCCGAGCATCCGCGCCACGGACGTTCAGCTCATTGCCGGGGCGGAGGCATTTCCCGTCCCGGTTGCGCCCGCGAACTACCTGCCGGTGCACAACCGGGCATTCAACTTTTATCTGCCGGTGCCGTTCGATCGGAGTCTGCGGGTCGAGGTTGTCCAGCGGCAGCCGACGTTCTGGCTTTGGTTTTGCCAGATGGATTACCGGCTCGAGGACAATGCCCTGGCCGGGGCGCGGCTCTTTGGGCACCCGGCGGGGGATGGCGTGGCCTTTTCCTATGTCGGGTTGCCGCATCAACAACGCACCGCGTCGGCTTCCCGGCTGCCGATGCGCACCGAGGAGGCCGCTCCGGTGGCGGTGGCGCCCGGGGACCGGCGCCGGCTGTTGACCGCCCGGGGGCCGGCCATCGGGCGCGAGTGCCGGATCCGCTGGGAGGGTGGGGAGACCCTGCGATTGCTGGTCCGCTACGATGGGGCGGAGAGTTTTGCCATCGACAGTCCGGCACACCGGTTTTTCGGTCCGTTCGAAGGGGTCTCTTTCTACCGGCACGCCACCAACGACGCGAGTTGTTACCTGCCGATGCCTTTTCGGCAGGACGCCGAGATCTGGGTCGAGAACCAGGGAACCGAACCGGTCGCCGTTGCCGGCAGTCTGCAGGTTGAACCGGTGCCCGCCTTCGCGGCGGCGTGGGGGTATTTGCATGCCCGCCATGCCCGCACCGATCGGACGGATGGTCACCGGCCGCACCAGGTGCTGTATGTGCGCGGGCGGGGACATTGGGTCGGCATGACGCTTTACCGAACGGGACACGATCATGGGGGTGGCGATTTCGCGGTGATCGATGGCGAAGGCGAGCGCCCCGCGTTTCTGCACGGGATCAACGGCGAAGATTACTTCACGTTCGCCTGGTTTGGGCAGGGCGCGCATCATCCCTACGCGATGGCGCACAGCAACGACGACGGGCGTTACCGTCATCATTTCGAGAACCTCTATCCGTTCCGTGAATCGATTGCCATCGAGTGGGGCGCCTTCGCCGGTTTGAGCCCCGAGAGCGTTGCCGTCTGGTATCAGGATGTGCCCGGGGACACCACCGTGGCGGACGGCGCCCGGGCCGAATCGGTCGAGTGGGACGTGTTCGGGCCGGTGCCGATACCCCACGACGCGGCCGGCCGCGCCACCGTGGACCTGTTTTCGGTGTTGCCGAGGGTGGAGGATCTGGACGCGGGCGGACAGTTCGAATGCCGTCTGGTCAAGGAGCATTTCACGGCCGGTTGGGTGAAGGAATGGTCGGTGGGACCGATGCTGAACCTGACGTACCTGGGGCGGCATGGGACCAAGATCGATTACGAGGCGGAGTTGGGTGGCAACGGGCATGCGGCGCTGGCCCGACGGTATCTCGAGTCGGATCGGGAGCGAACGGCGCGTTGTCTGTTTGCGCATGACGATCCGGTTGAAGTCTGGGTGAACCGGGAGTGCGTGTATCGGGGGGAGAGCCGGTTCAACGGGTTTGAAGCGAACTGGATTGAGCTGCCGCTCAGGCGGGGCCGCAACGAAATTGTCGTGCGCTTGACGAACTACTTCAACCGCAACTTCAACTGGAGCGGCTTTCTCTTCCGCGTGGCGAAAGATCCAGGCTAAAACGGTTCGTCGGGGTGTGTCTCCAGATACTCGGTCAATCCCGGGAGCGGGAAGGAGAGCAGTGACTGGAGGCGGGTGCAATCGAGGGAGGTATCGGGAGCGCGTGGCGCGCCCTGGTAATCGCGGAGCGAGCCGGGTTCGATTTGGGGGCGCAACTGCGGCCAGCGTTGGGCGATCAACTGTCCGATCTGGAAGCGCGAAAGGCGTTCGCGGCCGGCGAGGTGATACAGGCCGGGCCGGTTTTGGCCGGCGAGTTCCCAAACGGCGCGAGCGGTGATTCCGGCGGGGATGGGGCAGCGGAATTCGTCGGTGAACAAACGCAGGGTACGGCCGTTTTGCCACGCGCGCCGCATTTCCTCGTTGAAAGCCCGGTCGCCGGTGGGAGAGGTGCCCCCGTTGAGCGACGTGCGGATCACGGTGTGGCCGGGGTGGGCGAGCACGATGCGTTCGGCCTCGGCTGTGGTTGCGGCATAGACTCCGAGCGGGGCGGTCGCGTCCGACTCCCGGTAATGGCCCTGGCGTCCGTCAAACACGAGGTCGGTGGAGAAGAAAACGAACGGGATATCCCTGGCCAGCCCGGCCAGGTGAGCCGTGAGTTCCACGTTGAGCCGGCGGGCAAGGGTGGGATCGGTCTCGCAGGCCACGCTGCGGCTGAGGGCGGCGCAATGCAGGATCAGGGCGGGCCGTTCCTGCTCGAAGCGCCGGCGGACCGCATCAAAATCGGAAAGGTCAAGCTGGGCGCGCGTGAGGCCGATGGCCCGCCAGTGGGGTGCGCATTCCGGGGCGCGTTCGAGCAAATGACTGCCGATGAGACCGCCGGCGCCGGTGATCCAGGCGATGGGAGGCATGGTGTTCCGTCGGCTTGAATGTTCGCGGGTCCGGGCGGGCGGTTCAGGGTTTGGCGGGCGGCAGGACTTCCGTGGTGCGGTCGAGGAGGATGGCGCTGCCGGCGTTGTCGTCGTCGTGTCCGCCGTCTTCCTGGTCGAAGAGCTCGCGGATGAATTTGCCGAGGGTTTCGTTGGTGGGCCCATAGCCGGAGTGATAGATGTAGTGCTCGAGTTCGTAGAGCAGTTCATCGGCGTTGGGGTAGCGCTGGGCGGGGTCGCGGGCGAGGGCGCGGAGGAGGATTCGATTGAGGCGCTCGTCGATGCGGGTATCGAGCGTGCGGAAGTCGGGGAGATCGAGGGTCATGATGCGTTCCCTGGATTCGTCCGGGGTGGCGCCTTTGAAGATGTTGTAGCCGAGGAGCAGGTGGCTGAGGACGACGCCGGAGGAGAAGATGTCGGAGCGTTTATCGGTCACTTTGAAGCTGGCCTGTTCGGGGCTCATGTAATCGGCTTTGCCGGCGACGACCTCGCCTTCCTGGTCGAGGAGGAAGCCCCGGGCCTTGGCGATGCCGAAGTCGGTGAGCTTCACGTCGCCCTCGAAGGCGATCATGATATTCTTGAAGCTGACGTCGCGGTGGACGATGCCGAGGAGTTTGCCATCCTTGTCGCGTTTGTTATGGGCGTAAGCGAGGCCGCGGGCGACGCGGCTGACGATGAAGACGGCGAGTTCGAGGGGGAGGACGCGGCGTTTTTCGGCGAGTCGGCGGGAGAACTGTTCGAGGTTGACGCCGCGGATGAGTTCCATGGCGATGAAGAACATGTTGCCGCTGGTGCCGAGGTGATAGGTCTGGGTGATGTTGGTGTGGATGAGATCCGCGACCAGCTTGGCTTCGCCAATGAAGTTCTCGATGAACATTTTCTGGCTGGCGTAGTGCTGGCGGATGACTTTCATGGCGATCCGCTTGACGAAGGCGCTGGCGCCATGTTGCTCGGCTTCGTAGACGATGCCCATGCCACCCTCGAAGATTTTCCGCACGATTTCATAGCGGAACTCGGTTTGGATGGTGAACAGTTTATCCACGGCGGCATGTTGTGAGAACGGACAGCCAAGTCAAGTCTGGGATGCCGCGAGCCGCGCAAAAGGCCTGTCAAATCGGGGGAAACGGGGGGTTTGCCCCGGTTTTTCTCCTTGCGCCATGCAGTTGAATCGTTTTAATTCGCGCTCGGTAGTCGTCGACAACAACCAAAACCAATACAAACAGACTTATGGCAAAAGCACTCTCCAAGTCGCAGATTGCGGCTGAAATCGCGGACAAGACCGGCATCGCCAAGAAGCAGGCCGTCGAAATTCTCGATCTCCTTGCCGCGCTCGCCTACAAGAACGCCAAGAACACGTTCACCCTGCCGGGCATTGGCAAGCTGGTGCTGGTGAATCGCAAGGCGCGCATGGGCCGGAATCCCGCGACGGGCGAAGCGATCAAAATCCCCGCCAAACGCGTGGTGAAGTTCCGCGTCGCCAAGGCCGCCAAAGACGCCATCCTGGGCAAGTAAACCGGATTGACGCATTTCTAAAGGCACCCCGGCCTCGGCTCGGGTGCCTTTTTTGTTGGCCATGAAGATCGGTGTGGTGGGTTGCGGGGCGCTGGGGAGTTTCTATGGCGCCCGGTTGTGGCGAGCTGGCGAGCGGGTTCACCTGCTGCTCCGTTCGGATTACGAGGCCGTGCGCCGCGACGGGGTCCGGGTTCGGAGCATTGACGGCGATTTTGTGGCGAGGCCGAACGCGGCCCGGGATCCCGGGGCGATTGGCCCCTGCGACCTCGTGGTGGTGGCGTTGAAGACCACCGCGAACGAGCGGTTGGGCGAGTTGGTGCCCCCTTTGGTGGGGCCCGACAGCGTGGTGCTCACGCTGCAGAACGGCCTCGGCAACGAAGCGGCCCTCGCGGCACTGGCCGGGCCGGCGCGGGTGATGGGGGGGCTCTGCTTTGTCTGCCTGAACCGGGTGGCGCCGGGCGAGATCGTACACACAGCCCATGGTTATATCGTGATGGGCGAATACCAAAGGCCCGTGAGCGATCGATTGCGGACCGTGCAATCGGCGTTCGAGCGCGCGGGGATTCCCTGTCACCTCACCGACGACCTTGAGCGTGCGCACTGGGAGAAGCTGATCTGGAATGTGCCGTTCAATGGTCTGGGCGTGGCCGGCGTGACCGGGTTCGAGTCCGTGGCGCAGGGGCGAGTGCTTGGCGGACCGCGCGAGCGGTCCTGTTTGCCGACGGATCGATTGCTGGCCGAGCCTCGTTGGGAGCAGTTGGTGCGCGAATTGATGCTCGAGGTGATCACGGCTGCCCGGGCGCTTGGGTTCGATCTGGATCCGGAGTTGGTCGGGCGGAATCTGGAGCGGACGCGGGTCATGGGCGCATACAAGGCATCGACACTCTTGGATTTCGAGCGGGGCATGCCGATCGAGCTGGAGAGCCTCTTTCGTGAGCCCTTGCGCCGCGCCCGGCAGGCGGGCGTCGACACCCCGCGGCTGGCGGCACTCTGCGCCGTGCTGGAGACCCTCGAGGAACACGGAAGGTGAACTTTCGGATTTCGTTTGGGTGGGGTGTGTCGATTGAAATGGGGTTGTTGCTGGTGGCGGCCGGGTTGGCCTGGGCACTGGCGGTGCCGTTGTGGGGAGGCTGGCACTGGAGCTGGCTTGATTTTGGATGGGGTGTGGCGGGGGCCGTGCCGATGCTGGTCGCGTTCCGGTGGCTGATGCGGCTCGAGTGGCCGGCGCTACGGCGGATTCGGGAGTTCCTCGAGCGGGTGTTTTGTTCGGCGCTGGAGGGATGGAGCGTGGCGCAGATGCTCGCGATCTCGGTGCTGGCCGGCGTGGCGGAGGAGGCGTTCTTTCGGGCGGTTTTGCAAGGGGGGCTGGAGGGGTGTGTGGGGGCGGCCCCGGCGCTGGTGCTGGCGGGCGCGGTGTTCGGGATCTGCCACTGGATCACGCCGGCCTACGCTTTGATTGCCGGATTGATGGGCTGTTATCTGGGCGGGTTGTGGTGGTGGAGCGGCAATCTGCTGACCCCGGTCGTCGCGCACGCGGCTTACGATTTTGTGGCTTTGGTGTGGCTGCTGCGCATTCGGCGGGAGGGGGCAAACCGCGGTGGCCGGTTCCCTTTGGGCTTGTTCACCATGGGGCGAACTTCTACCTTGCGGCCCGTCGCGCGGACGCCAGATTCAAAGTATTCCATGCCTGGATCGGATTGCTCAGCCGGGACAGTTCCATTTGCGGGCGGGTTGAAGCCGGCTTCCGCATCCGTTTCCTGTGCCGTCGTGGTGGTGGATTCCGAGGAGGGAAGCCGTGAAAAGGTGGCGGGATTGAGCGTGTTGGATCGGCTGGTGATCAGCCTGTCGCGGGCCGGGTTTGGCCGAATCGTGTTGGTCGGGGAAGCGCCCGGAGGATTGCCGCGCGCGGCCGAGCTGGGCGTCAGGGTGGAGGGTGTTGAGTCGATGCCCGCGCTTGCCGGGCCGGTGTTGTTGACCGAGGGGAATGTGTTCGTGAGCGTGGCTGATCTGGGTCGCATGAGGCGCGGATCCGGGCGGCTGGTCAGTCGCGAGGGGCGGAGACTGCCCTTGGGAGTGGTCAACAGTGCCGATGTCGACTGGCGCGCCCGGCTGGACCGGGTGCCGGAAGTGATGGCGGAACGGCCGGCGGGGGTGGTGACCGACGGGGCTTCGGCCCGGGTGATGGAACGTGCGTATTGGTCATCGCTGACGAGCAGTTCGGACGGGTGGGTGGACCGGCGGTTCAATCGGCCGCTCGGGCGCTGGCTTTCGTTGGCATTGGTGGGGACGCCGGTGACGCCCAACCAGGTGTCGGTGGTGGCGATAGGGCTGGGGTTGACGGCCGCCGGATTCCTGGCTGTGGGCACCTATTGGGCGGCGGTCTGGGGGGCCATGGTGTTGCAGTTGTCCGCCATTGTGGACTGCGTGGACGGGGATTTGGCGCGGGCCCAGTGTCGGGAGTCGGCGCTGGGCAAATGGCTGGACATCGTGGGGGATCAATTTGTGCATTTGGGGGTGTTTATCGGGTTGGGCATCGGGCTCTGGCGGTTGGGGCAGGGGAATGAGGTTGTGGTTTTGGGGATCGTCGCGGCGGTGGGAGTGGTATTATCGTTTCTGGTGATATTGAGGGTGTTATTGCAGCCGGAATTGCGCGGTCATGGCCGGATCCAAAGATTGATCGATGCGACGACGAACCGTGATTTTTCGGTATTGCTGATCTTGTTTGCGATGGGCGGGGTGTTGCACTGGTTCTTGTGGCTGGCGGCGGTGGGTTCGCATCTGTTCTGGATGGTGGCTCTGGCCGTGCAGATCCAGGATCGGGAACGGTGACGCAGCGATGAGCAGGCTGATCAAGGTTGTGTCGCTGGTGTTCGGGCTGGGGTTGGTGATTTGGCTGTTCTGGCAGGCCGATCCTGGCCGGGTGTGGGAGGTGGTGAAATCCCTTGGGGCCTGGGCGCCGTTGCTCCTGCTGCCGTATGGCCTGGTATACCTGGTGGACACGGCGGGCTGGCGGTTTGCCTTCGGTCGGGACTGGCCCCGGCAGTTGTCGTTTGGCCGACTGCTGCGGATACGGTGGGCGGGTGAGGCGGTGAACAACCTGGTGCCCTCGGGCTATCTGGGTGGCGAGGCGGTGAAGGTGTATCTGTTGCGCAAGGCGGGGGTCTCGGGTTGGACCGGGGCGACCAGTGTGGTGGTGAGCAAGACCGTGCAGATCCTGGCGCAGGTGATGTTCATCGGGCTGGGCGCGTTTCTTGGGGGAATGCACCTGCCCGTGGGATCCCCGGTGCGCCAGGCGATGTGGATGGTGGCCGGACTGGCGGCGGTGGTGTTGTTGGTGTTGGTCGGGGTGCAGTATTACGGTTTTCTCAAGACTGTGGGGCGGCTGGCCCGGCTGTCGCGGAGAGTCCGCGCGTGGTTCGAACGGCATCGGGAGAGGGTGCGGGAAGTCGACGACGAGATTCGCGGGTTCTATCATCGGCAGCCGGGGTGGTTGGCGCTTTCGGTGGGGGCGTATTTTGCGGGATGGGTGTGCGATTCGATCGAGATCTGGCTGGTGAGCGCGATTCTCGGCTGGCCGCTTGACTGGACCCAGGCCATGGCCATCGAAGCGTTTGTCGGAGTGGCCAAGGCGCTGGGAACGTTCGTGCCAGCGTCGATGGGGGTGCAGGAATCGGGCGTGGTGTTGTTGTTCAGGGCTTTTGGACTGGGTTCAACCGAGGCGCTGGCTTACGCGCTGATCCGGCGCGCCCGCGAGTTGGTTTACGCGTTGGTGGGCCTGGGATTTCTGTGGCGGCAGGAGGCGAGTTTCCGGCAGCTGAAGGCGCGGGTGTCGTCGGAAACGGCGCGTTAGCCCGGAGAGCGCAGCCGTGAGGGGGTGGTGTGGCTGAGGCGGTTATCGCCGCGCCGGGAAAGAGGCGTGGTGACCCTGGCAATGCTGGGGCGCGCGAGAATCAGCTTGGAAAAGGCGGGCAGCCGTGAAGAATCCGCGCCGGTGAAAGCCTTTATCTATGCAGCAGGTCGCGGGTTGAGGTTGGGACCGGAGCACAGCGTGCAGCCCAAGATCCTGCTCAAGCTGGGCGGGCGCACGTTGCTCGAGTGGCATGCCCGGCAGCTCCGCGAGATAGGGATTCACGACGTTCGCGTGGTGGTGGGCTACAAGGCGGAGGAGGTCCACCGTGAGATGCGTTTGCTCGAGGAGAAGTATGGGGTCTCCATTCAACCGATCCTGAACCCGGAATACACGGAGGGAAGCGTGCTCAGTGTCGCGGTGTCGCTGCCGCAACTGCAGGCCGAGCGCGAGCCGGTCTTGATCATGGACGGAGACGTTCTGTATGGCCGGGAGATGCTGCCGCGGTTGGTGGGATCCGTGCACCGGACCGTGTTGCTGGTCGATCGGTCCTATTCGACCGCGGATGATGATCCGGTGCTGGTGCCGGTGCGGGACGGGCGCCCGTTTGAATTCCGCAAACAATGGCGGGGCGAGTGCGATCTGGTGGGGGAGTCGGTCGGTTTTTTCAAGGTGGATCCGACCGACCTGCCGGCGCTGGCGGAAGCCACGGTCCGTCGCACCACCGGAGCCGGGCGCAGGGAGTCCTATGACGAAGTCTTGCGGGACATGGTGCTCCAGGGGCGGTTTGACTACGAGGATGTAACGGGGATGCACTGGACCGAGCTTGATTTTCCCGAGGACATCCAGTTCGCGAGTCGGAACGTGCTGCCGTTTATTGACGGGGCGTAGCCGTGGGATGCCTGTGAACGGATACTTCATCACATTCGAGGGGACCGAAGGGAGCGGGAAATCGACCCAGATCGAGCTGCTGGCCGTGGAGGTGCGTCAAACCGGGCGCGTGGTCAGACTGATTCGCGAGCCCGGTGGCACCCCGATCGGCGAGGAAATCCGGCACACCCTCAAGCACAGCCCGCACAACCATGACATGACGCCGGAGACCGAACTGCTGCTGATGAACGCCAGCCGGGCGCAGTTGGTGCGCGAGGTAATTCGGCCGGCGCTGGCGGCCGGCGAAGTGGTGTTGTGCGACCGGTTTTACGATTCCACGGTGGTGTATCAAGGGTACGGCCGGGGATTGGACCTGAGGCGCGTCCGGGAGATCATTGACTTCGCCGTGGGCGAGACGCGGCCGGATTTGACTTTGTTGCTGTACATTCCGCTGGAACTCAGCGAGCGTCGACGGTCCGAGCGGTTGGGCAAAGCCCGGCCTGCCGGAAGTGCGGATGAAAAGGGACCGGTCCGACCGGAGTTCGCGCGCGACCGGTTCGAGGAAGCGGACGCCGCCTTCTTCGGGAGGGTCGAAGCGGGCTACCGTGAGGTGGCGCATGCCGAGGCCGGCCGGGTATGCCAGATCGATGCCGCGCGCCCGGTCGCGGCGGTGGCGGCGGAGATTTGGGAAATCGTCAGTCGGCGGCTCACGGATCCGCCGGTTGCGGGCCACCTGCCATGAACCATACCACGGAATACCTCCAGTCGGTCGCCGGCCAGGGTGCGATCGAGATCGCCACGCTGGTGAATCGCCGGTTGACCGACGCGATCGAGGCGGGGGCGAGCGACATTCACATAGAGGCGACCTTCCGACGGGGCGTGGGATGCAAGGAGTGCCTTGACACCGGGTACCAGGGCCGGACGGCGGTCACCGAGATGCTCGAAGTGAATGAAGTTCTGCGTGACGCCATACTCCAGAAGTTGCCCACGCGCGCGCTCCAGCAGGTGGCGATTCAGCAGGGCATGCGGACGCTTTGGCGCATGGGGCTGCGCCGGGTATTGACCGGCCAGATCACGCTGGAGGAAATCGTGCGGGTCATGGCGATGGACGAGGGTTGAGCGAGCGGCTCAGGCGATTTCGTCGGCGGGTCCGCGCAGCGCTTTCTGGGCGCGGCGCCATGCCGACAACGCCTGGAGTTTCTCCTCGGCGAGGGCGGGGAAGAGCAGGTGGGGCCAGCCGGACTGCCAGGCGATCGCCTCCGCTTCGTTCAGTGCCAGGCGCGAGATGCGCGGTTCGGCCAGGCGTAGTTTGACGAAATCGTTTTCGATGCGCCGCCGGGCTCGGAGCACTTCGTCCGACGGGAGGGGGCTCGTGCGATTCAATTTCATAACGGTGATTCGAATAACACTTGGGGATTGAACTGACCATGGGCCGAAAGGAGTAGCGCACCTCCATCAATTCAGCGTTGGGCGTCGGGTGTTTGCGGTTCGACAGACCGGGCCCGCGACGGGGGATCCAACCCCGCGGCGGGCTCCGCTCGTGGGGGGCGGCTACTGCTTCTCGACGACGATCTTGATGGGGACTGGATTGCTGACGATATCGAACACGGGCGATTTGCGGATGAGTTCGTGGATGGTGGCTTCGTCGATGTCGCCTTTGACCTTGAACTTGACGCGAATTTCGCGGTAGCCACTCCGCGTGTTGGGATCGAGGTCGAGGAGCCCGTGCAAGTCGAGGTCACCTTCGAACTCGCTCGAGATGGCCTCGATGCGGTGGCCGCGGCCGGCGGCGTGGTAAGCCAGGGTGGTGGTCATACAGCCCGAGAGTCCGGCGAGGACGAACTCGACCGGGTTGGCGCCCTGGTCTTCCCCCAGGAGCACGGGTGGCTCGTCGGCGTCGAACACGAAACCCTTCGCGCGTTCGATTTCCTGGCATGTCCCGTAAAAGCCATCGATTCTGGCCTGGTTATGGCCGCCGTCGATCCACTGGTTTCGGGCGCGGAACTGGAACTCGGCCAGTTCGGGTTGTTGACGGATGGCTTCGATGGTTTGGCCGAGCCGGGTGACGTTGACGCCGTTGAGGGTGGTTTCTTCGATGGTAGTGGTCATGATTTTGACTTTCTCGATGGATGGTTGATTTCGTTTATTGGTCGCATCCGGATTCATTCCGGCGCGGACGGGTGGGGCTATTGCCGGATGGATGCCAGCCGGGTGAAAAGCATGCCGGCCGTTGATTGGCAAAATGTTGCGTGTCGGCCCGGCTTGCCGCGGGATCACGACATTTCGTGAATCACGAGATGTCGTCGGTTTCACTCACGGAAAATCGCCTGCGACCGGCCAGCGAAAGGGCCGGCGCCGCCGCGGTCATGACAGCGCGCGCCGGAATCAGGTGCGCGGGCGGATGATGCCCAGGGCTTTCATGCGCGAGGAGAGGGTGGTGGGAGGGACGGCAAGCAAGCGGGCGGCGCCCTGTTCACCCGCGACCTTCCATTGGCAGATTTCCAGCGCTCGGAGAAGATTCTTCCGTTCGAGCTCGAGTAGTTGCGGCGAGGTGAGGACGCGCGGGATTTCGTGATCGACCGACGGAACGGTTGTGGGCGGTTGCGGGGGCGGGTTGGCTCCGGTCATGGCGCGTTCAAGTTGCAGACGGGAGTCGGAGGCGAGGATGATGGCGCGTTCGATGACATTCTGGAGTTCGCGGACGTTGCCCGGCCAGTCGTAAGCGCGGAGCAGTCTGAGCTGGTTTGGGGTCAGCGGATCGATCCGCTTGCCGAGCCGCCGCCCGAACCGCTGGATAAAAGAATCGGCCAGCAATTCGATGTCCTGGCCGCGGTCGCGGAGTGGCGGCAGGTGGACGGGAAAGACATGCAGTCGGAAATAGAGGTCTTCCCGGAAGCGGCCATCGGCGGTCATTTGTTTGAGGTCGCGGTTGGTCGCCGCGATGACGCGAACGTCGACCTTGACCGTGCGTGTGCCGCCGAGCGGTTCGAACTCGCCTTCCTGGAGCACTCGCAGCAGTTTCGCCTGGAGTTCAAGGGGCAGTTCGCCGATCTCGTCGAGGAAGATCGAGCTCTGGTTGGCGAGGGCGAACCGGCCTTCGCGCCGGGTCAGGGCGCCGGTGAACGCGCCGCGTTCGTGGCCGAAGAACTCGCTTTCGATGAGGTTGGAGGGGATGGCGGCGCAATTGACCAGCACCAGGGGTTTGTCGGCACGCGGGCTCGAGCGGTGGATGGCGCGGGCGACCAGTTCCTTGCCGGTGCCGGTTTCGCCGGTGATGAGCACGGTGGAATCGGTGGGGGCAACGCGTTGGACCGCCTCAAGGACGGTCCGGATGGCATCGCTTCGACCGAGGAAGTCGCCGTGGCCGGGCAACTCGCGGATGGCTTCGCGAAGATAGTCCGTTTCCTGGGTGAGCAGTTGAATTCGGCGCTCGGCCTCGAGTCGCTCGTTGGTGTTGCGCAGGATCAGGGTGTGGAACACCTGGCCGCGGCTTTCGAATCTCGAGAGCGTGGCCTCCGCCGGGAACACCGTATGGTCCCAGCGTCGGGCAATGAAGTTCTGGGGCACCCATAATTGCTGGCGGCCTTCAGGCCGGCTTTTGAGTTCCTTCAAGAAAGCGGCGACCTGAGCCGCGCTTTCCTGGACCAGAAAATCGTTGAGGTTTTCGCCCACCAGATCCTCCTCGCCGCAGCCGAATAATCGTCGTCCGGCCGGATTGACCCGGACGATGGCAAACTGCGCGTCCAGGACCAGGATGGCGTCCATGGCGCTCTCGAGCAGGCGGGCGAGTTGTTCCTCGCGCGCGCGGAGTTCAAGTTCGGCTTTGAGGCGTCGATGTTCGGCGGCGGCGCGGGCGGCGAAGATATCGAACAGGGAGATCGTTCTGGGATCGGCCGGCATTGGCTTGGTGTCGAGCACCGAGAGATGGCCGAGGACTTCGCCGTTGGTATCGAGCAGTGGGGCGCCGAGATAGCTGACGGCCTTCATCGGCCGCAGATCGTTGTCGCCGGGAAACAACGCGATCACGTTGTCGGGAAAATGCACCCGTGACTTCGAGCAAACCACGCTTTCGCACGGGGTGCCGGCGACCTTGTATTCGTAGTGGTCGATAAACTGACCGTTGAACCACATGCCCAAAGCCCGCAACCGGCAGGGCGCGGGCAGGTATTCCGTGACCCAGGCCCCGGCGGTTCCGAGGGCGGTGGCCAGGTTCTTCACCAGCGCGCGGAAGAAGTCCGTGCCGGTTTCGGACACGGTACCTTCGATCACCAGGCGCAGGATTTCGTTTTCCCTTGAGGGCAGCGTCAGGTGGTTATCCATAAGCGGTGACCTCGATCCTCATAAGGGACGATTTGGTTCCGACCATTTCAACCAGTTTGTGCCACAGTGCCGGGCGGCCGTAAACAGGTTATGCAGCCTCAGCTTGGCATTGTTGCTGTCTCCTGGCTGCCGCCCGTTTACGGGAGATCATGGAGTACACAGGAAAACGAGCGGTTCAAGTTGGACGGCAGGGGTTGATTTGGCCGGTTCCGCGATCAGAGGGTGATGTCGAGGAGCGTGGCGGGCGTGCCGCTGGTCACGCTGGCCTCGGGCAGGGTGGCGGGCAGGAGGCAGAACTGGCCCGCGGCGAGGCGGAGGGAATACGTTCCGGAGGTGAGCTGAATGGCGCCTTCGACGGCGGCGAGGATGCGCATCTGGCCGCCTTCGATGGCCAGGATGGATTGGGGAAGCAAAGCGATCTGGTCGACCTGGAAGAGATCCGATCGAACCAGGGTTTTCCGGCGGAGTTCATGGGCGGTATGCCATGGGGCTTGCACCAGGGAGGGCTCGAAATCGCTGAAATCGATGCAGGCCAGCGATTGTTCGATGTGCAGATCACGCGGTTTGCCATCCAGACCGACCCGGTTCCAGTCGAACACGCGGTAGGTGGTGTCCGAGTTCTGTTGGATCTCGAAGATGACGAGTCCAGCACCGAGGGCGTGCACGCGGCCACTGGGGAGGAACATGACATCGCCGCGTTGGACGGGCAGCCGATGAAAACAATCGGCAACGGTGCCGTCGGCGATCCGGCTTTCGAACAGCGCGCGGGTGACGCCGTGTCGCAGACCCGCGTAAAGCTCGGCGCCCGGTTCCGCGTGGGCGATGAACCACATCTCGGTCTTGGGTGCACCGCCGAGCCGGGCGGCAACCGAGGCTGGCGGATGGACCTGGAGAGAGAGCTTTTGGCTGGCATCGAGTATTTTGCAGAGCAGAGGAAAGTGATTGTGCTGAGCGGCGGCGTTGCCGAGCAAACCGGCGCGGTGATGTTCCATCAGCCAGCGCAAATCCCGGCCGGCCAACGGACCATTTCTGATGACGCTGACGCCCTCCGGGCGGTCGGTGATTTCCCAGGATTCGCCGATCGTCAGTCCGGTCGGGGCCGGTTTGCCGTAGAGCCGATGCAGGTGGTTTCCGCCCCAAACGCGTTCTTTGAGGATCGGCTCAAACTGCAGGGGATAGAGCATGGGGCCTGCGCCGGCGGGTGCTTATGCCTCTTCGGGAGCAGGCGACGAGGCTTCGCGCCTGGATTTGGCGGGCTTGGGCTCGAGGAACCGGCCGTAGGCGCGAAACTTGTCGTAGCGTTGTTTGAGTCGCGCAGCGGGCGGGAGTTCGAGGATCTCGGTGAGATGTTTGAGCAGGACCGCTTTGAGGCTGCCGACAGTGGTCTTGGCATCGTTGTGCGCCCCTCCGAGCGGTTCCGGGACGATTTCATCGACCAGCCCGAGTTGGAGCAAGTCATTGGCGGTGATCTTGAGGGCGGCGGCGGCCTTCATGGTGGCGGAGCGGTCTTTCCAAAGGATTGCGGCGCAGCCCTCGGGGCTGATCACGGAGTAGTAGGCGTTTTCGAGGATCAGGACCCGATTGGCCACACCAATGCCGAGGGCGCCGCCCGAGCCGCCTTCGCCCACCACCACCGCGATGATGGGGACTTCGAGCAGCATCATTTCGCGAAGGTTGACTGCGATGGCCTCGGCGATGTGCCGTTCTTCGGCGCCGATGCCCGGGTAGGCGCCAGCGGTGTCGATGAAGGTGATGATGGGGAGTTGAAACTTGTCGGCGAGGCGCATCAGGCGCAGGGCCTTGCGATAACCCTCGGGATGGGCGGAACCGAAATTGCGGAGGATGTTTTCTTTGGTTTCGCGTCCCTTTTGGGTGCCCACGATCATGACCTTGTGTTGGTCGAGTCGGGCGAAACCGCCGACCACAGCGCGGTCGTCCGAGAAGAGCCGGTCGCCGTGGAGTTCGTGGAAGTCGGCGAAGCCGAGTTTGAGGTAATCGAGGGTGTACGGGCGTTTCGGGTGTCGGGCCAACTGAACCCGTTGCCAGGGAGTAAGATTGGCGAAGACCTGGCGTCGAGTTTCCTCGATCTTCCGTTCGATTTGGCCAATCTCATCCTCGAAATTGACTCCCAGGGTGGCGGTTTCCGGCTGTCGTCTGAGTTCCTCCAACTTGCGTTGGAGTTCGACGATCGGCTTTTCGAAATCGAGATGATGCTTCATGGGGACGGGCGCAGGCGCCGGCCATTGTGTGCCGGGGAGTTTAGGTTCGGCGCGGGATTGGCGCAATGGGGAAAAAAAGAGCCGGAGAAACGCTCTCCGGCTCGATGGTGATGAGGTCGCTCACGTCTTCACCGAAACGCTCAGAAGGGTGACGAGGCCAACTAACTCCGCGCTGTCCGAACCTCGTCACTAACAGGACCTCTCTGCCAACCCTTACCGAACAGCGCCCACAATGTTATCAAGCAGTTCGACCCCGCCGGGTGGGATGATGTTCAAAAAAAAGAGGGACCCGCCCGCAGGGGGGTCGGTTTTCCCCGTTGGACCCCTCGCCGCGAGGGCGCGATAACCTTGCCGTCGAGTCAGTTCGGTAAGGTGGCATCGACAAGCCCTCCTCCGTGTGGCTTGATGGGTGGCGATGCTATTGTCCGCGAGCGAACTGACTCTTGTCTACGGTTACCAAAGGTTGCTGGAGGGAGCCACCCTGGCAGCCGAGCCGGGAGAGAAAGTGGGATTGGTGGGCCGAAACGGCTGCGGCAAAACCAGCCTGCTCAGGATCCTCAGCGGCGAACTCGCACCCGATTCGGGCGAAGTCTCACGCCGGCGCGGCCTGCGGGTGTCGACTCTGCCCCAGGAGTTCGAACTCAATGACGATCGGACGGTCCGCGAGAACATTGAGTCTGGCGCGGCGGATCTCGTGGAATGGATGCGCCGATACGAGCGGGGCGATGGCAGCGAGAGCGAACTGGCGGAGTTGGCCCATGCGATTGATGCCGCCGACGGTTGGAACTTGAACGCCCGGCTCGAAGCGGAAGCCTCGGTGCTGGGCGTGCCACCGCTGGACACTCTGGTGGCGCCGCTCTCCGGGGGCGAAAAACGGCGGGTTGCGCTTTGCCGGGCCCTGGTTGGCCAGCCGGATCTGCTGTTGCTCGACGAGCCGACCAATCACCTGGACGTCGAGTCGATCCGCTGGCTGGAGGGGTTTCTGCGGGGATTTCCCGGCGCGGTGATCTTCGTGACCCACGACCGCTATTTCCTCGATGTGATTGCGACGCGGATCGTCGAGCTCGCCGACGGCCGCTGCTTCTCTCATCCGGGCAATTACACGGCGTATCTGGAGTCCAAGGCCATTCGCCAACAGATCGCCGACCAGTCCGAACGCCGCCGGCAACGTTACCTGCGCGTCGAACTCGATTGGGTCCGCGCGGGGGTGCGGGCCCAGCGATCCAAGGCCAAACACCGGCTCGACACCTTTTACGGGGTGGCGGGACTCGAGGCGCCGCCGGAGGAACGCGAGATGGATTTGCTGATCCCGCCGGCGCCGGAGATGGGCAACACCGCGGTGGACCTGGTCTCGGCCGGGGCGAAGGTGGGGGAAGGCGAACAGGAACGCTGGCTCTTTCGATTTCTGGATCTCTCGCTCAAGCCCGGCCAGTGCACCGGCGTGGTCGGCCGGAATGGCGTGGGCAAGACTACGCTCCTGCGAATCTGCATGGGCGAACGCCCGCCGGACGAAGGCAGGATCAACCTCGGCCGGAAGCTGAGGTTCAATTACATCGATCAGGGCCGGATGCAACTGAACGATACCGGCACCGTTCTGAACCAGGTGGCCGACGAGGGCGATACCGTCCGCTTCGGCGACCGGGTGATCAGCGCGCGGGCTTATCTGCGCCGGTTTCTGTTTGCCGAGGAACGGGTCAAGGAACCGGTCTCCCGGTTATCCGGCGGCGAACGCGCGCGGCTGATGCTGGCGAAGGTATTGAAGCGGGGCGGTAACCTGCTGGTTTTGGACGAGCCCACCAACGACCTGGATCTGCCGAGTCTCCGCTTGTTGGAGGAGGCCCTGGTGGATTTCGAGGGGAGCGTGTTGGTGGTCAGCCATGACCGGTATTTCCTGGATCGGATTTGCGACCAGATCGTGGCCTTCGAGGAGTCGGGCGTGTTCGTCCAGCCCGGCAATTTTTCCTATTACCTCGAGAAGAAACTGGAACGTGATGAACGGCAAAAGGCGCGGGAAACCGTCAGCCGCCCCGCGGCGAAGGAAATCCCGCGTGACCGGGCACAGCGGCCGCGCAAGCTCACCTTCAAGGAGCAACGCGAGCTCGAGGGGATGGAAACGGCGATCCTCGAGGCGGAAACGCGCGTGCACGAGCTCGAAGTCACCCTGAACGATCCGGCGTTTTACGCCAACCGGGCCATCGATGCCCCGCGGTTGATCGTCGAACTCGAAGCCGCGCGCGCCGAGGCGGCCCGCCTCTACGCCCGCTGGCAGGAACTGGACAGCATCGGGAAGTGATGTTCCCCGCCCGCTATTTCGCCGTGGCCGGCATGGTTTCCTTGCGGGCGTAAGCCATGAAGTAGAGCACCGGCACCGCCATCCGGCTGATGAGGAGCGAAGCGATCTCGCCGGCCATGAGGGAGATGGCCAGTCCCTGGAAGATCGGATCGGCGAGGATCACCGCCGCGCCCACCACCACGGCCATGGCGGTCAGCAGCATGGGACGGAAACGAACGGCTCCGGCATCGACCACGGCCTGATCGAGCGGCATGCCCTCGGCGAGCCGCAGTTCGATGAAGTCGACGAGGATGATCGAGTTGCGGACGACGATGCCAGCGCCGGCCATGAAGCCGATCATGGAGGTGGCGGTGAAGAAGGCGCCCATCGCGCCGTGGGCGGGCAGGATGCCGACGAGCGAGAAGGGAATGGCGACCATGACGATCAAGGGGGTGAGGAACGAGCGGAACCAGCCGACCATGAGCACATAGATCAACACGAGCACGGCGGCGAAGGCCATGCCCATATCGCGGAACACCTCGATCGTGATGTGCCATTCGCCGTCCCATTTCATGGAGGGTTTTACGTCGCTGAACGGTTGCGTGGCATTGTAGATCTTCAGCCCGGCCTCGTCGCCGCCATAGGCGCTCACGTCGAGCGCGCGGAGGACCCGGTTCATCTCGAGGATCGCATAGACGGGGCTCTCGACCACACCCGCCACGTCGCCGATGACATAGGTTACCGGCATGAGGTTCTTGTGATAGATGCTCTTGTCCAGAATGCCGGACTCCACCCGCACCAGTTCGCGCAGGGGCACGAGCGGCGCCCCGGGTTGGGTGGCGGAGCGCACCCGCAGGGCCAGCAGATCGTCCACCGAGGTGCGGTGGGACTGCGGGAGACGCACGAGGATCGGCACATCCTCCTTTTCGCGGTCGACGTGCAGGAGATCAGCGCGGGCGCCGGCCACGGCCAATTGGAGGGTTTCGACGATGGTCTGCTCGGAGATGCCATGGAGCGCGGCTTTCTCGCGGTCGACCAGGAACTTGAGTTTGGGTTGGTCGGCTTCGATGTACCAGTCGACATCGACGACGCCCTCGGTTTGTTGGAACACTCGGATGACCTCGCGGGCGAGGGCGTGGCGGTGTGCCTCGGTATCGCCATAGATTTCGGCGACCAGCGTCTGGAGCACGGGCGGGCCCGGGGGCACTTCAGCGATGGCGACCCGGGCGCCATGCTTCGCGGCGATCGCGGCCACGCGGGGACGGACCCGTTTGGCGATGTCATGGCTCTGGGCGCTGCGCGCGTGTTTGGGGGCGAGGTTGATCTGGAGATCGGCGATATGGGAACCGCGCCGCATGAAATAGTGCCTGACCAGGCCGTTGAAATTGAAGGGGGCGGCCGTGCCGACGTAGACCTGGTAATCGGTGACCTCCGGTTCGGTGCGGACGGTCTCGGCAATCTGGCGGGCGGCTTCCGCGGTGAGTTCGAGCGAGCTGCCTTCCGGCATGTTGAGGATGATCTGGAACTCGCTCTTGTTGTCGAAGGGCAGCATTTTGACCTTGACCCAGCCGAGCATGACCGTGGCCATCGAGGCCAGAAGCAGGAGAGTGATGATGCCCAGGAAGGCGAAGGCCCAGCTCCGATGCGCGATCAGCGGTCCCATCATCCGGCGGTAGAGCCGGGTGAAGAAATCCTCGGGATGCTCGCCGTGCGAGTGCGGCGCCAGGTCGGCCGCCGTCGGCGTCCCCAGGGTGAGCTTCGCGTATCGGCCGCCCCACTTCAGGATCCGGACGGCCGCCCAGGGGGTCACGATGAAAGCGATGGCCAGGGACCAGAACATGGCCGCGCTTGAGCCGATTGGTATCGGCCGCATGTAGGGTCCCATCAGGCCGCCGACAAAGGCCATCGGCAGCACGGCGGCGATGACGGCGAAGGTGGCGAGGATGGTCGGGTTGCCGACTTCATTGACGGCGTCTCCGGCGATGGCGGACCAGCTGCGGCCCTTGTTCTGGGGGAGATGGAAATGGCGGACGATGTTTTCGACCACGACGATCGCATCGTCGACGAGGATGCCGATCGAGAAGATCAGGGCGAACAGCGTGATGCGGTTGAGGGTATAACCGTAGAGGTAAAAGACCAGCAGCGTGAGGGCGAGCGTGCAGGGAATGGCGATGCCGACGATGATCGACTCGCGCCAGCCGAGCGTGAGCAGGATGAGGATGGAAACACCAATAATGGCAATCCCCATGTGGAGCAGCAGTTCGTCGGACTTCTCCTGCGCGGTCTCGCCGTAGTTGCGCGTGACGGTGAACGAGACGTTCCCGGGGATTTCCCGGCCCTTGAGCGTTTCGACTTTGCGCAGGACTTCCTGGGCCACGGCGATGGCGTTGGCGCCTGGGCGCTTGGCGACGCTGAGGGTCAGGGCGGGTTGTTCGTTTCTGGCGGCGGCGGTCGCCGCGCCGTGACCGAAGAAGACGTATTGGGTCGGCTCCTCGGGTCCATCCAGGACCGTGGCCACGTCGCGCAGATAGACCGGAACGCCGTCGAACACGCCGACCACGAGGTTCTCAACCTCTTTGGCGCTGGTGAGGAAGGCCCCGGTTTGCACCAGCACCTCCTGGTTGCCGGCATGGATCGGGCCATGGATCAGGCGCCGGTTTGCGGCGGTCAGGGACGGCACCAGTTCCGCCGGGCTGAGGTTGCGCGAAGCCAGCCGCGCGGGATCGAACAGGACGCGGACCTGGCGGCGCGCGCCACCGATGAGCGTGGTTTCGGCGACCTGATGGACCTGTTTCACCGCGTCGTCCACCTGGGCCGCAGCGTGAAATGATCCGCGTCCGCGCTGTGGAAGGTGAGCGCGAGGATCGGGACATCGTCGATGGACTTGGGTTTGATGAGGGGGAAAGAAACGCCGGGCGGTATCCGGTCGAAGTTGGCGTGCAGTTTGGTGGTGAGTTTGACCAGGCTGGTTTCGATGTCTTCGCCGACCTTGAACCGGACGATGGCCAGGCTCTCGCCCTCGCGCGAGGTCGAATAGATGTATTCGACGCCGGGGATTTCCCAGAGAAGTTTCTCCATCGGTCGGGTGGCGCGCTCCTCGACCTCGCGGGCGCTGAATCCGGGCATGGCGACCAGCACGTCCACCATCGGCACCTTGATCTGCGGTTCTTCTTCGCGGGGCAGCAGCAGGACCGCCGCGACGCCGAGCAGGATCGACGTGATGACGATCAGCGGGGTGAGCCGGGAATCGATGAACGCGCGGGCGATCCGGCCGGCCAGCCCGGGCGCCTCGCCGGAGGGTTGAACAGGAGCAGCAGTCACTTCAGGTGCGATGGGGTGGTTGGATTTTAGCGCGGCCGCAGCGGCTGGCCGTCCGTCAGCCCCGCCGCGTCTTCCACAACAACAGTCTCTCCGGAATTCAGACCGGCCAGGATTTCAATCCCTCCGGTCAGCCGGCGGCCCGTGCGCACAATCCGCAGCTGCGCCCGGCCATCGACCGCCACGAATACGAAGTCCAGTTGCCCCCGCTGGGTGAGGGCCGACGGTGGCACCACCAGCGTCTCCACTTCGGCCAGCGGGATTCCGACGCGGCCGAACTGTCCGGAGCGCAGCCCGGGGGTGGCGGGCAGGTCGAGTTTCACGCGGAGCGAGCGGGTGGCGGGGTCGGCGACCGGCGCGATTTCAGCGACGCGGCCTTCGAGGAGTTCGCTGATTCCGTCGATCCGCACCGGCAGACTGGCGGCGGGTTGCACCCGGTCCAACAGCGAGTTGGGCACCTCGGCTTCCAGCCGCAAACGCAGCGGGTCTTCCAGCCGCAGTAGCAGTTGACCGGGCATTGCGAGATCGCCCAACTCGGCTTCCTTGCGAGCAATCACACCATCGATCGGCGCGGTTATCCGGGCGTACTCGAGCATGGCCCGGGCTTCGGTGACCGCCGCCCGCGCCGAGTGAAAACGGGAGGTGGCGGCATCCTGTTCCGCCTGGGTGGCCGCGCCGGTCTGACGGAGGCTTTCGGCGCGGCGGTAATCGATCTCCGCCTGGCGCAGAGCCACCTCTGCCTGTTCGAGCCGCGCCCGAATGTCCTCGGAGTCGATCGCCACCAGCAGATCGCCTTGTTTGACGCTCTGACCGAGCACCACCGGCAGTTCCAGGATTCGCCCGCTGACCTTCGCGGCGATGTCGGCCGAATGGCGGCTTTTGACGGTGCCGACGACCTCCTCGGTGACGGGGAGCGCGCGGGATTGGATCGTTTCGAGGCGCACGCTGGCCGGCGGAAGATCGGCGGCCGCGGCAGTTGCGGGCGCGTGCGGCCGGCCGCACCCGGAGAGGAGCGCAGCCAGGGCGAGCAGCACGCCGGGCATCGACAGGTGTCGAACGATCTGCCAGTTCGACGGCCTGTTCCTGGAGAAACCCGCGCCGCGAGTCGGGGGTGTACTCATTAAGTGATGGGTTTGCGGTCTCGTGGGACTCGGCCCTGCAGTTGGCCTTGATTCGTCCGTGGGGCTTGAGCGGCGATCTCGGAGACGGATGACTGGGGATCGACAATCATTCATGGTGGGTGCATTCATTCCAGCGACAGTTGCGGTCGGAATCACTCGGACTCCAGAATGGGCAGCCCGAGGGCTTTCCGCAGGGCGGCCGTGGCTATTTGAACATCGGTTTGCGCATCGGCCCGCCGAACCTGAGCGGTGGTGAGCGCGGTTTGCGCATCCATCAGCTGGCTGGACAGGGCGAGCCCCTGCGCGAAGCGTTCACGGGTCATCGCGACACTTTCCTCGGCCTGGGCGACGGTCTTTTCCCCGACTTGCAGGCGTTCCTGGGCCTGCTGCAAATCCAGTCGCGCGCGTTCGGTTTCGTAACTGACGGCCAGACGGAGTTTCCGTTCCTGTTCGCGGGCGGCGGCGGCGTTGGCGCTGGCTTCGCTCACCTTGCCGCGCGTGCGCCAGCCGTCCCACAGATCCCATTGCAGCATGATCCCGCCGGTATAGCTTTCGCCACTGCCGTCGGTCACCCATCCGCGATCGTAGTCGAGGCTGCCGAAGCCGCTCACCCGTGGCAGATAGCCGCCTTTCGCGCCGCGCAGCTGTTCCTCGGCGGCGCGGGTGCGTTCGGCGGCGGCGACATACTCCGGGCGGATGGCCACGGCATCCCCGGCCGGCACGGCGAGGCTTGGCGCCTCTTCGGCTACGGCGAAGTGCTGTTCTCCTTCGAGGCCGAGGAGATTCTGAAGCGCGCGTTGGGCGAGGGCGTTGGCGTTGCGGGCGCGCACAAGATCCTCGCGCGCCTGGGCCAGGCGGACTTCGAAATCGAGCAGATCGGCGCGCAGGGCGGTGCCGGCCTCGAAGCGCTGCCGGACGATCGCCAGGTTGGTTTCGTAGGAAGCGACGGCCGCCTGGGCGGCCAGGATGAACTGCCGGGTCTTGTGCACCGTGAAAAACGCGCGGGCGACTTCGGCCACGACGGATTGGCGGATCGCCTCCGCCTCCTGGCGCGCGGCGTTGGCGCCGGCGCGGGCGGCGCGTCTTTCGGCGGTGATCTTGCCGCCGGCATAAAGCGGCACGCCGAGCACACCCCGGACATTCAGGTTGTCCGTGTCCGGCACATCGTTGAAATCGATGGTGGAAGAATAGGCGCGCTGGTTGAGAATGTTCCCAAAGCCGAGCATCGGACTGTCGGTGCGAGTGTAGCTGGACTGGAAGGAGAGTTGGGGCCAGACCGCGCTGTTGGCCTGTTCGAGGCCGGCCTGCGCGGCGAGCACACGCTGGAGGGCGATCCGGGCGTCCGGGCTGTTCGTGCTGGCGAAACCGAGGGCCCGTTCGAGCGTCCAGGTCTCAGCGGCGACCGAGGTGGCGGCGGCGACGGTGCCGGCCAGCAGGATGGCGGCAATCGACTTCATTTCGCGCAGCAGCAGCCGCCCTTCCCGAGTTTGCGGAGGACGATTTCGAGGGGGCAGAATCGTGTGAAAGAGGATTGGAGCAGGTTGAAACCGACAAACGCGGTGAACCAGAGCCAGTGCGGGCTGTGGTAATGGGCGAGAATCAGGCTGAGCAGGACGAACGTGCCGGCCACGCGGCGAATGATCATTTCCATATCTTGTTTGGGTTGCGTTTTTTCAGAGAGTTGAGCCGGGCATTGCGGACGGGTTGCGGGGGAATTCACGGTTGACCCTGTCTCTGGCGCCAGCGTTCGCGCAAAGCGGCATGCAGCCGCGCCCGGAAGTCGGGTGGGAGCTCCCACGGTTGACCCGCGCGATAGAGCGAGATGGTCTGGCGGATGTTGTCCACCACCACCTGGCAGGGGTTGCACCCGGTCATGTGCTGTTCGAACTCGGCGCAGATGGCGGGGTCGACCGTGCCATCCACGTATTCGTTCAACAGCGTCAGCAGCTCTTCACACTTCATAGTGTCGTGTTGCTGGTTCTGAGCCATGAGGGAGCGGAAAGTTACAGCTTTTCGCCCAGACCGCACATTTCGCAGGCCGACGCACTCCGGTTCTGCCCGGGTTGGTCCCGGAATGCCATTCAATGCCGATGCGGTTCCAGCCGCGTGGCGGGATCGCCCAGCACGCGGGTCAGTTGTTCGCGCAGCGCCAGCCGGGCGCGGAGGAGGCGTACTTTGACATTAGCTTCGGTCAGAGCCAGCGCCTGGGCGGTTTCCCTGACCGAAAGACCCTGGACGTCGCGCAGGATGAAAACGAGGCGATGCTTTTCGTCAAGCCGGTTCAATGCGTCTTCGAGCAATTGCCCGGTTTCACCGCGGGCGATCAATTCATGGGGTGCCTCGCGCCAGTCCGCGATGAACTCCGGATGAGGGATGGATTCGCCCTGGCCGGCGGCCTCGGCGGCGGCCTCGAGGGAGATGGTATCCAGGCCTCGGCGTTTGCGGATCACTTTGAGAGCCGCATGCGTGGCGATGCGCATCAGCCAGGTCGTGAAGCTCGATTCCTCGCGGAAGCCCGACAGATGCTCCACCATGCTCAGAAAGGTCTGCTGAACCACGTCTTCGGCATCCTGCCGATGGCGAAGCATGCGCAGCGCGAGCGAATAGACCTGCTTCTCATGGCGCGTGGTGAGTTCCTCGAGGGCGTTGAAGTCGCCCGCATTGGCGCGCCGGACCAGGTCCGCGTTCGAGGTGTCCGCGGGCACCGCGGAGCTCTGGCTGGATGGCACACTCAAGACGTCCGTAAAACTGGCAGAAGGCAGGGTGGGGGGTCAATGGACAAAGCAACCGGGGTCTGGCCACCGTGCATCTCCGGGTCAATGCCTGAGGTTGCCGAGGAATGCCCACTTCCGGCCTGGCGCCGGGAGTTCACGGCCGCGTATCCACGGGAGGGATCGCCCATGCTCCGCCGATCAGCGAGGCCGAGACGGCGCCCTGGTGGTGGACGGCGGCCTCGGCGGCTTCCGAGGTGGTTCCGGCATAGGGAAGGACGATCAGATCGGCGGCCGCGCCGGCGCGCAGAGTGCCCACCCGGCCGCCGAGGCCCAACGCGCGCCCGGGGTTGTGCGTGACCAGGGCGAGGATGTCCGCGGCGGGCACGGCCGGATGAGCCCGGGCGAAAGCCCGCATCTCGGCAAAGAGATCGAGGGCGATGGCCTCGTGACGGGCTTTGCGGACGGTGACCAGGCTGTCGGTGCCAAGACAGACGTTCACACCGGCCCTGACCAGCCGGGAGTAAGGAAATGGCTGGTGCCGGAAGTAATCGTGGCTCCGCGGACAATGGACCGCGTGCGCGCCGCCGCGGGCGAGCAGGCGGGCGTCGCCGGGTGTGAGGTAATTGAGGTGGACGGCGAGCAATCGACGGTTCAGGTAGCCGAGTCGCTCGAGTTGGGCCACCGGCGAGCACCGGCCGCAATCGGCCATATCGCGCTCGTTGCGGCGGAGCCAGTCGAACATGGGGCCGCGGGCGTGCCGGATCATGTCGAATTCCTCGAGGGATTCGGCCACGTGAGTGACGAGCCGCCAGTCGTGGCGGCGGGCCGCCTGTAGGCTGAGGCGAAGCAGGGCCGGCGTGGTGGAATACAGGGCGTGTGGCGATAGTCCAATCCCGGTTCCGCGGCCGCGGAGCCTCCGCGCGCGGCTGGCGGTCTCGGCCAGGATTTGGCGGGGATCGCGCCGGCTCCGCACGCCGGTCATTTCAAGGAATGAGATGACGCGCAGAGGAGTGGTTTTCCAGAGATCGGGCAGCAGGTTCGGCACGGCTTCGACATCGGCGACGGTGGTGGTCCCGGAGTGGAGCAGCATATCCGCGCCGGACTTCCAGCTCGACACGAACTCCGCGTCGGACCAGGTGCCTTTGAGGGCGGTGATCGATTTGATCCAATCGGTGAAAGAGCGCATGGGCGGGATGAGCCCAGCCATGGCGGTGTAATCGAGGTGACAATGGGCATTGACGAGCCCCGGCAGCACCAGGGTCTCGCCCAGATCCAGGTGGCGACCGCCGGTGTGGCGCCGAACGCGGGACCATTTGCCCACAGACAAAACCCGGCCGTGAGCGATGGCAACGGCGGCGTCTTCGATCGGGGGCCGATTCCCCGGCAGAACCATGCGCGTCCGGATGAGCATGGGAGGCAGGTCCCGCGCGTATTTCGGCCTCGCGGGACCGGTGGTCTTTCCGAAGGTGGGGCTAATCGATGGCGGCTTCCTGTCGGCGGCGTTTGGTGGAGGCCGCTTCGGTATGTTTGCGGGCCTTGTATTTGCTATGCCGCTTTCGGATCTGTTGTTCGATTTTCTTCGTGACGAGATCAATGGCGGCGTAGAGATCGCTCTCGGCGTCCTCGGCGAAGAGGTCGGGCCCGGGAACAGCCAGGCGCATCGAGCAAATGAACTGCTTCTCCGGAGCCCGCTTGTGATCAAGTTCCAGGGTGACGCGAGCATCGACCGCGCGCCGGTCGAAATGATCGAGCTTCTCGATACGGCTGATCAGGTGATCTTCAATGGCTTTGGTGAGGGTGAGGTTGTGCGTGCTCAACACCAGTTTCATAGGCAAAAGATGCGCTCGTTAGGTTACAAAAGCCAGACAAACAATGTCGACGTGACGTTCAACGCAATACGAATTGGCGGTGCCGGGTGAAAACCCCGCGCAACGAGCGGGAGAGACCGTCCTGCAGAGCCTGCAGCTCCCGGTAGCGAGTGGCGTGCCGGTCGACCGGCTCGGTCGTTTGGGCGCGGTTCAACTGGACGAAGCGGTCGGTCAGATCGGCGATCCCAACGCGTTCGCCGGAGTTCCGGCGCCAGCACCACAGCGCCTGAAGCGCCGCCCCATAAGCCGCGCCCTCGGCGACTTTGAGGGTGACCACTTCACAGTCGAAGATGTCCGCCATGATCTGCCGCCACAGCTTCGAGTTGGCGCCTCCGCCCGTGGCCCGGATTTGTTTGGGTTTGACGCCGAGTTGGGCGAGCCGGCGCAGCCCGTAATTCATACCGAGGGTGACTCCCTCCATGGCCGCGCGGGCGAAGTGCGCGGCGGTGAAGGTGCGCGGGCTGACGCCAAGAAAAACGCCGGTGCCGTCGGGGACGTTCGGTGTGCGCTCGCCTTCGAGGTAAGGCAGGAGCAGCAAGCCATCGGAGCCCGGCGGCGCCTTGCGGGCGGCGGCGGCGAACTGGTCGTGGGTCAGGCCGAAATCCTGTCGCACCATTTCGGTGGCGACCGTCACGTTCATGGTGCAGAGCAGGGGCAGCCAGCGGTTGGTCGAATCGCAGAACG
>JAHDYP010000061.1:30341-34449 GCA_023383055.1 Verrucomicrobiota bacterium | reverse complement strand
GCAACGGCAGACTGCCGCGAATTCCCACCACGCCGCCCCATGAGCGCCGCCCGATGATGGGCCCGAGCCCGTATTTGCGGAAGCGGTAAGCCACGATATCGCCGTCCGACGCCGAGTATTCGTTGAGCAGCATCACCTTCGGTCCCGCGACCATGCCGGCCGGATCGAAGTTCATGGTGCTGTTCCGCGCGATCGTGATCATCGCCGGTTCGCGGCGCAGCCGTTCGATGATCTGGGGCGAGACGTTTCCCCCGCCATTGCCGCGCACGTCCACGATCAGCGCCTCCTTCCGCAACTGCGGATAGTAGTACTTCACGAACTCGTTCAAGCCGCGGGTTCCCATGTCCGGTATATGCACATACCCGACGCGGCCGTCCGTGGCGGTGGTGACCCGTCTGATGTTGGACTCCACCCAATCCAGGTAATAGAGATCGCTCTCGTCGGCGATGGGCACGACGGTGGTCACCCAGCTGCCGGTCTCCCGCGGTTCCCGGTTCAAGCGGAGTTGGACTTGTTGGCCGGCCTTGCCGACCAGCGCCGCATGGAGATTGCGCCGCTGGGTGGTGGACTGCCCGTCGATCGCCAGGAGGTAGTCGCCCTCGTGTGCCGTCACCCCGATTTCCGTCAGGGGCGACCGCAGTGCCGGGTCCCAGTTCTGGCCCGGGAGAATCTTGCGGATGATGAAATAGCCGGAGGCGGGATCGCGTTCAATGCGGGCCCCCAGCAGGCCGGTGGCGATCCGCGCCGCCTTCGGATAGTCCCCGCCGCCCACGTAAGCGTGTCCGATGTTCAATTCGCCGATCAACTCCCCGATCACGTAGGTCAGATCGGCCCGGTGCCGCACATGCTCAACCAGTGGCGCGTATCGCCTCCGCAAGGCCTCCCAATCGACCCCGTGCAGGTTCGGATCGAACATGAAATCCCGCATCTGCCGCCAGCATTCCCGGTAGATCTGTTCCCATTCAGCCGCCCGATTCAGCTCGACCTTCAGCTCCCCCAGGTTCAGCCGATCCTTCAAATCCAGCTTCGCCGACGGCAGATCGATGATGGCGTAAGCCGACTCGCCCGTCGTCACCAGCATCTTTTTGCCCCCGGCCGCCACCGTATACCCGTTCGCCTCGCCCAGATCCGTTTCCTGGAGTTTCTCCGGGTCGAGGTCAAAAACCAGCAGGCGGGTCCGTTCGTCGCGCAGCCCGTTTCGCAGATAAAACAGTTTCCGGCCCACCGAAGTCAGGCTCCGGTAATTCGAGGCCGCCACCGGCACCGCGCCGATCCGCGCTGGCAGCCCATCCCAATCGACCGTCACGACCGGCTTGGCCTTGGCCTCACCCTTTTTCCCGGTCGCGGTTGGGGTGTCACTCTCTTTGGCGGCGGCTTCGCCAGCGATTGCCTCCGGCGAGGGTGAGGCCGGATCATCTCCCTCAAGGTCGCCGTTATCTCCCGCGATCTTGACCTCGTCGCTCCGGGGTTCGAACGGCGACGGTGTTGATTCCGCCAGCGTCAGGAAATAGATCCGTTCCATGTCGAAGTAGGCATGGTTCGGCTCCGTCTGGCTGGTGCGCGGGTTGAAATCGCGTCTCGAAATGAAGAACAGCAGCTTGCCGTCGGCGCTGAACGCCGGCTGCGACGCGGCAAACCAGGTGTCGGTCACAGGCCGCCACTCGCGAGCGGCGAGCGAATAAAGTGCGATCCGGGGGAAAGCCCGTTCTTCGGGGCGGGTGAACGCGATCCACTGGCTGTCAGGTGACCAGGCATACTGGCTGATTTCGAAAGCCGTGGCCTGATCGACCAGGGTGATTTCCTTGGTCTGAATGTGCACGAACTGGAGCCGGTTCTTGCGGTCCGCCCAGAGCACGTGCCGGCTGTCGGGCGACCAGCTCAACGCATACTTGTAGGTGTCGCCGTTGGCGGTCAGTTGCGTCGGCGGACTTTGGCCGTCCTGCGGCATCAGATAAACCTCGTCCTCGCCCGAAGCATCCGAGACATAGGCAATCCAGCGGCCGTCGGGCGACCAGGTGGCGTTGCGGTCATGCACGCCGGACGATCGGGTCAGGTTGCGGGTGGGGCCGCGCTTGGCCGGTACCGTGAAAATATCGCCCCGGGCGCCGAACACCGCGCGCTGGCCATCGGGCGCCAGGTCATAATCCCGGATCTCCGAGCGGACTTCCTTCCACCCGTCGCGGCCAATCGCCAGGTCCTCCTGAAGCGTGATCGGAATGCGCCGGACCTCGTGCGTGCCAAGATCGAGTCGGTGAATGTACCCGCCATTTTCGAACACGATCGCGTCATTCCCCAGCGAGGGAAACTTCACGTCGAACTCCGTGTACCGCGTCAACGCGCTGATCTCCCGGGTTTCCAGGTCGAGCAGATAAAGGTTCATCCGCTTCAAGTCATCCCGATCCGACACGAAATAAAGCCGGTTCCCGTGCCACATCGGGAATAGGTCCTGGGCCGGGTGCGCCGTCAGGTTCTCGATCCCCCGGGTCTCAAAGTCATAAAGCCAGATATCGTCCGCCATCCCGCCCCGATACCGTTTCCAGGTGCGGAACTCGCGCATGACGCGGTTGAAGGCCATCCGCCGGCCATCCGGCGAGAAGGAGCACCAGCTGCCCTGCGAAAGCGGCAGTGGCTCCGCCATGCCCCCTTGAATGCTGGCGTGGTGGAGCTGGCCCACAAAGCTGTTCCACCCGGTGCCCCGGCTGCGGAAGACGACACGGTCGTCGTCGCGCCAGCCCAGGACCATGTTGTTCGGTCCCATCCGGTCCGACACATCGTCGCGCTCCAACGTGGCCGTATGGGTCAATCGCCGCGGCACACCCCCTGCCGCCGGCATCAGGTAAACCTCGGTGTTGCCGTCGTACTGGGCCGTGAACGCCAACTGCCGGCCGTCGGGCGAGAAACGCGGGAACAGCTCATAGCCGACGTCGCTCGTCAGTCGGCGCGCCACGCCGCCGCCCGCCGCCACCGTGTAGAGATCGCCGGCATACGCGAACACCACCTGATCCCCGTGAATGGCCGGAAACCGCAGCAGCCGCGCCTCCTCGGTCATGACCGGGGTGAGGCTGAACGCCAGCGCCAACTGGGCGACGATGCCCAACGCAATCCGTTGCTTCGCTTGAAACCGTCCCTTGAACCCAATCCGTCTCAATGTCTCAACCATGCCTCAATAAAGTCGGATGCGCACTCCGCAACAAGCAAAAAGCCACTCCGGAAGCGCTGGTAAGCAGCCTCGACAAGCCCGGTGCCGAAGCTACTTTGATTGGCGTATGAGTTCCGCCGAACGCTGGCTTTCTTTGGCGCTCCGCATTCTCGCCGTGCCGGTCCTGCTCGCGATTCCCTGCGCCCTGCTGCCCATGGACCGGATGGACGCCATTCACCAGGGCCTTGGCCTCGGACCTCTGCCGGCCGCGCCGATCCTCGAGTACCTGGCCCGGTCCTCCTCGCTGCTCTACGGCTTCCACGGTTTCATCCTGCTGCTGGTGGCTTCGGATGTCCGGCGGTACCTGCCGGTGATCTGGCTGCTGGGCGGCGCCGGGTTCGCTTTCGGCCTGGCCATGCTGGTCATCGATCATGTGGCCGGACTGCCGGTCTACTGGCGCTGGCTGGAGGGCGGTTTCATCCTGGGCGAAAGCGGCATCATTCTGGTACTGACCTGGCGCGTCGACCAGGCGATACGCCGTTCAGCTGGAGTGCCTGCGCAGGGCTCAAACTCATGAAATCGCGACCACTCCTCTGGATGCTGCTCGGCACGGTCGGCCTCGCGTCGGCCGCCGCCGCCCCGGCCCGGCCCAACATCCTCCTTGCCTTCGCCGATGACTGGGGTCGTCATGCCAGCGCCTACGCCCGGCTCGACGGCCCCGGCACGGTCAATGACTTGCTGCATACCCCGCACTTCGACCGCGTGGCGAGCGAGGGCCTGTTGTTTCGAAGCGCTTTCGTCTCCGCCCCCAGTTGCACCCCCTGTCGCAGCGCGCTGCTGTCGGGTCAGCATTTCTGGCGCGCCGGGCGGGCCGCCATCCTCCAGGGGGCGGTGTGGGATGCTGCCACGCCCGCCTATCCGCTCCTGCTCAAGGCGGCCGGCTATCACCTCGGCAAAAGTTTCAAAGTC
>JAHDYP010000061.1:22639-30331 GCA_023383055.1 Verrucomicrobiota bacterium | reverse complement strand
GCCCCGGCACGCCGGTTGACGCACCCTATGGTGGCCAGGAGTTCGCCTTCGAGCAACACGGCCGCCGCATCAACCAGTTTTCCCAAAATGCCACCCTCCTGCTGCGACAGGGTAAGTCCGTTCAAGCCGCCAAAATTGAAATCCTCGACGAAGTCCGCCGCAACTTCGACGAGTTCCTCGAACGCCGTCAGCCCTGTCAGCCGTTCTGCTATTGGTTCGGGCCGGTCAACACCCACCGCAAATGGATCCCAGGCTCCGGCCGCGCGCTCTGGGGGCTGGACCCTGACCGCTTGAAAGGGAGAATGCCGCCGTTCCTCCCTGATGTGCCAGAAGTGCGCGAGGACCTCGCGGATTATTTCGGCGAGGCGATGGCCTTCGACGCCGCCCTGGGCGTGCTCCTCGAGCAACTCGAAGCCATCGGCGAATTGGATCGCACTCTCGTGGTGGTCAGCGGCGATCATGGCGCACCCGGTTTCCCGCACGGCAAATGCAACCTCTACGACTTCGGCACGAGCGTCCCGCTCGCGATCCGCTGGGGTGGCGCCCCGGGCGGGCGCGTGGTGGATGACCTGGTCAGCCTCACCGATCTGGCGCCGACGTTTCTCGAACTCGGCGGTCTGCCCGTGCCGGAGGCGATGACCGGCCGCAGCCTCGTGCCGTTGCTGACTTCCAGCCGGAGCGGCCAAATCGATCCCACCCGGGATGCCGTCTTCACCGGCCGCGAACGGCACGTGGCCGCCGCGCGCGCCGGACATCTCCCATACCCGCAACGCGCCATCCGCACCCACGACTTTCTTTATCTCATCAACTTCAAGCCGGACCGCTGGCCGCTCGGCGACCCGGGCCGGCTCGACGGTGACCGCCCGCCCACCGCCGAGGAATTGACCGAGAACACCTTCGTGACCCTGATGGACGAAGACGCCGGCCCCACCAAGGCCTGGCTGGTCGGCATGCGCCAGCATCCTGAGTGGAAGGATCACTTTGACTGGGTCTATGGCCCGCGCCCGCGCGAGGAACTCTACGATCTCCGGACCGACCCGCATCAAACCCGGAACCTGGCCGCCGACCCGCGGCACTCCGCCATACGCGCCGAACTCGAATGCCGGTTGCTCGACGAACTCCGTCGCACCGGCGACCCGCGCGTGGTGGACGACGGACCTTTCTTCGAAACGCCGCCGCTGGCCGGGCCCGTCCCACCGCCTCCAACCGCACCCTCCACCCAATGAAAACCCTCCGTTCCCTCCGTTTCCCGCTCGCCATCGGCTTGTCGGCTTTCGTCCTCGCCGCTTCTTCCCGGGCGGCGACACCGCCGCCCAACGTCCTCTTCATCGCCACGGACGACATGAACAACGCCCTCGGCTGCTATGGCCATCCCCGGGTGCGCACGCCGCACCTTGACCGGCTCGCGCAACGTGGCGTCCGCTTCGACCGCGCTTACGCCCAGTTCCCGCTCTGCTCGCCCAGTCGCACCTCGATCATGACCGGGCGGCGTCCGGACGTGACCGAAGTGTACGATCTCCAAAAGCACTTCCGCACCGTGCTGCCGGACGTGGTCACGCTTTCGCAACTCTTCATGAACCACGGTTACCACGCCGCCCGCGTCGGCAAGATCTATCACTACGGGAACCCCGGCCCGATCGGCACCGACGGCCTCGACGACCCGGCCTCGTGGACCGAACGCATCAACCCCAAAGGCCGGGATAAAACCGAGGAACATCTCATCGTCAATCATACCCCCAAACGCGGCCTCGGCAGTTCCCTCAGCTTCCTTCGCGCCGAGGGCGCCGACGAGGAACAAACCGACGGCATCGTGGCGACCGAAACCATTCGCTTGCTGGAAACCCATCGCGCCCGCCCGTTCTTCATCGCCGCCGGGTTCTATCGGCCCCATTGCCCCTACATCGCCCCAAAGAAATACTTCGATCTTTACCCCATCGACCAGGTGACGATCCCAACCGGCCCGTGGGATTACCTCGCCCACGTCCCACCGCCGGCACTCGCCTCCACCCAGCCCCATCCCTGGTTTGGCGTCACCGAACTCCAGGCGCGCGAGGCCCTCCAGGCCTACTGGGCCACCATCACCTTCGTCGACGCTCAAGTCGGCCGACTGCTCGATGCCCTGGACCGACTGAAACTCGCCGACCGGACCGTCGTCGTCTTCTGGAGCGATCACGGTTATCACACCGGCGAACACGGCCTCTGGAAAAAACAGAGCGTGTTCGAAAACTCCGCCCGCGTCCCGTTGATCATCGCGGCCCCAGACACAAAAGCCCGCGCCGTCGCCTGCGGTCGCACGGTCGAGTTGCTCGATCTCTATCCCACGCTCGCCGATCTCTGCGGCCTGCCCGCGCCCGACGGCCTCGATGGCCGGAGCCTGCGTCCGTTGCTCGAGGACCCCGCCGCCTCCTGGGACAAACCGGCCTTCACCCAGGTCTGGCGGGGCACTTTTCCCGGCCACAGCATCCGCACCGAACGCCATCGCTACATCGAATGGGACAACGGCCGGAAAGGGGCGCAGCTCTACGATTACACCCTCGATCCCGAAGAGAAACACAACCTCATCGAGGATCCCGCCGCCGCCGGGATCGTCTCGGACCTGCGCGCACGCCTCCGCGCCCACTGGGCCGCCGAATACCGCCCCGAGCCGAAGCAGGCGCCGGAACGTTTGACCCCGGGCGCGACAAAACCTTAGCCTGAATTCTCCGCAGCGCGGCCAAGTTGATTTGTAATCCGCGGATCGAACGCGTGTCGTCCGATGCTGTCCGATCATCATTGGAATTTGTCCCATGAGTATCTTCATCCTTGCTTGTGTCACCGTGATGGTGGTGTCGTTTCTTTGTTCGTTGCTGGAAGCCACCCTGCTCAGCCTGAGCGACATCCATCTCGAGACGAAACGCCGTGAAGGCCATCGCTACGCCGCCGTCTGGCAAAACATGCGGCGGCGCATCGATCGTCCCATCGCCGCCATCCTGATCCTCAACACCGTGGCCCATACCGGCGGCGCCACCGTCGCCGGGAGCGCATTCGATGAGATTTACGGCGACGAATGGATCTGGCTGTTCTCGATCGTTTTCACGATCTTTGTGCTGTTTGGAACCGAGATTGTGCCCAAGGTGATCGGTGTCAGCTACGCCGAACGCCTCGCCCCCGTCCAGGCCCCGCTCCTGTCGTTCATGACCGTCGCCCTGACCCCCTTCATCGCGGTCACAGAATGGGTGTCCCGTCCTTTCAAACGCGAAGACGGAAAACGCCGGCTCAGCATCGCTGATTTGCGCACCATGGCCGACATGGCCCGCCACGACCGCGTGATCAGCGCCGACGAGGAGAACATCATCATCAACGCCACCAAGCTCCGCCAAATGACCGTTTCCGCCGTGATGGTGCCCCGCGAGCGTGTCGTCCTTTTCGATGCGCGCCAGCCCAATATTTCGAACTTCGAAGTGGCCGCTTCTTCGCTCCATACCCGCTACCCCGTCAGCCGGGACGGCACGGCGGAAGGCATCGTCGGTTACGTCAATTTCAAGGAAATCGTCGCCATGATGCCCAGTCGGCGCGAGGCGCAGATCCAGCCCTTCATCCGCCCGCTCCCGCGCCTGGCCGCCTCCGCAAGCTTGAACGGGGCGCTCAAGTCCCTCCTCGGCCACCGCGAACACATGGCGCTCGTCGAGAATGCCGCCGGCTCCATCGTCGGCTTAGTCACCCTCGAGGATGTCCTCGAGGAACTCGTCGGCGATCTCACCGACGAGTTTGACCAACTGTCCGAAGAGATCATCGAAGTCGCACCCCGCCGGTGGAAAATCGGCGGTGGCGCGCGCTTGCGCCAGGTGATCCAACAAACCGCCCTCGCCCTGAGTGTCGACGACCCGGACAAGCTGCTTTCCGACTGGCTGCAACAACACGTGGGACGGGAACCGCGCGTGGGCGACACGGTCAAGCAGGGAGCCGCCCAGTTTACCGTCATTCAAACCCGCCGCCGCAAAGCCCACCGCGTGCTCGTGGAACCGGCCGCAAGTCACGACCGATTTTCTGTCCCACCTGCGACATGAAATCGGTCGCGACGTCGAAGTTCCCAAATTCACGCAGTACCTTGTTTATGAGCATTCGAGCGTTTCTAAGACTGCTGCTGCCGCTGCTTGGCGCGCCCATGGCCGCGGCTGCCAGCGCGTCGCCACCAGCACCCAACGTCATTCTGATCGTCGCGGACGATCAGGGATCGGTGGATCTCGGCTGCTACGGCGCGACCGACCTGCGCACGCCGCACCTCGATGCGCTGGCGGCGGAGGGTGCACGCTTCACGCAGTTCTACTCGGCGGCGCCGGTGTGTTCGCCTTCGCGCGCCGGCACCTTGACCGGGCGCTGGCCGGTGCGCGCGGGCGTGCCAGGCAACTGCGCGTCGCAGCGTGGTGGCTCGGGGGCCTTGCCCCCGTCGGAGGTGACCATGGCGGAAATGTTTAGGGCCGCCGGCTACGCCACCGCCCACATCGGCAAATGGCACCTGGGTTACACCCCGGAGACTTCGCCGCGCGCGCAGGGGTTTGACCATTCCTTCGGGCATATGGGCGGTTGTATCGACAACTACTCGCACTTCTTTTACTGGAGCGGCCCGAACATCCATGACCTTTGGCGGAATGAGGTCGAAGTGTTCCATGACGGCGCGTACTTCCCGGATTTAATGTTGCGGGAGGCGGCCGGTTTCATGGAACGACATCGCGAACACCCGTTCTTCGTCTATTACGCGCTGAACACCCCTCACTATCCCTACCAGGGCGACGCGAAATGGCTCGATCACTTCAAGCATCTGCCTTACCCCAGGAACCTCTACGCCGCGTTCGTCGCCGCGCAGGATGAACGGCTCGGCGCCCTCTTCGCCAAAGTCGAAGCGCTCGGGTTGCGCGAACGCACGATCATCGTCTTTCAAAGCGACAATGGTCACTCAACCGAGGAACGCGCCCACTTCGGCGGCGGCAGCGCCGGGTCCTATCGCGGCGCGAAGTTCAGCTTGTTCGAGGGTGGCATACGCTTGCCCGCCATTATCTCCTGGCCGGGGCAACTGCCGCGGAATCAAACCCGCGACCAGGTCTCCCATGCCTGTGACTTGCTCCCCACCCTGGCGGAGTTGACGGGGGCGAAACTCCCCGAGGTTGCCCTGGATGGTCGCAGTCTCGTTTCCGTCTTGCGCGATCCGACCGCACCCAGTCCGCACCATGACCGCGTTTTGCACTGGCAGGTGGGGTTGGGGCCCAACGCCGATTGGGCCGTGCGTGAAGGTGACTGGAAACTGATCGGCAATGCCCGCGACACCTCCCGGACCGGCCCTCAGGCGGAGCGCATCCCGCTGTTCCTCGCCAACCTGAGGGACGATCCCGGTGAAATCACCAATGTGGCCGAACAACACCCCGACCTCGTCGACCGCCTCCGTCGGGTCCACGAGCAACACCTTGAATAACATGAAAACTTGCCGCGTGCTCGCCCTCGCGAGCCTGATTTGCGCGACGGCGATCTCCGCCGAGCCCGGTCGTCCCAACATCGTCTTCATCATTTCTGACGATCATGCCTGGACGGACTATGGGCTCATGGGGCATCCGTCGATCGAGACGCCCAACCTGGATCGGCTCGCCCGGCAGGGTTCGCTGTTCACTCGCGGATATGTCCCGACCGCGCTCTGTCGTCCGGCGTTGACCTCCATTGCAACCGGTCTCTATGCGCATCAGCACCGGATCACCGGCAACGATCCGGCGCTGCTCCCCGAGATGCGCACCCCGGGCGCTCCCTCCACGGAGCCGCCGGCCTACCGGGTGCTCCGCGAGAAGCTCATCGCGCAGTTCGATCCGCATCCCTCGATCGCCAAACTGCTGGGGCAACAAGGCTATTTGAGCCACCAGTCCGGCAAATGGTGGGAGGGCAGTTACCAGCGAGGCGGGTTCACTCACGGCATGACGCGCGGTTTTCCACAGCCCGGCGGCCGCCACGGCGATGACGGCCTCAAGATCGGTCGTGAGGGGATGGCTCCCGTCTTTGAGTTCATCGATCTGGCCGTCGCCGCAGGGAAACCGTTCTTCCTCTGGTATGCGCCGTTTCTGCCGCACGACCCGCACACGCCGCCCGCTCGCCTGTTCCAGAAATACAAAGCCAAGGGCATCGCCTCGGATCATCTGGCCCGCTACTACGCCATGGTCGAGTGGTTCGATGAAACGTGCGGTCAATTGCTCGATCGACTCGACACCCGGGGTCTGGCCGCCAACACGCTCGTCGTTTATGTGGGCGACAACGGATGGATCCAGCAGCCGGACGCGCCCGGCTTCGCCCCCCGCTCGAAGCAGTCGGCCTATGAAGGCGGAGTGCGCCAGCCCATCATGTTCCGCTGGCCGGGCGTCATCGCGCCGGGCCACCGCGGCGAGCAACTCTGCTCGAGTGTGGACATCATGCCCACGGCCCTGGCGGCGGCTGGCGTCGCCATTCCGGACAATCTGCCCGGGTACAATCTCCTGCCGATCCTCAGATCGGGCGAACCAACACCGCGCCAGGTGGTCTTCGGGGAAACCTTCGCGCACGACGTGGCGGACATCGACCGGCCTGAGGCGAGCCTCCTCTACCGTTGGGTGATCGAGGGGCAATGGAAGCTTTTGCTCACCTACGACGGCCAGGTGGGCCGTTATGCCCGGCACCATCCCCGCACGGAAAAGCGTCCCCAACTCTTTGACCTCCTGGCCGACCCGCACGAGCACCAGAACCTCGCCGCGGCGAATCCGGAGTTGGTGGCGCGGTTGGCGGACAGGCTTCAGTTCTGGTGGCCGGTCACGCAACGTCAGGTGATCACCCGCTGGAATGACCTGCCGGCACCTTGAACGAGAATCCATGAAATGCGCGGCGGGAAGCGGAGCGCCATGCCGCTTTGGCTCGGTTGCGGAGGCAAGCCAGCGATGCAGCCGGTTGCGGAACGAAGTGAAAGCGCCGTCGACGCTGGGGCAGGCGGACAGGGGGACAGGTTCACGGATGAAGCTCTGCGACGTTTCGGGGGGATGGGGAACAGCCGACGGCAACGAAATGACTTGCCGATCGACCCTCGTTTCTCGTGTCATTCACCCATGAAGCCTCACCCGCGATCTCGATCGGCGCTCCGGTGTTTTCTGACCCTGACAATCCTCCTCGGTTCGACGCTCCTGCTGCATGCGGCCGACGCCGCCACCCGCCAGGAACCCATCACCATCACCGCCGGGCCCGACTGGATCCCGCTCGAAGCCACCCTGGACATCGAGGCCGGCTCCGCCCTGGATTTCTCTCAACTCGGCTTCGTCGATGCCCCCGCGGGCAAGCACGGCCGTGTCATGGCGCGACCCGATGGCCGGTTCGCCTTCGAACAATCCCCTGAAATCGCTCGGCGTTTCTACGGGATCAACCTTTGTTTCGGCGCGCATTACATGTCGCACGCGGAAGCCGATCAATTGGCCGAACGCCTCGTCCGCCTCGGCTATAACGCCCTTCGTATCCATCATTACGAGCGCGACCTGGTCCAGCGCCAGGGGCCGACCACCCGCTTGAATCCGGAGCGCCTCGATCAGTTCGATTATCTCATGGCCGCGCTCATCCAACGCGGCATTTATCTCACCACCGACCTCTACGTCTCCCGCGGCGTTCCGTTCCGGGAAATCGGCATGGACCGCGACGGCAATGTGCCGATGGACACGTTCAAGA
>JAHDYP010000061.1:0-22629 GCA_023383055.1 Verrucomicrobiota bacterium | reverse complement strand
TCAAGATTCTGGTGCCGGTTCACGAGGGGGCCTGGGAAAACTGGAAGGCTTTCAGCCGCGCGCTGCTCGATCACGTCAACCCTTACACGAAGCGGCGTTACGCGGAGGAACCGGCCCTCGCCTGGCTCGCCATGATTAACGAGGGCAACTTCGGCAATTTCTACAAGGACATCCTCACCTTTCCCGAATGGCAGCAGGCCTGGAACCGCTGGCTCGCCGCCCAATACGCCGATCGTTCCGCGCTGGCCCAGGCCTGGAACAACGAACTCGCCGAATCGGAAAACCCGGCCACCGCCTCGGTCAAGCTCCCGGAAAAACTGGACGCCCCCGGCCCGCGCGCCCGCGACACGGTCCGGTTCCTGTCCGACACCGAACGCGACCTGGTCCAGCGCATGAAAGCCTTTCTCCGCGACGACCTCGGTTGTCGCGCCCTGGTGAGCAACGCGAACTCGTGGACCTATTTCGTGACCGATCAGGGCGCGCGCGCGGTTTACGATTACGTCGACGATCATTTCTACGTCGATCATCCCCAGTTCCTCGAGCAATCGTGGCGGTTGCCCAGCCGATGTCCCAACACCAGCCCCATCGCTGAAGGCGCCACCGGCGGTCGCAGCAAGTCCTTCACCCGGCTGTTCAACAAACCGTTCACCATCACCGAATACAACTACTCCGGACCCGGCCGGTTCCGCGGGGTTGGCGGCATCCTCACCGGCGCGCTCGGCGCGATCCAGGGTTGGGACGGCATCTGGCGTTTCGCTTACAGCCACAGCCGCGAGGCGATGTTCAAACCGTCGCGCATGGGCTATTTCGATCTCGCTTCGGACCCGCTCAGCCAGGCGTCCGAACGCGCTTCCCTTTGCCTCTTCCTCCGCGGCGATCTCCCGACCGCGACCAACAGCGTTGCCCTGACCATGACCGAGGCCGACCTCGCCACGCCGGCCGCCCGTATCCCGCGCCTCGCGCCGCGCTGGCATTGGCTCGCCTGGATTACCCGCATCGGCACCGAAGTTGTGGCCTCGCCCGTCGACGCCGCCAGCGGCCTGCTCGTCCCGCTCGGGTGGCAGACCCCCGCTTCGGTGTTCCCCGCCGCCAAAACGATCGCGGCCGATCCGTATCAACTCGAGGAGGCCCAACTCTGGCAGACCGTCCGCGATCGCGGACTGGTCGCGAACTGGAACGCCACCGATCCCGCGCGCAAAATCTTCCAGAGCGAGTCCGGCGGGCTGACCATCGACGCGCCCCGGGACATTCTGCTGCTCGACACGCCGCGCACCGCGGGCGGTTACGCGCCCGCCGGCCAGGTGATTGCCACCGCCCAGGGCCGCGTCCAGATCCGCATCGAACAGAGCGACGCCACCGTCTGGATCAGCGCGCTCGATCACCGTCCGATCCGCGGCAGCCGGCGGCTCCTGGTCACCCACCTCACCGACCTGCAGAACACCGGCATCCGATACGCCGAACCCGAACGCAAGACCTTGCTCGACTGGGGCCGGCTTCCGCACCTGGTCCGGGCCGGCCAAGCCCAGGTCACGATTCGCTCCGATCTGGCCCGCAGCCTGCGCGTTTGGGCGCTGGCGCCGAACGGCCACCGGTTGGCTGAACTGCCGGTTCGAACCGAGGGCAATGCGATCACCTTCACCGCGGATGTCGCCGGAGATGCCGCCCACGGCGCACGGATGCTCTACGAACTCGCGGTGCCGTAACCAGGTTTGCCAGGAACCCGCATATTGATTAAGCGTGCCCATTCCAGCGGCGCACTTTCCGCGAGACTCCCTCGAAAATGCGGGCTAAGCTGCCCGGCAAACACCCAGCCGAATATGAACTCCCCGTCCAACTTGAACCGTCGATCGTTCCTCCAACAGACCGTCACGACCGGAGTGGGCCTGGCCGCTCTCGGCTTTCCGATCCTTCGCGCCGCGGGCTCGGCCCAGAACCGCCTCGTCTTCGGCGTGATGGGACTGGGTCGGGGAATGGATCACGTGCGGGCGCTGCTGGCGACTGCCGGAGTGGAGATCGGCTATGTTTGTGACGTGGACGAAGAACGGCTGGCGCGCGGCGTCAAAGTGGTTTCCGACGCCCAGTCGCGCGCCCCCCGGGGCGTGAAGGATTTGCGGCGGATGCTCGAGGACAAGGCCGTGGACGCCCTGGCGATCGCGGCACCGAACCACTGGCATGCGCCGGCCACGATCATGGCCTGCGCCGCGGGCAAACATGTCTACGTCGAAAAGCCCGGCAGTCACAATGCCCGCGAGGCGGAGCTGATGGTGGCGGCGGCGAGGCGGCACGATCGCAAGGTGCAGATGGGCAATCAGCGGCGCAGTTGGCCGGCGATCATCGAAATGATCGAACAGTTGCACCGGGGCGTGATCGGTCCGATCCGCTATGCCCGCTGCTGGTATACCAACGCCCGGACGTCGATCAGCAAAGGGAACCCCGCCGCCATCCCCGCGTCGCTGGACTATGAACTGTGGCAGGGACCGGCGCCGGAACGGCCTTATCGGGACAACGTGGTGCACTACAACTGGCACTGGCGCTGGCATTGGGGCGGCGGCGAGCTCGCCAACAACGGCGTGCACGCCCTCGATCTGGTCCGGTGGGGCCTGGGCGTCGATTACCCGAGGCTGGTGACCTTCACCGGCGGGCGGTATCACTTCGACGATGACCAGGAAACGCCGGATACCGGTGTGGCCTCGTTCGATTTCGGCAAGTCCGGCGTGGCCTGGGACGTGAGCAGTTGCCTGCCTCGAACCGGGGAACGCCTGCCCTTTGTCGCATTCTATGGTGATGGCGGGTCGGTAACCAGCGATGGAACCGGCTATCAGGTATTCGATACGAAAGGCAAGGAACTCCACCGCGGCACCGGGCCGGGCGGAGACCAGGTGCACTTCGAGAACTTTGTCGGAGCGATCCGCGAGGGCACGCCACTGGCCGCCGAGATCGGCGATGCCCAGAAGAGCACGATGCTTTGTCACCTGGGCAACATCGCCTGGCGTTGCGGCCGGGCCCTGCGCGTGAACCCGGTCGATGGCAGCATCGCGGACAAGGCGGCCCGGCGCGAGTATTGGGCGCGGGAGTATCGACGCGGGTGGACGCCGAAGGTGGGGTAGCCGCTCGCGGCTTGACCGGTGCGGTCCGGTCCCGGCATTGGTTGGACACAGTTGCGGAGCCGCGGCTTTCGGCTTTCGGAGGCTCTCAATGCATCCAGAGCAACACCGCCACGCCGATCGCGGTGGAGCTCAAGGTGACCGGGATGCCGTACCGCGCGTAGTCCCAGAAACCGATCTCGGCGTGACCGCGGGCGGATTCGACCACGATCAGGTTGGCGACCGATCCCAGCAACGTCAGGTTCCCCGCGAAGGTGGTGGTCAACGCCAGCACCTTCCACATCAACTCCGGTTCGAGCAGGCTGCCCAGCCATTTCCCCGCCACCAGCACATAGGGCACGTTCGAGAACACGTTCGAGCCCACCACCGACAACCAGGCCAGGTTCCAGGTCTGGGCCGTGACATTCGTACCGAACCACGGCCGCAACGCCTCGAACAACCGGTCGGGCAACCCGGTCTCGTTGAAACCGTGCACAACGATGAACAGCGCGGCGAAGAAAACCATCAGATGCCAGTCCACCCGCTTGAGCACCTCGTGCGTGTCCCGCCGGCCCAACACCATCACCACCGCTCCGCCGGCCAGGGCCGTCCACGCCAGGTTCGTCCCCGCCAGAAACCCGAGGGTCACCAAGCCAAGCACCCCAAAGGTCAGGGCCAGCAATCGCCGATCGGTCGGCGCGCGCAATTCGGTGTCCGCCGGCCGGATGACCACCGCTCGAAGCTCGGCGCGATACCCCCACCGCAGCAGCAGATAGAGCACCCCCAGGCCGAGAACGGAGGCGGGCGCCAGCGAGACGAAGAACTCGGCGAATCCGATGCCGGACCGATGTCCGATGATCATGTTTTGGGGATTGCCCACCAGGGTGCAGGCGCTGCCGATGTTCGCGCTCATCGCCAGCGCGAGCAGGAAAGGCGGCAACGGCAAACCGCCGCGAACCAGCACCGCCACCAGCAGCGGGGTGAACATCAGGCAGACGGTGTCGTTGACCAGGAGCGCGGACAGCGCGCCCGAGGTGAGGATCACCCACCGCAACAGGCGCTCCGCCGTGCCGGCCCGGATCAGGATCCATTCCGCCGCCCGGCTGAAGAATCCCGCCAGATCCAGGTAGGCCGCCAGCACCATCATGCCCAGCAGCAACACCAGGGTATCGTAATCCACCGCGCGATAGGATTCCTCCGGGGTCATCACCCCCGCGGTCACCATCAGCACCGCGCCGAGCAACGCCGCCGCCGGCCGATAGAGCGGGAGGATTTTCAGACGCCGGCCGCTGATCAACAGGTAGGTCAGCAGGAAGATGGCGGTAGCCAGGAAAGATTCGCGGGCGCCCATAGCTGCCAGTTCGACTGGCGCGCCTGATTAACCCACCCGGGTTCCCTTCGCAATGGAATTTCGTTACGGGTAAGTGTAGCCGGCTTGCAGGCCCAGGGGCAGGCCCAAGCCCCAGTAGACGATCAGGAGCAGGGTCCAGGTGACCAGAAAACAGATCGAGTAAGGCAGCATCAAGGAAACGAGCGTGCCGATGCCGGTGCTTTTGACGTAGCGCTGGGCGTAGACGACGATGAGCGGGAAGTAGGGCAACAGCGGGGTGATGATGTTGGTGCTGGAGTCGCCGATCCGATAGGCGGCCTGGGTCAGCTCCGGTGAGATCCCCAACTGCATCAGCATCGGAACGAATATCGGCCCCAGAAACGCCCACTTGGCGGACGCGGAGCCGACGAGCAGATTGACGGCGGCGCTGAGGAGGATAATGCCGACGATGGTGACTTGCGCGGGCCAGTTGAGCTGCTGGAGAAAGACCGCGCCTTCGATGGCGACCAGCGCGCCGAGGTTGGATTCGCGGAAGACATAGGTGAACTGGGCGGCGGCGAAGGCCATCACCAGGTAGTAACCCATGGTGCTCATGGAATGGCTCATCGCCTTGATGATGTCGCGGTGGTTCTTGATCGAACCCACGGCGTATCCGTACACGATGCCGGGCACGAGGAAGATCAGGAAGATCAGCGCGATGATCGCCTCCATCATCGGCGCGCCATGCGCCGTGAGCGATCCGGACGCGGAACGCAGGGGCGAGCTGGCCGGAGCCGCCGCCAGCCCAAGCAGGATCAAGCCCAGCACGACGGCGCCCAAGCCAAGCCCGAGCCCAAGCCGTTCCCGCGATGAAAGGGCGTCCGACTGCGGGGCCGCGGTGTCATCGCCATCCACCGGCACATTCCGCAGGCGGGGTTCGATGACACGGTCGGTGATCCAGGTGCCGACGGCGATGATGATCAGGCAGGAGGCGCTGGTGAAAAACCAGTTGCAGAGCGGGTTGACCGTGCGGGCGGGATCGATGATCTGCGCGGCGGATTGGGTGAAACCCTGGAGCAGCGGGTCGAGGCTCGAAGGAAGGAAATTGGCGCTGAACCCGCCGGAGACACCGGCGAAAGCGGCGACGATGCCGGCGAGCGGATGTCGTCCCGCGGCGGCGAAGATGACCCCGCCCAGGGGAATGACGAGGACGTAACCGGTATCGCCGGCGGAGTGGCTTACGATGGCGACCAGCAGCAGCATCGGGGTGAGCAGTTTGCGCGGCGTGAGGTTGAGCAAAGCGCGAATGCCGGCACGAATGAATCCGGTCTGGTCAGCCACGCCCACGCCCAGCAACGCCACCAGCACCACACCGAGCGGGGGAAACTCGACGAAGGTCTTCACCATGCGGGCGAGGAAGGCCGCCAGCGCGGGTCCGGAAAGCTGGTTGATCACCCGGATGGACTGGGAGGCGACGACCTGGCCGTCGGCATCGCGTTCGACGGTGCGCGGGTCGATGGCGTCGAACTGGATGGGGGCCAGGAAGGCGGAAACGAGCATCGTGACGCCCAGGGCCACGACGAAGAGCATCGCGGGATCCGGCAGCCGGTTGCCCGCCCATTCGATGGCGTTGAGCAGGCGTTGCAGCAGGCCGGTGTTCGTTGACGTTGCCGGTTCGGGAGTAGCCTGGGAGCTCATGATTCTGGGCGGGGAGCTTAGGCGGTGCGGACAGGCGGAACAAGGTCGAATGACGATCGATGAGCGAATGGCAACCGCCGGCGCCGAACCTCTCGAACCCGATCGTCGGGCCGGTCTTGCCCGCCCCGGTTTAGCCGGTTCCCAGGACCTCGGCAACCGAAAGGCGCAGCGCACGAACCATGCGGTGGACCTGGACCGGCGAGGCGCAGTAGGGCGGCACGATCACGACCACGTTGCCAATGGGCCGCGTGAGCACGCCCCGGCGCGCCATGGCCTCGCACACACGGATGCCGGCTTGATCGCGGAGGTCGAAGGGTTCGCGCGTGCGCCAGTTTCTGACCAGCTCGACCCCGGCGATGAGGCCGACCTGGCGGACATCGCCAACGCCGGGTAGCGCCCAGAGGGAGGCGAGTTCGTGGCGCAGCGCGGTGTGGAGCCGATGCCGGGCGTGGATCGAGGCTCTCGAATCGAGCAGGTGGAGGTTCGCGAGCGCGGTGGCGGCCGCGAGCGGGTTGGCGGTGTAACTGTGGCCGTGGAAGAAGGTCTTGAACTCGGCGTAATCGCCCAGAAACGCCTCGAACACCGCCGGCGTGGTGAGCGTAGCCGCCATCGGCAGGTAACCACCGGTCAGGCCTTTCGCCAGGGCCACGAAATCGGGTTGGACCCCTTCGGTGTGGGCGGCGAGCAGCGGCATGCCGGATTTCGGATTCTCGCTTGAGCCGGCGCGGCCGAAGGCGGTGAGGACTTCATCGGCGATCAACAGCGCGCGATGAGCGCGGGCGATTTTGGCGACGCGCTGGAGCCAGCCGTCCGGCTGGGGGATCATGCCGGCGGCTCCCTGAATGCGGGGCTCGAACACGAAAGCGGAGTAAGGCCGCTGTTGTCGGGTCGCCCGCGCGAAGCGGGCCTCGACCTGGTCCACGCATTGCCATTGGCAGTGCCGGTATTCCCGGGCGTCGGCCCGTTCGGGCCGGGCCCGGTTGAACCGGCAACGGTAACAATACGGGGCCATGACCTGATCCGACTTGAACAGCAGACCGCCATAGGCGCGGTGAAAGAGATCGATGTGACCCAGGCTGACGGCGCCCACCGTGTCGCCGTGATACGCTCCCGCCAGGGAAAGAAACCGCGGCTTCGCGGTCCGCCCGCTCCGGCGGGTGAACTCGTAGGCAAGCTTGAGCGCAACCTCCATCGCGGTCGAGCCGTTGTCCGAGAAAAACACCTTCTTCAAGGCCGGTTCACCGGAGGAATGAGCGAGCTCGATGAGGCGGGCGGCGAGACGGGCGGCGGGCGGGTTGGCGAAGCCGAGGGCGGAAACGTGAGCGACTTTGCGGAGCTGGGACTGCAGGGCGCGGTTGAGTCCGGGGTGGTTATGGCCGTGGAGGTTGGTCCAGATGCTGGAGTTGGCATCGAGGTATTGCCGGCCATAAATATCGCGGAGCACGGCGCCCCGGCCCGAGGCGATGACAATGGGCTCGCGCTCGAGCCAGTCCCGCATCTGCGTGAACGGATGCCAGTGATACGCCAGGTCCAATTCAGCCAGTCGATGCACGGAGAGTCGAAGGTTGAGGGTCGAGGGTTGAGCGTCGAGCGCCGCGCGGTTGGCGTTGAGCGTTGAAGGCCGCCAGCCCGGCCAGAACCGTCAGCAGTTGGCGGATATCGCCGGGACTGTGGGCGGCGCTGAGGGTGAGGCGAAGGCGCGCCCGGTTGCGGGCCACACTCGGATAGCGGATTGCCGGCAGGTGGATGCCGTGACGGCGTAATTCGAGGGCGGCGCGCAGCGCGGCTTGTTCAGGGCCGACGATCAACGGGAGAATCGGGCTGTGCCCCGGCGGGCATTCGAAGCGGGTGTTCCCCAGGCCCTGGCGAACTTCATGGACGCGTTGCCACAGGCGGTGACTAAGCCGCTCGCCCAGCCGGGATCGGACGATCCGGATGGCGGCCCGGGCGGCGGCGGCATGCGCGGGCAAAGGCGCTGTCGAGAAGATGAAACTGCGGGCGCGGTTGATCAGCAGATCGATCAGGGCACGGGCGCCACAGATATAACCGCCGCACGACCCGAGGGCTTTCCCCAGGGTGCCCATCTGGATTTCGACTTCGGGGGAGAGGCTGAATTCGTCGACGAGCCCGCGGCGGTGTTCCCCGTAGAGGCCGGTGGCATGGGCTTCGTCGACCATGAGCCAGGCGCCGTAGCGATGTTTGAGCCCGACGATTTCGCGGAGCGGGGCGATGTCGCCGTCCATCGAGAAGACGGACTCGGTGACCACGAGCACCCGGGGGCGGGTGTTGGCGCGGGCGGGCGCACCGGTTTTGGCGGCCCATTGGAGGATGGCTTCGAGGTGGTTGAGATCGTTGTGGCGGTAGACACGGAGTTGGGCGCCTGACAGGCGGGCCGCATCCACGATGCAGGCATGGACGAGCTTGTCGATGACGATGATGTCGTCCCGGCCGAGGAGGGCGGTGATGGCGCCAAGGGCGGTGGCGTACCCGCTGGAAAAGGTGAGCGCAGCCGGAGTGTCTTTGTACTCGGCCAAGTCCTCCTCGAGGCGTTGGTGGGGACTGAGGGAACCGCAGATCAGGCGGGAAGCGCCGGCGCCGACACCGTAACATTGGATGGCGCGGATGGCGGCGGCGCGCACCCGGGGGTGGTTGGCCAGACCAAGGTAATCGTTCGCGGAGAAGTTGATGAAGTCGCGCCGTCCGATCCGGACGTGAGCCGATTGGGGCGAGCCGATCTCACGCAGGACACGGTGGAGTCCCTGAGCCCGGATGGCGTCGAGCTCGGGAGCCAGGTCTCGTTCGAATTCGGAGTAAACAGCGTGCCGCACGGCAGGAGGGTAGCAAGACTGGCGCGGAGTTGAAGGACCAAAGGCGCGGGATCAAAAGGGCTGACTGGGCCACGGCGCGGGTGTTAGAGTATCGAGGTGCAACAAGGCAGATCATGAAAGAACCAGGAAGAATCTCACGACGGGCCAGTCTCCGGACGATGGGGGCGGCGGGTGGCTTGGGCATGCTGGGGGTAGGAACCGCCGCCGATGGCGGCACGACGGCGCGACTTCCGACGGATGTCCGGGCACGCATCCAGGCGAAGGTCTGGGGCACGCCCCTGGTGGACACCCATGAACATTTGATCGAGGAAACCGACCGGCTGCAGGGAACGCGCTATCCGCGGGTGCGCTGTGATGATTGGGCGTTCCTGTTAAGCCATTACCTCGATTCAGACCTGGCGGTGGCGGGAATGTCTCCCGAGGCGTTGAAGCGCTTCTTTTCGCCGGAAATGGATCCGCTTAAGAAATGGTCGTTGGTGGAGCCTTACTGGGCGGCGGTCCGACAGACCGGTTATGGTCAGGCCGTGCGGCTGGCGTGCCGGCAATTGTACGGAGTAGAGGATCTCTCGGCGGAGACGGTGGCCGAGGTGCAGGCGGGCTATGAGCGGACCCGGCGGCCGGGTTTCTACGAGCGGATACTGCGGGAAGAGGCGCGGTTGGAATCGTGCCAGGTGAACTGCATCACCGGGGAGCCTTTCAAGGAATCCCGGCAACCGACCCTGCTGATGCAGGACTTGAGCATCGTGGGGATGTTCGCGGGCCCTGGACTGGAGACGTACGGCCGGCCGGCGGGGATTGAAGTGAGATCGCTGGCGGATTGGGGGCGGGTGATCGATTGGTGGTTCGAACGTTACGCCCGTTACGCCGTGGCGGTGAAATCGCAGCACGCCTACAGCCGCGATATCGATTACCAACGGGTCGAGACCGGCGTGGCGGAGCCGCTGCTCGGCAGGATCCTGAACCAGACCCAGGTGTCCGCCGAGGAACGGCGGCAGCTCGAGGACCACCTGTTCTGGGTGGCGGTGGATCGGGCGACGGAGGCGGGTTTGCCGGTCAAGCTTCATACCGGCTATTACGCCGGGCACGGAGGTATGCCGTTGTCGCGGGTGGCACGCAACGCGAATTCGGCGGCGGATTTGTGCCGGATGTCGCTGGGGACCTCCTTTGTGTTCATGCACATCTGCTATCCGTTTTACGAGGATCTGCTGGCGGTGGCGAAGCATTACCCCAACGCCTACGTGGACCTTTGCTGGGCCTGGATCATCAACCCGATTGCGACCAAGGATTTCCTGAAGAAATGCATCGTGACCATGCCGGCCAACAAGATCTTCACCTTCGGCGGCGATTATATCCCGGTCGAACCGGTGGTGGGCCACGCCCTCCTCGCCCGTCGCGGCATCGCCCTTGCCCTCGAGGAACTGGTCGGGGAAGGCTGGCTCGAGCTGGCCGAGGCCGAGGATCTGGTGGAGCCACTGATGCGCGGCAACGCGCGAACGGTGTTCCGGCTGGAGGAGAAGGAGCGGGCGTTGGCATCGGCGCCCTGGGTTTAAGACCCGCGCATCGGCATGAGTGACCTGTTTCAATATGCCGCGGGGCAAGCCTGGTCTGGGGTCAACGACGCCCGGATAAGGCCCTGGCTCGGGGCCGCGGCAAGCGATCCGCTGTTTGCCTTGGGGATCGGGCTGCTTGTCCTGGCGGGGCTGGCCGGCTTCTTTTGGCCGGACCGCGGTCTGTGGAGTCGCATTGAATCCTCTCGCCAGGTCAAAACGCGAGTTCTGCTCGAAGACGCGCTCAAGCATCTTTATCAGACCGAACTGGCCGGGCGCCGACCCACGCTGCAAAGCCTGGCGGGAGCGCTTGGGGTCAGCTTGGACCGTGTGACCGGGGTGGTGGAGGACCTGCAGCGGCGGCACCTTTTGGAGTTGCCAGGTTCCCAAATACAACTGACTGCCGACGGCCGAAGTTATGCCCTCAACGTGATCCGCGCCCATCGGCTGTGGGAACAGCACCTCGCCGAACGAACCGGCGTAACGGAGGACGAATGGCACCGCCGTGCCGAGCGTCAGGAACATTTCATCAGTCCCGCCGAAGCCGATTTCCTGGATGCACAACTGGGCTATCCCGTGTTCGATCCTCACGGTGATCCCATCCCCACCGCCGATGGCGACATGGCCAGATCCGAGTCGGTCAGCATCGCCGCCGTCGGGCCGAACCGCTGTGTGCGCATCGTTCACATCGAGGATGAACCCGACGCTGTCTACGCCCAGATCCGCGCCGTGGGACTCTGCCCGGGGATGACGGTGCGGGTGCTGGAAAGTTCCCCCCAACGGATCCGACTACTGGTGGGTGGTGCCGAACATGTCCTCGCACCCGTAGTCGCCTTGAACATTGCGGTGGTGCCGGTCCTGCCCGCCGAGGCAACCCCAGCGTCGCCGGATCAGTCGCTTAGCCAGCTGCAACTGCGTGAACGGGCCACGATTGTTCGTCTTTCGCCGCTCTGTCGCGGTCCAGAGCGACGACGCTTGCTGGATCTGGGGTTGCTCCCCGGCACGCTGGTAACCGCGGAGCTGAACAGTCCCAGCGGCAATACGACGGCCTATCGTGTCCGCGGCACCCTGATCGCTTTGCGCAAGCAACAGAGCGACCTGATTCAAGTCGAGAAAAGGGAGGGCGCCGCCCAATGAACCCTCCGTCAGCTCAACCTCCATCCGGGACACGCTGCGCGGTTTGTCCGGCATTTCGCCCCGGCCAACTCGTGCGGCTGGGAGTGAGCATGGAGCGCTGGGATCAGGTCGTGGCGCTGGCGGGCAATCCCAATACCGGGAAGAGCACCGTCTTCAACCTGCTCACCGGATTGCGGCAGCATACCGGGAATTGGCCGGGAAAGACCGTAACCCGCGCCGAGGGTGGGTTTGAATACGGAGGAGGACGTTTCAAGCTGGTGGATCTGCCGGGCACCTACTCGCTGTTGACAGCCAGTCCGGACGAGGAAGTCGCGCGCAATTTCCTGCTCTTTGGCGCGCCAGACGTGACCCTCGTCGTTGTCGATGCCACCCGCCTGGAGAGAAATCTGTGCCTGGCACTTCAGATCCTCGAGATCACCCCGCGGGTCATTGTGGTTTTGAACCTCATGGATCAAGCCCGGCGGCAGGGGCTACAGGTCGACGAACGCCGCCTGGCGCGGGACCTGGGAGTGCCGGTCGTGCCGTTGGCCGCCCGCTACCGGGAAGGAACGGAATTACTGCTGCGGACCATCCATGACGTGGCGAGCGGCAAAGTGGTTGGACGCGGTTATCGGCTCGGTAACGAACCACCCGAGCTGAGCGACGCAGTCGACCAACTCGAACTCGCCGTCGGCAGACTCTACCCCGGATTGCCAAACGCCCGCTGGGTGGCTCGACGCCTTCTCGATGGAGACGATCGTATCATTCGAGCCGTCCGCGATCACGAGTTGGCGGAGTTGATTCCGACGCCGGGTGCGGAGGGCCGTCCCCCCGAAGGAGCGCCGCCGACCGTGGAACCGGGAGAGGTGCTTGAACTGGCTCAATCGCTGCGCCGGAGCACCGGAAGCAGCTTTCACGAACGCCTGGTGGAGACCCTCTACGCGGAGGCCGCTCGCCTTGCCGGCCGCGCGGTGGTGGTGCCGGGGGGCGCGCGGCGGTTTGACCTGGATCATGCGATCGACCGGCTGGTGACCAGCCGCGTCTGGGGTTATCCGCTAATGCTGTTGCTTTTCACCGCGGTGTTTTGGCTTACAATCAGCGGCGCCAACATTCCCTCGGGCTGGCTCGGCACGCTGCTGCTGGACCGTGGCTATGGGGCCCTCCACTCGGGAGCGCTTTACCTGGGTTTTCCAAACTGGCTGAGCGGATTCTTGATCGATGGCGTTTACCGGGCCACGGCCTGGGTCGTCAGTGTCATGCTGCCCCCGATGGCGATCTTCTTTCCGCTGTTCACCTTCCTGGAGGATTTCGGATACCTGCCGCGAGTCGCCTTCAATCTCGACAACGCTTTCCGACGGTCGGGTGCCCACGGAAAACAGGCCTTGAGCATGATGATGGGCTTCGGCTGCAACGCCGCGGGGATTGTGGCGACCCGCATCATTGACAGCCCGCGGGAGCGCCTGATCGCGATGCTGACGAACAACTTCGCCCTCTGCAACGGACGATGGCCCACGCAAATTCTGATCGCCAGCCTGTTCATCGGGGCGCTGGCGCCGCCCTATCTGGCCGGTGTGGCGGCCGCCGCGGCGGTGGTGGCGGTGGCGCTGCTGGGCGTTTTGCTGTCGCTGATCGTTTCGCGGTTCCTGTCGCGGACGGTGCTCAAGGGGGAGGTCTCCACTTTCAGCCTCGAGTTGCCCCCTTATCGTCCTCCAAAATTGTGGCAAGTCATCTACACTTCGCTGATCGACCGCACCCTGTACGTTCTCTGGCGGGCGATTGTTTTTGCCGCGCCAGCCGGGGCGGTGATCTGGTTGCTGTCCAACCTCTCGATGGGAGACGTGAGCCTGGCCGAAAGGCTGGTGAATCTCCTGAACCCAATCGGTCTTCTCATGGGCTTGAACGGGGTGATTCTGCTCGCCTACCTCATCGCGATTCCCGCCAACGAAATCGTCATTCCGACCGTGCTCATGCTGACCGTTCTGACGGAACGAATGACCGGACTCGGGTCAGGGGCCGGCGTCATGCTCGAGTTCGATAGTCTCGCCGACACCATGAAGGTGTTTGAAGCCGGCGGTTGGACGCTGCTCACCGGCATCAACCTCATGCTGTTCAGCCTCATTCATAACCCCTGCAGCACGACCCTTTACACCCTATATCGGGAATCCGGCAGTCTGCGTTGGACGCTGGCGGCGGCGATCCTGCCCCTCGCGATGGGGTTCATCGTCACCTTCTTCATCGCCCAGATCTGGCAACTCATCGCCCGTTGAAGCTGCCATCGGGCAAGGAAGGGGTCATTCCCGCCTGGCTTCCTTGGCCCAGGTGTCTTTGAGCGTGATTGTGCGATTGAAAACCAGCCGCGCGCGGTCTGTTGACGGCTGCGAGTCGGGGTCGAGGCAGAAATACCCCAGCCGTTCGAACTGATAGCGGAGCTCCGGCCGGGCTTCCCCCAGGCTCGGTTCGCATCGGGCCATCACCACATCGAGCGAATGCGGATTGAGGAACTGCTTGAAATCCCCGGCGGCATCGGGTTCCGGCACGGTGAACAGCCGGTCATACAGCCGCACCTCGGCTTCGATGGCGTGCGGGGCGCTGACCCAGTGAATGGTGCCCTTGACCTTGCGGTTGGCGGTGGCGCCGCCCCGTTTGCTCTCGAGATCCGCCGTGCACCGGAGCTCGATCACCACCCCGGCCGCGTCTTTGATCGCTTCCTCGCACTTGATGATGTAGGCGTATTTGAGCCGCACCTCGCCGCCCGGCCGGAGCCGGAAATACTTCGGCGGCGGATTCTCCTGAAAATCGTCCTGCTCGATGTAAAGCTCGCGGCCGAACGGAACCTGGCGGACGCCGGCGCCGGGATCCTCGGGGTTGTTGGTCGCGGCGACCGTTTCGCTTTGGCCCTCGGGATAGTTGGTGATGACGATGCGCAGGGGCCGGATGACCGCGAGCCGGCGTTGGGCGCGCCGGTTCAGATCGTCGCGGATGGCGTGTTCGAGGACGGCGACGTCGGTGAGCCCGTTGTATTTGGTGACGCCAATGTGATAGGCGAACTGGCGGAGAGCCTGGGGGGTGACCCCACGCCGGCGCATGCCGGAGATCGTCGGCAGCCGCGGGTCATCCCAATCGAACACGAGCTTCTCGTTCACCAGTTGGAGCAGCTTGCGCTTGCTCATGATGGTGTAAGTCAGGTTGAGCCGGGCGAACTCGAACTGGCGCGGGAGCGGCCGGGGGAGGGCGAGCTGCTCGAGGATCCAGTCATAGAGGGGGCGATGCACCTCGAACTCGAGGGTGCAGATCGAGTGGGTGATGCCCTCGATGTAGTCGCTCAGGCAGTGGGCGAAATCGTACATGGGATAGATGCACCACGCCCCGCCGGTATGATGATGCTCCGCATGCCGGATGCGATAGAGCACCGGGTCGCGCAGCCAGATGTTGGGCGCGCTCATGTCGATCTTCGCCCGCAAGGTGCGTGTCCCGTCGGGAAACTCGCCCGCCTTCATGCGCGTAAAAAGATCGAGGTTCTCCGCGATCGATCGATCACGAAAGGGACTGTCCTGACCGGGGCGATCGGGCGAACCGCGATACCGGTCCGTTTCCTCGGGCGAAAGATCGCAGACATAGGCCACTCCCTTGCGCACGAGTTCGAGGGCATACTCGTAGAGCGGCTGGAAATAATCCGACGCGTAGAAGGGCTCAAGGAGAGCGCCGTGGCCGGCGCCGACCGTGGCCGGCAGGTGGTAGTCGGTCCGACCGTTGACGGTTGCGGGTTCAGCGGTTCGGCCGGCCGGCTTGAGTCCCAGCCGATCCTCCGCCCAGCCGTCGATCAGCCACTTCACGTCCGCCGTGATCGAATCCACATACTCGACCTCCTCCTTGGTCGGGTTCGTGTCGTCCATCCGCAGATTGCAGATGCCGTCGAACTCGCGTGCGATCCCGAAGTTGAGGCAGATCGACTTGGCGTGGCCGATGTGGAGGTACCCGTTCGGCTCGGGCGGGAAACGGGTCACAATCCGCTGGTGTTTGCCGGCCTGGAGATCCGCCGCCACGATGTCGCGAATGAAATCGGTCGGCGCGGGAGTCGCCGGTGCTCCGCCGGCGGCGGGAGTCGGCCCAGATGTCGGGGTGTCCATGTCGTTTCGTCTCGTCTCGTCTCGATCTTGAGGGAGGCGATGCTACGGAACGACCCCGGGAATGGGTAGGAAAAACGGGTCGACCCCGGGAGGAAGCAAGGTCGCGGCTCAGTGGAGAGCGCCAGCCAGGGCGGCGGCGTTGAACCGGACATGAAAACCACCCGCGCGGGCCACCTGGAGCAGAACGCTCGACGCAAACTGCACACTCCCGTCGATGGCGGTCTGTCCCGTGGCGGAAGCCCTGATGAGAGCCCGCATCAGGCCTTCGGCGTCGGGTTTCGAGATGGATCCCGGCATATAAGGTCCGATGTACGGGAGAATCACCTGCGTGTCCCAGTTCTGTTCCGGCCAATCCTGCGCGGCCTTCTCGGGCCACCAACCGTTCAACTTGGCCAGATGCAGCAACTTGCCGAACGCTTTGGAGCTCAATCGGGAGACCTGACCGGTGGTATGGCTGACAAGCTCGACTGTCATGGCGCACTGACTGAGCACATTGGATGCCTGGACGGGGGCGAAGTCATTGCACGGGACGTCCAGCCCGCCTAGACTCGGCCCCGGACGTCAGGTCATGGCGGCCTGATTCCCGCAGACATTCTCCAAAAGGCCAGGTCATGCAGGGCAACTTGAAGTGCGACACCGAATCGTTCATGGCCGAGTTTGACGCGCCGGGGCTGCTGAACTTGCTGGCCGACGGCGCCTATATCACCGACCGGGACCGCCAGATTGTCTTTTGGAACCAGGCAGCACAGCGAATCACCGGCTGGAGCAGCGAGGAGGTCGTGGGTCGAACCTGTTATGACAACATCCTGCTGCACGTCGACAAAGACGGACATGCGCTGTGCGGCCATGAGCATTGCCCCCTCCATCGCAGCATCATGGCCGGCCAGCCAAGCACCGAACCGCTCCTGGTCTACGCCCGGCATCGCACCGGTTCCCGCATCCCAGTCGAAGTGACCGTGGCGCCGCTGCGGAGCCGTGGCGGCGCTGTGATCGGCGGGATCGAGATGTTTCGCGATCTCTCGGAGTCCATGCAGGACCAACTGCGCGCCCAGGAGATCCAGGCCTTGGCGGTTCGCTGCGTGCTGCCGGCGGACCCTCGCGTGGCCATCGAAATGCGCTACCAGCCACGGGACATCGTCGGCGGCGATTTTTACCGCGTCGAACCACTGGGAGCCGATCGCTACGGTTTGCTGGTGGCGGACGCGACAGGACACGGGGTCTCCGCGGCTCTGTATACCCTGTTGCTACGTTCCCTGTGGGAGGAGCACCGCTCCGACCTCGAGACACCGGTTCGCTTCATGCAGGTGGTGAACCAACGGGTCCAAGCCTTGATGCGGGAGGGACCGCATTTCGGCACCGCGCTGTATGCGGTCTATGACGCCGCTCAGGGAGAGCTTCGACTGGTCCGCGCCGGTCACCCCGCCCCACTGCTGTTCCGCGCCCATGGAACCGTCGAAAGCATCGGCGAGACAAACCCCGCGCTCGGGATATTCCCGAACGCGCGCTACCGGGAAACCCTTCTCGAGCTTGCCGTGGGCGATGCGCTCCTCCTGTACACCGATGGAGCGACGGAGTTGTTCGACGTCGGGGACCACGAACTGGGGCTCGAAGGACTACAACAGCTCGTCCACGCGCAATCGGTGGCGGGCCAAAGCGGAGGTTTCCATCTCGATCAACTCGAGGAACAGCTGCTGCGATTCAGTAACGAGGTTCACCTGCCGGACGATCTGACCCTGGTGAAGCTGTGCCGGCTGCGTTAATGCCTGGATTGACCGCACGGCCCCAATAGAACGGGAGCGCGGCGAAGTCCAGTGGGGCCCGCCGGAGAGTCGAGCCCCCGCCCCTCGATCCGTTCCGGGACGGCGGCAACTGCCGGCCAGGCTTACGAACGGGTCGAGAATTTGAACACGGTGGTGCTTTGAAAAGTCTGGCCCGGCCGGAGGACGGTCGACGGGAAATTCGGTTTGTTGATCGAGTCGGGATAATGCTGGGTCTCGAGGCAAAAACCGGAATGCCGGCCGTAGGTGACGCCTCCAACTCCCGTGAGTCGGCCATCGAGGAAGTTGCCGGTGTAAAGCTGAACCCCGGGCTCGGTGGTCGAGACTTCCAGGACGCGGCCGGAAGCGGGATCGAAGGCGCGCGCGGCAAGGGCGAGATTGGTGCCGCCGTGGTTGAGGACGTAGTTATGGTCGTAACCGCCGGGGCTGGGTTTGAGCTGGGCGATGCGGGCACCGATGAGGGCGGGTTGAGTGAAGTCCAGGGGAGTGCCTTTGACGGGGGCAATCTCGCCGGTGGGAATGAGCTCCGCGTCCGAGGGGGTGTAGCGGTCGGCGTGGATGAGCAGCTCGTGACCGAGCACATCCCCGGAACCCGCCAGGTTGAAGTAGCTATGGTTGGTGAGGTTGAGGATGGTCGTCTTGTCGGTGGTCGCGTGGTAATCGATCCGCAACTCGTTATCGACGGTCAGCGTGTAGATCACGGCGACGGAGAGATTGCCGGGATAGCCTTCTTCACCGTCCTTGCTGAGATAAGTGAATTGAACGGCGGCGGCATTGGGTTTGGAAGGGAGCGGTTTGCTTTCCCAGACCACCTTGTCGAAGCTCTTGAGGCCGCCGTGAATGTGATTGGGTCCGTTGTTGGCGGCGAGCTGGTATTCCTGGCCTTCGAGGACGAATCGGGCTTTGGCGATGCGATTGGCGACGCGTCCGATGACCGCGCCGAAGCCGGGGTGACCTTTCAAATACTGTTCCAGGTTGTCGAAACCGAGCACCACGTTGGTGAGATTGCCTGCCCGGTCGGGGACGTGGAGCTCGGTGATGATCGCCCCGTAGTTGGTGATCTTGACGACCGCGCCGTTACGGTTGGTGAGGGTGTAAAGCTTGACGGGCGTACCTTCACGGGTTTGACCCCAGTCCTGTTCCGAGATGCTCGTCATGGGTCTCCTTTGCGTTTGGGCATGGGTGTTGGGCGGGGCAAGCAACACCGCCAGCGCCAGGCAAGGCAAGGCGCAGGCGAGGCGGCACCGCGATCGGTTGTTGCTGGTCAGGGCAGCCATCATGGAATTAGCAAGGAGTTAACGGTGCCAACAGAAAAAGCGCAACCGCAGAATGAATACCGGACGATCCGACGATCCGGGCAATCGCTTTATGCGCTTGCCATTTGCGGGGGCCGACCCCATAAGGTTTTGCAACATCGATTGAACGTTATGGCTGACATCGCAAATAAATATCCCGAGAGCGTCGCAGGCAAATACTACGTGGACAACCAGTGCATCGACTGTGACCTTTGCCGGGAGACAGCGCCGAATAATTTCACGCGGAACGAAGACGGGGGATACTCCTACGTCTGCAAACAACCGGAATCACCCGAGGAAGAAGCCCAGTGCAAGGAAGCCAAGGAAGGGTGCCCGGTCGAAGCCATCGGCGATAACGGCTAGTCCGGCACCCGCAGGTCAGATCGACTGCGGGTTTTCTGTCACCAGCGTCCGCCGCACTAATTCAAGCGCCTGCTGCGAAGTCACAAACTTGAACGTGGCGCGGTCGAACGGGTTCTTTGGCCGCAGGATCCAAGTGTGTTCGGCCGCGGCGAGCGCGATGAAAACGGTGCCCACCGGTTTCTCGGCAGTGCCACCACCGGGGCCCGCAATCCCAGTGACGGCCAGGGCGTAATCCGCACCCAGGCGCGATCGGGCGCCTGCGGCCATTTCACGGGCGGTGGCTTCGCTGACGGCGCCGTGCCGTTCCAGGGTGGCCGCTTGCACTCCGAGGAGGTTCAGCTTGGCGGCATTGCTGTAGGCAACGAACCCGCCAAGGAAAACGGCTGAAGCCCCGGGCACATTGGTGACCCGGTGGGCGATCAAACCACCCGTGCAAGACTCGGCCACCGCCAGAGTCCGATTCCGTTCCCGCAGCAGGGAGACCACGACACGATCGAGCTCGGCGTCGTCCTGGCCGAAAATGTGTTCGCCGATCAGACCGCGCACGCATTGCTCGGCCTGCGCAATCATCCGCTCCGCTCCGGTTCCTCGCGCGAGCAACCGCACATCCACCTCCCCGGGACGCGCGCAATAGCCCAGCTCAAGCCCGGTTTCAATCAGGCCCCGCAAGGGCTCGTCAATGAGTTGTTCCACCTGGGATTCGCCAATGCCCACGGTCCTCAACGTCCGGCAAGCGCAGGGAACGGGCAGCGGGCAAAGTCCCTTGAGCCGAGGCAGAACGTGATCGGCAAACATGGGACGAAGCTCGCGGGGCGGCCCGGGGAGCATGACCAGCCACGCCGGACGGTTGTCGTTCCGGAACGGATTGGGTTCGAGCGCAACGAAAAGGCCCGGGGCGGTGCCGTTGGGGTTGGGGAGAACCGCCGCCCCCTCGGGCACAAGCGCCTGAAGCGCGGTGCGCGGAGGCATCGGCCGGTTGCGTCGGGCGAAAAAGGCGGCGAGTTCAGCGAGGATAACGGCATCCTCCCGAAGCGGTCGACCAAGCAACCGGGCGATCCACTCCCGGGTCAGGTCGTCGGACGTGGGACCCAACCCGCCCGTGGTGATGACCCAGTCGGCCCGAGTCAGGGCCTCGGCCACGGCCTGTTGAATGGCCGACGCGGTATCGGGGACCGCGACCTGCCGTTGCACGGAGTAACCGGCATCCGCCAGTTGGCGGCAGATCCATTGCTGATGCGAGTTGAGCACCCGGCCGAGCATCAGTTCGCTGCCGGTGGTGATGAGTTCGATGATCACGGCCGCCATGAGATCTCGGAGCGGGCCAGGTTCCAAGCGGAAAAACCGCCGGCTCAAATTGGCTTGGTCTTAATGCCGGCGCGTGCTTAACTGCGACCCGATGCAGGTCGACTTGGGGATATGGGACCGACTGTCCCGGCTTATCATCCTGCTGCTCATCGTGGCGGCAGTCCTGGGCGTCGGTCTTTGGTATCTTCCTTTGATTCAAGAGAACGAGAAGTTGCGAAAGAGAATTCTCCTGCTGGAAAGCCAGGTCGAGCAGGAACAACGAAGAAGCCGCGAGCTCACCGCCGAGATCGATTCCTACGACAACCCGCGCATGGTCGAACGGCAGGCACGCGAACAACTGAATCTGGCCCGCCCGGATGAATACGTCATCCGGTTCGAAGAACCGACCCCGACCAACCGCCCGGCGTCGCGCCGCTGAAACGGCCGTCACCCCGAAGACGGCCGGTTCAGATGGTCATGATCTCCTTTTCCTTGTGAACCAGATGTTCATCGATCTTGGCGATGAACTGGTCCGTTAACTTCTGGATCTCCTTTTCCGCGTGCTCCACCTCGTCCTCGGTCACGCCCCCGGCCTTGCCTTCCTTCTTGAGCTTTTCCAGCGCGTCCCGCCGCACATGCCGGACGGCCACCCGGCCGTCCTCGGCCATTTTCTTGACGATCTTGGTGAATTCGATGCGGCGTTCCTGGCTGAGCTCGGGGAAGAAGATCCGAATCGCCTTCTTGTCGATGGCCGGGTTCAGGCCAAGGTTGCTCTTTTGGATGGCCTTTTCGATGGGATGCAGCGTGTTGGCGTCCCACGGTTGAATCAGGAGCGCCCGCGGCTCGGGCGTCGTAATGCCGGCCAGCTCGCGTATCCGCATTTGAGCGCCGTACGCCTCCACCATGATGTTCTCGACCAGCGACGCCGAGGCCTTGCCGGTTCGGACTCCGGCAAACTCGTGCTGCACGACGTGCTCGGTCTTGATCATTTTGTCTTCCGCCTCGAGGAGAATGTCGTCGATTGGCATAGCGCGGCCCACTCTAGCAAAGGCGAGGCCGGCTGTATAGCACGGTCCGAACCCCCGGCCGGGCATTCATCGACCTGGCTGCGGATCACCCCTCCGACCCGAGCAACGGCCGGAATCGCCACTGCCCAAAGAGTCAGCGGGAGCGGTGTACCCGCTCAGGGCGGCCGCGAGCAGGCCGGCCTCCGACCAGTCGCCGCGGGCGAACGTCTCGACGAGCCGGCCCGCGGACATCACGGCGATCCGATCGCACACCGCCATGAGCTCGCGCAGATCCGACGAGACCATCACGATCGCTTTGCCGGCCTCCGCCAATTCGTCCAGCAGCGTGTAGATCTCGAATTTGGCTCCCACATCGATGCCCCGGGTCGGCTCGTCAAAGAGCAGCACCGCGCAATCCCGCATCAACCATCGGGCCATCACCGCCTTCTGCTGGTTGCCGCCGCTCAGCTCCGCCACCCGCTGTTCCAGCGAATGACAACGCACCGACAGCCGCTCGGCCCATTTCACGACGCCATCCCGCTCGGCCGCCGGGGAGAGCCAGCCGCGGCAGCGCGACAACCGCGGCAGGGAAGCCAGCGCAATGTTGATCCGCACGGAAAGCGGCAGCAACAAACCGTGCCGCTTGCGATCCTCGGTCAGCAAAGCCATGCCCTGGCGCACCGCGTCACGCGGCGACCGGATGCGCGTCACTTCCCCCTTGAGGCGGATCTCTCCCGCCTCGGGCGGATCCGCCCCAAACACCGCCCGCATCGTCTCCGTCCGTCCCGAACCCATCAGCCCGGCAAACCCGAGAATTTCACCCTGGCGCACCTCGAAACTGACCTCCCGCACGGTCGTGCCGCGGCAGAGGCCATCCACCCGCAGTGCCGTGGCCCCGAGCCGGCGCGCCGGCCGGTCTTCCAGCGAAGTCAAATCACGTCCCACCATGGCGCGCACCAGTTCGCCCGGAGTCCAGCCCCCGGCGGATCGGCTCGCAACCCCTTTCCCGTCGCGCAGCACCGTGATGCGGGTGGCGATTTTGCGGACCTCCTCCAAATGATGGGAGATGTAGATGATGCCCACACCGTCAGCCTGGAGCAGCGCCATCTGCGCAAACAATCGCCCGGCCTCGTTCCCCGTCAGCGCCGCCGTGGGCTCGTCGAAGAACAACACCCGCGCACCGGGTCCCACGGC
>JAHDYP010000060.1:26242-34638 GCA_023383055.1 Verrucomicrobiota bacterium | reverse complement strand
CCAGCAGAGCCGCGCGAGTGCTGAAGGTCACGCGCCGTCCGTCCGCGCTGAGGCCCAGTCGCGCCTGTTCCTGATTCGGGAATAACCCGGTTGGCGCGTCGATCAACTCGATCGGCGGTCCCACACTGGTATCCAGCAGCCAGAGCGACTGTGCTGATTGCACTGCGCCGGTCGCGTAAGCGATCCATCGCCCATCAGGCGTGATCGCCGGCAATCCGGTGACCGCGGCAATCGTTTCGACAGGTGACGTTGAGCCGGGCGTGGCCGAGAACACACCGCCTACTGGGCCACCACGGTAGAAAACCTGACCTTCCCGCGTCACCAATAACGGGAAGTCCGTAGTTGCCCAAAATGACCCGGGAGGCGGGGGGACACGATACGTCGTCTCCTCGATCCGATCGCGCAGGAAGAAGTCCGGTGTTCCGGCCGTGTCGCCCTCAGTCATATTCCTGGATGAGCTCACGAATCCAACCCAGCGTCCGTCGGCGCTGAGGACGAGCGGGAGGTCCCAGTCGACTTCGCCGCCGGCCTGACCATCCAGCGCCTGGCTTACCATGAAGTTCGTACCCTCGGCTACATCGCGGAGGTAAACATCGATCGTCTGGTTGGTATCAGTGCCGGCGAGATCGGTCGCCAGGCTGTAGAAAGCCACAAATCGCGCGTCCGGTGTCATCACTGCGCCCCAGGACGGTCCATTGGCTGACTGTCCCAAGGAGGTGAAACTGATCGGCATGATGACGCTTTTCTCGCGATCGCGCAGAAAAACGTCGACCGCGCCATTCGTGTCGTTCTCGACCAGGTCCTCGGCCATGGATGTGAACAAGACGTAACGACCGTCCCCGCTCACGTCCAGAAGCCCCAGCCCCGAAGGAGCGGGCGATGTCTCGGACACCTCAGCCTCGGCACCGACCGATAGGATCACGACTTCGTCGGTGGTTGCATCCCAGAAGAACGCGTCGAGCGCGCGATTGTTGTCCCTTGGCACCAGGTTGCCGTCCCAGGCGCTGAACGCCACTTTCGTCAGATCCCCGCTGGCCACCAGATTCTGGCAGTCCTCCGATCCGGCTTCGCCCGTGCCTGATCGGCTGATCAGACGGTTGCCGGGGGAGGTCAGATCGGTGAGGTAGACCTGACTCTTGCCGCCAGCTTCGTCCGGAACGAGGTCTCGCGCGGCGCTGACGAAGGCGAGACGCCTGCCATCGGTTGATAATTGAAATTCCAGGACCCTGGCCGATGGTGGCGCCCCGTTGGTGTTCAAAGTGATCACCCTGTCCGTGGCAGCCGCTTCATCCCGGAGCCGGACAACATTTGCTCCGCCTCCGAAGGAATAAGCAATCCACGCCCCCTCACCCTGGAGTTGGAACTCATCAACCACATGCAACGCGGACTCCGGGGGCGCGCTGGCTCGCAGCGTTGTCCCTCCGATAATCGGCCGTGAGTAAAGCACGGTCGTGTTCAGTTGTTCCGTGGTCAGGTCCCGCGCCGCACTGAGGAAGTAGACCTTGTCACCTGCAATGGCGGGCGATTGCGAACTGCCAAGCCGGGTTGGCTGTCCATTCACAGCCACGGAGATGACCACGTTTGTTCCCAGTTCCAAGTCCCGGACATACACCTGCTGTGGCCTGCCGGTAAGCGGTGTGCCCAGGACAAGGCCGGCGACACTAGCAAATGCTACATAGCGGCCATCCGCGCTGATGCTGGGCGAGTGCGACGCGTCTTGAAACGCCGCCGCTGCACTTCCAATCCCCGTCCAGCTCACGGTTACCAGTTGGGTGGTCTGTTCCCACAAATCACGTCGGAAGATGTCATCGGCCCCGTTGTCGTCTCCCTCCACCAGGTCGTCCGCCTGACTTACAAAGGCAACGTATCTTCCGTCCGGAGTCAACACGGCCTCAAATGACCGGCCATGGCCGCCTCCTGTGCCCTGGCGGTTAACACTAACCAGTCGCGTTACTCCCGTCTCCACGTCATAAGCAAAAAGGTCGCCCGCTCCCGACACTGGGTCGGGTGTGAGATTGCGTGCGCGGCTTTCAAAGACAACCCATCCAGCGTCGTGGGAGAGAAACGCGCTCAGCGTGGGTCCATCTGCACCGTGGCCATCCAAGCCTCTGCTGATGTGCGTGAAGACTTCGGTTTCGCGGTTGACCAGAAAGAGATTCACCTCACCCGACGTAGCCGGTGCCACCAGATTCGGCGCGTCGCTGACGATTAGGATCAAGCGATTGTCGCTGCTTATGTCCACGACCATCGTATTGCCGGCGGCTCCAGCGGGTGTTGGAACATTCTGTCGTCCCGAGACGAGCTCCGGCATGCTGCTCGCCTTTTGAACGGACAGCAGCAGGGAAAGAGAAATCCACCAGTACCAGTGCAGGATCATCATTGTTCGTCGAGACGACAGCCTCGATATAGGCTATTCGCCTGCGCCGGTGGCTGCAAGGCATGGTTTCATTGGCATGGTTTCATTGGCGAATTTGGCAGGCCGGAGGATCGGTGATTGCCGGCGGGGTCAGCCCTTGAAGTATCAGACGGGAGCACAGGGGGCGAAGCGATTCGGCACGGCCATGGCCGATGATCCGGAGCGAAAGCGCTTCGTCTCGAAACTCAGGAGCGAATTGTCAAGGGTTGAGCCGACCCCATTGCCTTTCCCCAGCGTCAGGGGAACGCAGTCACCCCTGTGAGCCTCACAACTCGTAGCGGTTTCCAGCCACGAACACAGCTCATCGAGAATTTTCTCTCGGGCCAGAGCGGACCGGACAAGAAAAAGACGACCGAGTTCGAGTATACGGCTGACGGGAGCGAGCGACAATTTGCAGCTATCCAATCCGCCCGCGTTGGGAGATGCTCTCTCCGGTTCTTGTGTGATGAAAGCCATTGGTTTCCTGGCCATCATCGGCAGCCTCCTCCGGGTGCGCCGATCTCGCGGAGAACGGCTGGCTGAAGGGCCGCGCCCCGAGGTGGTATCAGGAGACCACCGACGACGTCGGCACGCCGCTGGACGCGCTCTTGGAGTTGCCTACCCGGTCGGCCCCCTGACACTATCCCTGAACCCTTGACCCCAAAACCCCAAAGCGATGAATACTCTCGGACTTTGCCAGGCATGGATTCTCCTGCTCGTCGCCGCGTCACCCTTGTCCGCGGCCCAAGAGACTGAGTTTCACGGTCGGTTTTTCCACGGTCAGGGCGATGTCGAGTATCTGCGGCTGCTCGACACGGCCCGCCGGACATTGGCGCCCGATCCCGAGTTCCAGAATCTCCCCATGCTTTACATGCCGAGTTGGAACGGTCTGGTCGAAGGTCCCACCTGGGACGCCTGGTGGATTCAGAACAGCTATGGCACGACCTATTCCGTGCTGCCGTTCTTCGAGGAACCGTTTACGACGTTCCTCCAGAACTCCCACGATCTCTGGTTCGATCAGATGGGCGACGGCCAACGCGTCGGCGCGGCCCCACCCTTCGACTGGGTGGCGCCAGACGGCTGCCTGTGCGACGCCGCCCGCCCCGGCTGGATCGTCTATCGCCAGGGCGACGGCCGCACCCAGCTGCATGATTGGGGGATGGAATTCACCGCCGCCGGTCTGCTCATGCAATCCGAGTTGCTGCTCATCAGCCGCGATGCCGACGCCATCGCCCGGTACCTGCCCAAGCTCGAGCGCTGCGCCAACTTCATCGAAACCCGCCGTGACCCGGCCAACAACCTGTTCCTCGTCGGCGCTGCCGGCAACCTGCTGGCGCCGAGCTTCGCCGGCTGGAAGAAACCCGATGGCACCTACGGCAAGGCCTACCACGCCGGACTCTCGGTCACCTACCTCGCGGCGCTGGACCGGTTGATTGAACTCGAATTGCTCGCCGGTCGCCCCGAACAAGCGCAACGGCAACGGCAACGCCGCGATACCGCCCGACAGGGTCTTGCGCAACTGGTCACCGACGAAGGCTATTTCATCAACTCGCTCGATCCGGATGGCACCCGGCACGGCGTGTTCGGCGCGGCCAGGCATGGTTATTTCGAGACCTCTCCCAACCAGGACGCCATCGCGTTTCGCGTCGCGGATGATGTCCAGGCCGGACGCATCTACGAGCGGATCGCTTCCATTCCCGGGCTGCGCCCGCACCAATTCATCCTCCCGAACTATCCCTCTTACGATGACATGTATGAGGAACCGACGGGCCTATGGGCGTTTGGCACCTGGGTCAACGGCGGACACTGGTCCACGTGCGAGGCGCGCATGATTCTGGGCTATTATCGGCTGGGCCAGTTCGAGGACGCCCGCCGTTCGCTGCGTCACTGGCTCACCTTTGCCGAACGCTTTCGCCTGGACAACCCGCTCGTGAAGTTCGGAAGCGAGGTGTACCAGCCCAACCAGCCGATCAATCTCACCTATGATGCCTTCGGTCCGCCGGCCGCTTTCGTGCGCGGGCTCTTCGAGTATCTCTATCGCGCGGATGAACTCACTTTGCTGCCGCATGTTCCGCCCGGCATCACCCGGCTCGAACAATGGTTCCCGGTCAGGTTCGGCTCCAAACGCCTGTATCTCGCCACCGTGGGCTCCGGCCCGGTCACCGGAGTGACGGTGAATGGCAAACCCTGGACAGCGTTTGACCGAGCGTCGATCGTGCTCCCCTACGATCAGATCCCCCAAACCGCCGCGATCGAAGTCGCTCTCGGCCATGCCACCCCGCTCGGATTCAACCCGCCGCCACCGCAACTCTCCCCGCCGAAAGTCCCGCCCAACGACCGTGCCTGGCTGCAACTTCAACCGCCCCCCCCTGGCCAAGCCGCCGCATCGGCCCCGCCGGAGATCGTCCAACTGCTTGCCGACGCCACGCGCCTCCATCGTTTCCAGGAACTGCTCCGCCAGGATGACCTCGCTTACACTTACCCAGCCGCCCACGCCCGGCTCGCCCTCGACGCCCTCGCCGCGGCCCATCATCGCTTCACGCTGCTGGCGGACGATAAGCTCCAGCCCCTGGCCAATCCGGTTTCCCGCGCCGCCGCGGATCGACTCTACCTCGATACCGCCCGGAAACTCTGCGACGGCCTCGCCCAGATGTTGACGACCTACGGTACCGCAACCGACCCGGACAAACTGCGGATGGCCCGACTCTGGCAGCACTGCGCCAGTGGGATGTAGTCGGCGAACGCTTCCTGCCGGAAACCTCGACCCGCCTTATGCCCCACCGATCACTCGGCACCATCCGATTCCACGACCACTCGTCGCGCGGCCTCCACCCGCGCTGGGTCGCCGCGTTGACGGTACTGGGACTCGCGAGTGCGCCCAGCCTGACCACGTGCGCGCAAACCATCTTCACCCCTTGGGGCAACCTCCACGGCATGCGGCTCCAAGGCGAACTGGTCGAGTTCGAAGCCGGATTGCGCGTCGTCCAACCCGAGTGGTCGGGTTTCAGCGCCGCCGTGAAATACCTGCAGCGCCCCAGCTACACGCGCTCGGCCAACGAACGCACCGTAACCTCGCGAATCGCCGGTCTTTCGTTCCTCGAAGTCCTCACCGACACCGCACCCGGAGCAGCCACACTCAAGGTGGATCTCGCCGTCGAAGATGAACTGAAGATGTCCGGCGTCTACTTCTGCCTCGACCTGCCGGGCCATGAGTTTGCAGACGCCACGGTACAGGTGTTCGAGTCCCTGGAGGGTTTGCCGAGGCCGTTGCCGGTCACGACACCCTGGGACCCGCAGGCTCGGCCCACGACAGGCCGGAGGATCCGCATCGCCGGACTGCTACACGCCCTGGACCTCACCCTGGCGATCCCGGTGGAGATCCGTGTGCGCCGGGACTTGTCCAACCGCGCCACCGCGCTGAATGATCCGCAAGTGGAACAACTCTTCGAGCCGCCCGCCCAGGGTGAGCCTCGCGATCTGCAGCTCTATTTGAAGCTCATGGACGCCGGCGCCGCCAAACGCGACCGGGCCTCGATGAGCATCAGCTTCAAAGTCACCGCCACCCCGGATCCGGACCCGGTGCGACTGAGGCTGAACTCGGCGAACCCCGGCCGGCCGTTCGCCGGGATCGGCGGCAATTTCCGGCTGCAATTCCCGGAAACGGATCCCGCTGTGATCCGTTACTGCCTCGACAACCTCCCGGTCACCTGGAGCCGCGTCGACCTGCCCTGGGCGGAATGGAATCCCGAGGAAGAAGTCGATCCGCTGGCGCGGGCTCGTGCTGGGCAGATTCACCGGCGTGTGAGCGACGCCATGGAGACGGCTCGAACCCTGACGCGAAGAGGCCTGCCTGTGATCGTCAGCGTATGGTCAATCCCCCAATGGGCCCGGGCGGAGCATCAACCCGCCGGCCTCCGCGGCACCGCGTTGAACCCTGAAAAATCCTCGCAAATCGTCGATTCCCTGACGCGAGCTCTGATCTGCCTCAAGGAACGCTACGGCGTCGAAGCGGCCTTGTTCTCCTTCAACGAACCCGAAACGGGCGTCGAGGTGCGACAAACCCCGACCGAACACGCGGAATTCGTCCTGCAAATGGGCCGCCGATTGGCAGCCAGCGACCTGTCCACCCGCATGCTCCTCGGCGACACCGCACATGGCACGCCCGCGGCGTTGCGTTTCATCGCGCCTGGATTGGCGGACCCGAGATTGCGCGGTTACATTGGAGCCGTGGCCTTCCATACCTGGCGCGGCTGCACCGAAGCCGACCTGCGCCAATGGAGCCAGGCCGCGCGCAGCCTGGGCGTGCCACTGCTGGTCACCGAATCCGGGCCGGACGCACATCTGCACAATTACCCCAGCGCGAGGCTCGAACCCTGGTTTCAACTCCAGGAAATCGATCTATATGTACGGATCTGTGCCCTTGCCCAGCCCGCCACGATCATGCCGTGGCAACTGACCACCGACTACTCCGTCCTCACCGGCGGTGGCGTCTATTCCGAGGACGGCCCGCTGCGCCCAACACAACGGTTCTGGAACCTGAAACAACTCGGCCTCACACCACCCGGAGCCTTTGCCCTGCCCATCTCTTCGGACCGACGCGACGTGACGTCCGCCGCCTTCGCCGACCTGGCCAACAACTCTTACGGCATTCACCTCGTCAACAACGGCGGCCAGCGCCGGGCACTCCTCAGCGGCCTGCCCGTCAGCCTCCCGGAGCTTCGGTGCTTCCTGACGGATGCTACTCACGGAATGCAGGAATTGACCCCCGTCAGGGCAACCGCCGGCACCACCGAATTCAGTCTGCCTCCCGCAAGTTTTCTGACCTTACTCGGACACCACCCCTGAACTGCTTGCCAATGCTCGGAATCTGCGGGCTGACGACGCTACTGCCGGTGACAATGTTGGCCGCGGACGCGGGGACGCCACGGATCTCAGAAGAACCTTCCAGGAAACGCGCGGGAGCGCATCCCTACCCCGGGAGGGACCCGCTCCCGCGGGTCCGTGACCTTCGCGGAAAAACCCGTCGCCCTGGAATTCCGTTTTTCGGTGTTTTTGCGGGGCGCGGTTTTCTTAAGCCCCGGTTCTTCATGCCCAGCCAGAGCCAACTCAAGAAGCCCACGAATGCGGGAACAACCCGCGCTAGGGCTTGACCAACCGGTAGAAACGCCGGCCGTTGGTCACTTTCACGGTTACGGTAAGCTGACTGCCAACGACCACCCGGGGGTTGCCATCCATCAACCACTGCAACGACGACCCCAGATCATCCGACACCTGCAGCACGTAGTCCTCCGCAATCGCAGGCCATGACAACACAACCCGACTGCCATCCGCGGTTATGCCCAATGGAGGCACCGCAACCGATTCCACCACCTCTTCAGAGATCAATTCCGGGTTCTCCGAACCCAGGTAGGCCGACCGCAGCCGCACGCGGTTGGTCAATTGCCCAGTCTGCTGCGGCACCACTGTCGCCATCACGCTCGCGCTCGATCCCGGCTCCAACGGTCCCAAGTCCCATTCGACCACGCCGGCGACGCTGCTCAACACCCCCTGGCTGACGATCGTCGAAACCAGCTCCACGCCCGCTGGCAACTCATCGATCAACCGCCCATCACCCACCGTGTACTCCCCTCGGTTCAAGACGGAAATCGTGTAGGTCAACCGATCCCCCACCATCACCGGCGAATGACTTGCCGACTGCGCCAACGCCAGATCCGCCAACGGCAAAACCTCAATCCCAACCGAAGCGCTGTCGTTCTCCGCGACGGCGTCAAACGTCGCGCTCGAAACCACCGCTTCGCAGGTCACATGCCCCGCCCTCAGTGGGCTGACCATCACCCGCAGGCGGGCCTCCATCAACGCCGGCATATCTCCCGCCATCCACACCAGATGGCTGGCCGTTTGAACCCAATCCCCCTGGCTCGCCTCCACCAACACTAACTCCACCTTGCCCAGCCATTCCAACTCCAACACCACTCCCCTCGCCTCGTGCGGCCCCAGATTC
>JAHDYP010000060.1:20588-26142 GCA_023383055.1 Verrucomicrobiota bacterium | reverse complement strand
ATACCCAAGCTCCCTCCCCACCAATCCCTCCTCCTGCCCCAACTCCAGCCCAACAGCCAAATCCGTCTCCCGCCTCACCTCGATCACCCACTCCACCACGTTGTTACCCAGCTCCCCGTCCGCCTCCTCGCCCCTCACCGCAAATCCATTCGTCCACACCCCTTCCACCTGCCCCATCACCCTCAACCCCAAATCCACACTCTCTCCCACTCCCAACCTCCCCACCTCAATCCGCACCATTCCCTCCTCCTCCACCCACTGCCCCTCCAGCCACTCCACCCCCACCAACTCCAAACCCGACCCCAACCGCCCTTCCACCACCACTCCCTCCGCCTCACTCGGACCCAGGTTGCTCACCACCAACCCCTGCCTCGACTCCGTCCCCAATACCAACAACGCTTCCGTACCAGCTCCCAATCCCACCCGCAAATCCGCCGCCGCCACCACCCGCACCACCGCTTCCGCCTCGTTATCGCTCCCATCCCCCTCCGCCTCCTCGCCACTCACCCTCACCACATTCGTCAACCATCCCTCCGCCATCCCTCTCACCCACAACTCCATCAACGCTCCCTCCCCTTTGCCCATAACCCCCAACGCCCACTCCAATCCCCCTTCCACCTCCACCCACTCCCCCTGACTCACTCCCACCTCCACCAACTCCATCCCCTCGGCCAGCTCATCCTCTACCCGCACCCCTCGCGCCTCGCTCGGCCCCACGTTCGTCACCACCACCCCTATCCGCCACACCTCCCCCATCAATACCTCCTCCACTCCCAACTCCTGCCTCACTCCCAATCCCACCAACCGCTCCACCATCACCCTCCCCTCCACCACGTTGTTCTCCGGCACCAAATCCAACTCCCCGGACACCACCCGCACCGCGTTCGTCAATACCCCGTCCTCCATTCCCCTCACCACCGCCAACACCCTCGCCTCCCCACCCACCCCCATCTCCCCTATCTCACACCTCACCTTCCCTCCCGTCTCCTCCCAATCCCCCTGGCTCACCTCCACCAACACCAACTCCACCTCGCCCAGCCATTCCAACTCCAACACCACTCCCCTCGCCTCGTGCGGCCCCAGATTCGTCACCACCACCTCATACCCAAGCTCCCTCCCCACCAATCCCTCCTCCTGCCCCAACTCCAGCCCAACAACCAAATCGGCATCGATCATCACCTCGGTAATGCCCATCACCGCATTGTTCGACGGATCCCAATCGGCTTCGACGCTCAGCACCTCGAACAGGTTCGTAATCGTCCCCGGCGCGGCGGCATTCCAATGAACCCGCACTTCCGCCATTCCCCAAAGCTCGAGTTCGCCCAACTCAACGATCACGAGGTCACCCACCCTGGTCCATTCGCCTTGATCAGTCTCAACCGATACGAGCGAAACGTCCGCCGGCAGAGAATAGCTCAATAAGGCGTCCTGCGAACGATTCGGTCCGTAATTCGTGATTCTGACCACCTGGGTGACCACCCGGCTCAGACCCGCCACCTCGGGACTCATCAGGTCCACTGCCAGATCCACAGAAGGCGGCAGCACGTTGAGCTTTATCTCGGCCGGACCGCTCGTCGCGTATCCATCGCCCACCTCAAACGCAAATCGGTCCGCCCCCGCATAGCCCGGCGCCGGGTTGTAACAGACCCATCCCGTGACCGGATCGAAACTCGAAATTGTTCCGTGCTGCGGCATCTCCGTGATCGCAAATGCAATGGCATCCCCATCCGGATCCAGCCCGGGCAACCAAAGAAACCTCGGAGTGTCAAAGACTACATCCAGCGTGTCGGACGCCACCAGGGGGGCCTGGTTGAAGAGCTCGCAAATGTATCCCTCATCCTCATACGACAGGGTCAGCCCCCAGCACAGCAGCATCCCCTCGTCCTCAGCCGCCAGATCCGATGCCCACAACGCCCAGTCCCCCGTCGTCGGCTTGCCCACAAACCGCGCCAACGGTTCCACCGGCAGATAAACCCCGACGTAAGGCGCGCCACCCCCCTGGACGGGCTGGGTCGCAGCATCACTGAAAACCGTTCTCCCGCCAGTATCTTCGCAGCCGCCCGCGCCAAAATCAGCCCCGCTGTTTCCAGAGGCTTCAACCAACCGCACCCTGGTCCCATCGGGATGCTCGATTTCCAACCGCAAATCGCCGTGCCACGGATGCTCGATTCTCACTGAAACCTGCACCCCGGTCACCCGCCCGGCGAACGGCACAGACAGCTGCGAGACGGTCGTTCCACGGTCTGGTATGACCACCGGTTCCCCACCCTGCTCCAAGACCGAGACGGTCTGATTGGTGACCCCCAGGCGACCCACCACCTGTTGAAAGCGGTTGCTGACCGCGACCCCATTGGCCTCAATGACTTCCATCAAATCAATCAACGATCCACATGCCTGCGGCTTGTCCACCCGCACCAGCAGCGGACTTGAGTTCCTGACTCGATCTCCCACCAATAAATCCGGGAATGTCGCCCTCGGCTCGACCACCGTCACGCCGGGTGTGGTCGAATAAAGGGTCGCCATCACATTCGTCGCCGGCGGTCCTCCCAGGTGCTCCAATTCCAGCTCCACCGAAATCGTCTCGCCAGGGTCGATCACGCCGTTCGCGTTGCCCGTGCCCGGCCAATCATCCGACACCACCCTGGAAACCGTCTCCAAAGCCGGCGCAACCGGCACCCCCATCGGCGAGAACGCCAGTGCATAGCGCTGCACGGTCCCACTGCGGATGGCGTCGCCTGCCACCTGGATCTGCCACTGACCCGGCAACACCTCCTCATCGACCAACACCTGCTCAATCACATTGAGCCGATCCGGGCGGTCTCGCGTGGCTGGCGCCGAGGGATTCTCCGGATCTAAAGTCCAGGGATAATACCGAGTCCCCCGTGGATCCAGCACCACCAAATCAAGGTCGTTGACGAGGGTGATCGCCGCGTTCTCGACCGCAGCCGGATCATCCCACGCAAGGGTAACTTTAACCTCCGCAGTCCCTTCCGGGACCTCAAGCAAATGAACCTTGGTGCGGCCGGGCTCCAGACTTCCCACCAGATGACCGCCACCACGCAGTTGCTGAATGGCTGCCGGTATCCGCAACCGGCCGTAACCCGAGGCATAGTCCGGCCCGCGATTCAAAAACCCGTCCGCGGCTGTCAAATCCAGCGCGCTGTGCACCAGCAAAGCCCGCACGGTCGAGGGAAACGGATCCTGCAGGTTGTTCCGGTTCCGGTAATCCTCCATCAGCAAGGCGATCGCCCCTGAAACCGCCGGGGCCGCCATCGAGGTGCCCTGCCGCACCCCATATCCGTTCCCCGGCAACGTCGAAGTCACTCCCCCGTCGCCCCCCGCCTGCGCACCCGGCGCCACCAACTCCGGCTTCAGCCGCCCGTCGGCCACCGGCCCCCAACTGCTGAAGAAGGCGACCCGGTTGTCATCCGATTGAATCGCACCCACCGTAATGACGTTCTTCGCCGTCCCCGGTGGACCGATGGTCCGGTACGGTCCCACGCCACAGTCATTGGTGGATGAACCCTGTCGATAGTTGCCCGCCGCAAACACCACGTTGATCGGCCGGCCATAGACCCCACCGACGATCCGATCATATTCCGGCGCGTAATTCGAATAGGCCCCATACAAATCACAGTTCCGCAGGAAGCTCACGATGCGAAACCCCCAGGAATTCTGCGACCCAACAATACCGAGGGCGTTGATTGCCTCGTCGTGTTCCTCGACCGGATCTTCGAAGTCGTACGACACCATCTGGACTCCCGGAGCCATCCCCCGCCACTGACCCACCGCTCCTCCCAAGGAGGCGCTGCGCTGTCCCCCGCCCGCCATCGTCCCCGCCACGTGCGTCGCGTGCAACGCCACGACCCCGTTCGGCTCCGCCAGCACCACGCGCCCGGCCAAATCACCGTGACTGCTGTCGATGTGCCCCTCGTCCCAGACCCCCACGATCACCCCGGCGCCGTTCAATGCCTCCGGCCACCCCTGCACCACCTCCGCCCCAGTGTTGCTCCGCACCCCATCATTCATCGGCACCGCTGGAGGCGGCACCTCCTCCACCCACCGCACCCAGTCCGACTCCAACAAGTGCTCCAACATCCCCGCCGACAGTCGCACTCGCAGTTCATGAAAGTCATCTACCCGCTCCACCTCCAGCGCACCCATCTGCCGCATGGATTCCACCGCGTACTCCGGCGAGACGTCCTCATAATACTTGATCCGCAACCGGGCGGTTCCATCCGGTTCCAGCGCCCACGCGCCCAGACCTTCCTCCCTCGCACGCCGCGAAATCTTGTCTTCCGGGTAAATCGCCCCCACCCAAACCACCCCCGCCCGCTTCAACTCCGCCCCGCTCACCCCCAACGGCAACGCCGCCAAATAAGCCGCCTCCGGCAAATGCCCCATCAAACGCACGCCCAACGACTCCAACCCGCGCCCCTTCGGGTCATCAGCGCTTCCTCCCAACTGCACCAGCGCATGCACTCCCCCCACCATCCCCGACCGTGCCCGCACATAATCGAGATTGGCCTCAACCTCGCCCCGAGGAATGTACTTCCCCGATTGCAGCATCAGCGGTGTCGCGTCAAATCGAACCGAGGACATCCCGGCGGCGTGGGTCGTCTGAGGGAAGGCGCTACGATCGGGCCGGGCTTCGACCGCTCCCAACTGCGCCATCAGTTGAATGGACGCAATCAGGGGCGTCAACCAACCGACGGCCAAACGGCCTGCCAACCTCGTCCCCACAGCAACCCGCTGCAGCATCCACCACACTCTCCCTTGCTCCTGGGATCGTCCTGGTTCGATGTTCACGTTTCGCTCGGATCGGGTCACGGGCAGCTCACTGGGACTGTATTAGGAGACCATCGGCGCGGTTGATGCAATCAGAATCACGCTCGAACATGCCACAACGTCACGACGACCCCAAATTCAGCTTTTCACTTTGTCCCCATCGTTTACGCTCACCCGCAATGAATTTGGCGAAGGAAATGTTGTCGCTCGCTCAGGAGGCCAAATCCGCTTCACGACAGTTGATGCTCCTTTCCACCGAGGTAAAGAATCGCTGTCTCCTGGCCATGGCCGAAGGTCTCCTCAGCCACCAGCAGGCCATCAACGAGGCCAATGCCATCGACCTCGAGGCCGGCACCCGCACGGGGCTCTCCTCAGCCATGCTGGACCGGCTCCGACTCGATCCCAAACGCATCGCCGCCATGGCCAAGGGCCTCCAGGATGTCGCCGCGTTGCCCGACCCGGTCGGCCGAGTGCTGGATCGCCGCGTCCGACCCAACGGCCTCGAACTCCAAAAAATCAGCACCGCCATCGGTGTCGTGGTCATCATCTACGAATCACGGCCCAATGTCACCGCCGACGCCGCCGGGCTCTGCTTTAAATCAGGGAACGCCACCATCCTCCGCGGCGGCCGCGAAGCGCTCCATTCCAATCGCATCATCGCCGCCACTATGGTCAACGCCGCCAAACTCTCCCTCCCCAACTTCCCGGACGGCGCCATCCAGGTCGTACCCACTACTGACCGTCAGGCCATACCCGAACTGCTCGC
>JAHDYP010000060.1:0-20578 GCA_023383055.1 Verrucomicrobiota bacterium | reverse complement strand
CACCGATTACGTCGATCTCTGCATGCCCCGCGGCGGAGAAAGCCTCATCCGCGCCGTAGCCGAATGCTCCAAGGTCCCCGTCATCAAGCACTATAAAGGAGTATGCCATGTCTACCTCGATGCCGATGCGGATCACGACATGGCCGAAGCCATCGTCTTGAATGCCAAAATCCAACGCCCGGCTGTCTGCAATGCCATGGAAACCTTGCTGGTCGCCCGGCCCATCGCCCCTGTCATCCTCCCCAGAATCGCCCGGCGTCTCGCCGAAAAAAACGTCGAACTGCGAGTCGACCCCGAGTCCCAGTCGCTGCTCGAATCGATTCCAAATCCACCGGACCAGACCCAATTGAAGCTCCGCCCCGCCACGGACCAGGACTACCACACGGAGTATAACGATTACATCCTGAACCTGAGAATCGTTTCGGGCGTCGATCAGGCCGTCGAACATATTAACCATTACGGCTCAGCCCACTCCGACAGCATCGTCACCCGCAACCAGACCCATGCCCAACAGTTCCTCGCCCAGGTTGACTCCGCCGCCGTCTATTGGAATGCCTCCACCCGTTTCACCGACGGTGCCGAGTTCGGCATGGGCGCTGAAATCGGCATCAGCACCGACAAAATCGGCGCCCGCGGCCCCATGGGCCTCGAGGAACTCACCTCCTATAAATGGATCGGCATAGGCACCGGCCAAATCCGCGGCTAAACCCCGGCCCTCGAAGCGGATCTTCCGTGAATACCCCAGCTTCATCCCCAGCCACCGCAACCCCCGGGGCCAAGGCCCAGGCGATCCGGGCACAACTGCCCACCGGTGGCCTGTTTCGCGAACAGGCCTGGCGCATCGCCCCCGAGCCGTTCTCCCTGGATCCTGAACTCGCCCGTCAACTGGATCAACTGGGGCGTCTACTCCTGCAATTCAACCGCGCTGCCAACCTCCTCTACCGCCACAGCCTCGAAGGCAAACAACCGCCCTGGGTCGCCCAGTGGCTCGACCAGGGCAAACCCCCGTTCCTCGTCAACCTCCAGCGCCACACCAGCCTCAGGAACGAATTGCCCCGGGTCATCCGCCCCGACCTCCTGCTCACCGACGAGGGTCCGGTGCTTACCGAATTGGACGCTGTCCCGGGCGGTATCGGTCTGACCGCGTGGCTCAACCAGACTTACTCCAGCCTCGGATCCAACGTCATCGGCGGCAACCACGGCATGCTCGAGGGCTTCGCCGGGATCTTCGCTGACGCCCCCAAGGTCCACATCGTCATCTCGGCGGAGGCGGACACCTATCGCCCCGAAATGGAATGGCTCAGCCCCAGGCTCAACCCAACCGTAAACCCGCGCTTCGAGGTCCGCGATGCCACTCCCTTCGTGCCCCAAACCGGCGAGGCCGTTTACCGCTTCTATGAACTCTTCGACTGGGCCAACGTCCCCGCGGCCGATTCGCTGGCGGAACTCGCCGTGAACGGCCGGATCCAGCTTACCCCACCTCCCAAACCGCTGTTCGAAGAGAAAATGCTCTTCGCCCTGCTGTGGAACCGCCGGCTCCAGCCCTTTTGGCGCCGCGAACTCGGCGAACGTTTCTTCGCCGAACTCAAGCAACTCGTTCCCCAAACATGGCTCCTCGACCCAGCCCCGCTTCCCCCGCACGCCGCCATACCCGGTCTTGAACTCTCCGATTGGCGGGAACTCAAAACCCTGTCCCAGCGCGAGCGACACCTGATCCTTAAGGTCTCAGGCTTCTCCCCCATGGCTTGGGGTGCCCGCGGCGTCTTCCTCGGCAGCGATCTCTCCGCCGCCGATTGGGCCGGGGTGGTCGACCAGGCCCTGGACGCGTTCCCCCAATCCCCGTTCATTCTCCAGCGCTACGCCAAGCCTCGAGTCGTGCCCGCCGCCTATTTCGACTTCAACCGCAACGAACTCCAGCCCATGCCCGGCCGCGTCCGGCTCTGTCCCTATTACTTCGTCCACGGGAATGGTGATGCCGCACGCGCTCGGTTGGGTGGAGTGCTGGCCACTATCTGTCCGGCCGACAAAAAGATCATCCACGGAATGCGCGACGCCATCCTGGCCCCCTGCACCGTATGAGCCTTTCGGAATACATCCTCTTTGCCTTCAGCTCGCTCTTCGTCATCGTCGATCCCATCGCCACGGTGCCTGCCTTTCTGGCCATGACACCCACCGATACGCCCGCGGACAGAATCAAAATGGCGCGCCTGGCGTGCGTCGTCACCGCCGCCATTCTCCTCGCCTTTTCGCTCGCCGGTAAAATGATCTTCAGCTTCCTCGGTATCACCCTGGCCGCCTTCCAGATGGCCGGCAGCGTTGTCCTCCTGCTGATCGCCATCGATATGCTGCGCGCCCAACGCTCACGCGTTCAGGAAACCCCCGAAGAAACCGATGCCGGCATGGCCAAAGCCGACATCGCCATCACTCCTCTCGCGGTGCCCATGCTCGCCGGACCCGGTGCCATCTCGACCGTGATCCTGCTCCACAGCAAAGCCACCGACTGGAGCTACCAGATCGGTTTGATGGGCTGCATCCTCGGCGTCACCGGCGTCACCTTCATCATATTCGCTCTCTCGGCCAAAGGCGCCCGCTGGCTTTCGCCCATCCTGCTCCGTCTCACCACCCGCATCATGGGCCTGCTCCTCGCTGCCATCGCCATGCAGTTCCTGATCAACGCCCTCCGGGAACTCAAGCTCCTCTGAACTCTGCCTCCCCTGGACCACTTAGCATACTCCCCTTCACTCGCTAACACGCCACAAAGCCATTTGACCCCGGCCAGTTCTGCGTCTAAATAGAGGTCCTTTACTTGATGATTACTGACAAGTCCGCTCCCGAAACCGAGTCGCCCACCTACCGCGTGGGCGATGAACGCGTCATTAAACTGACGGCCACCGCCGCCAAGCGCGTCGGCGCCATGCTCACCAAGAAAGGATTCCCGCAGGGCGTCCTTCGTATTGCCGTCGTCGGAGGCGGTTGCTCCGGCCTCCAATACAAGATGAGCCTCCAAAGCGCTCCAGCCCACCGGGATATCCTCGTCGAAACGGCCGGAGTCCGGGTTGTCGTCGACCCCAAGAGCGCCTCCTACGTTTCAGGCTGCGAGCTCGATTATCTCGAAGCCCTGAATGACGGCGGTTTCAAGTTCAAAAACCCTAATGCCGCAAGCACCTGTTCCTGCGGCGAGAGTTTCAGCGCCTGATCCGGTTGGACCCTGCTTCCACGTCCTCTTCCCCCACTCTAAACCAGGACTCGCGCGGTTCCTTCGCTGTCACAAGCTTGGCCACTCCGCCGGACGGCCCACCAAGCCGGCCATGCCCTGCCGCGGCAGATTTTCGAAAGAACCCCAGCTTCATCGTCATCTGCCGGCTCGAATCCCCTCCGCCGCCACAACACAGGCCTCGGCGGGCTGTGGCACAACGACTGCTCCCCGGCCAACCATGGAAACCTTGCTGAACCTCAACCCGAGATTCGGTAATGCCCGCCGTCTCCACCATCATGGTGTTGGCAGAAGGTCTCACCTATCCACCCCCGGCGCTGAACCCCCCCGTTCGGCGCACCTCTTTCTTTGAGTTGTAACCCGGCGGCCTGCTTCCACAGGCCGCCGGTTTCTAGAACAACGGAACGCCTCGCGGCATCTTCACCACAATCGTCCCCGCAATCTGATCGTGCCACGCCACCCGCTCCCGGGTCCAACCCGCCCAGAAAAACCCAATAAACAGCGCCAAGGCCGATAGAAAACTCGAAAGACACCGAATCAGGGCGATCGGGAAATCGATGTCGCGCCCATCACCCCGCACGATCTTCAACCCCATGACCACCCCGCCTACTGTGGTGCCGCGCCATGACCAGAAACCTATGTGATACGCCATCCACAAAGGCAGAAACCACGCCCCACGCTGAATCATCGACGTCAACGCCCCAACCAGCAGCAAATCGATGAAAGTCGCCAACAAACGCATCCAGAAACCAACCCGCGCCAGCGAACTCGGCTCGACCACAGGCGGAACCGGCAGCTGACCCGGTATCAGTGGCGGCGCGCTTACCCCAAGGCTCCCGCCCGTCGGCAAGGCGAAAACCGGCGGTGCCGCTTCCATCCGCATGGGCGCCGTGCCATCGGCGCGGAATGCATCGAAGAAGGCCAACACAACCGCCCCTAAACCGAGCAACCCAGCCAAAAGCCAGGCCAGCAATCCCACCACCGGAATCACATACATTCCGTAAAACAGCGCGATGCCCAGGAGCAGCGCCAACAACGGCAACTGCAAGAACGCCAACCCCGTCTGCCGACCGACCTGGCGGCCCAAATACTGATACACCGCCGCCTTCCCAAGGAGGTAAGCCACGCACCCGCCACACAAAACAAAGGGAACCACCAATATCCCCACTCCCGTGGCCACCAGCAGCAATAACAAAGGCCCAAACAACAGAAACACCAGCAACCCCAGAAAAAATGAGCCCAGCGGCCTGGTCTCAAGGGCATTGACCCCATACGCGATGGGACGCGGGAAGATCAACGCCGTCACCACCAACAGAATCGCGCAGGCCGACGCGAACCACCACCACCATCCCGGTTGATGCGGCAGCAATCGACCCAGAATTACCCCTTCCATCACCCACCGCCGCAGACCGGTCATGGGCGGCAGATGTGCCTCAAGGGCCGATAGCGTGAGCTCAAAACGCTCGCCTCCGATAATGGCGCCCGGATCCGCGCTCATCTCCCCCAAAACAACCACCAAATCCCCTTCCACCTCGGCGTCCGGACCCAGCCTCAGTTTGCCAAGTGGCACCACCAGATTACCCTTTATCACCCCATCCACATACGCACTCCCCCCCACCACCACCATGTCCCCCCGCACCCAACCCTCAACCCGCGCCGAACCGAACACGATGACCACGTCGCGTGCTTCCTCACCTCGAGCAATGATCACCTCCCCGCCCAACTTCACAATCTCGCCCAGACGAGACCGCACCTGGCGGTCGGATGCTCCATCACGCGGGTCATCCGCCGGCGCCACCGGATCCGCCACGATCTCCTCAGCCACCGCCTGATCCAAGGGTGCTTCCAGTTTCTCGATCGCACCCCCGTCGCTCACCGACAGCCCGCCGACCAACCCCATCAGAATCCACCGACCCACACCCGCCCGAATGCTGTAACAGTTCATATCCTTCCACTCCCAGCCCGGCTCAAGACCGCCCGAGCCACCGCTGCCCCCAAACCCAGGCAGGCGGCGTAAACCACCAGGATCATCAACGACCCATAAAGCAGGAGTTGTTGACCACCCGATCTCATCACCAACACCACCGCGTTCATCAACGTCTCGCCCAGTTCCCAAATCCGGGCCAGCGGCCCGAGCCACTCATAGAACACCCCCTCCAGGGCTTCGTACGGAATCTCCTGCAACGTCTGACCGAGCCCGTAAGAAACCACGGCCGCCAATCCCAACAGCGACACCAGCGTCACCGCCTGCAATGCCGGCGGCCATCCATGCCACGACCGTTGCCACCACGGCTGGCGTGCCCGCGTGTGCACCTCCAGCATCACCCGGTGAAACAACGTTTCCGGCGCCTGCAGATCCGGCAGTTGCTTCAGCTCCCGCCCGATCAGAGCCTCGAGCTTCAGTTGCTCATCGTCATTCATGGCACTTCACCTGGATTTCACTCGATCATCATCAGGACGGACACGGATCCTCCGCGCCACATAAACCGGCCAGTTCCTCCCCCGTGCTCCCTAGCCGCAACTTGCGACGCAGCGTCTCGCGCCCCCGGTGAATGTCAGTCTTAACCTTGCTCAAAGAAATGTTCAGCTTCTCCGCAATCGCCTCGTAGCTCATATCCTCAAAATGATAAAGCACCAGCGGGATTCGCTGAGCCGGCGGCAGCCGCTGCAACACCAACTCCAGCAGCCGACGGCGGTCGGCCGCCGCCAAGTCCTGCTCATGGGTCTGTGGCGCCGCCCATTCGATCTCCTTCTCCTCCCCCTCGTGTTCGGACACCATCTCGGAAAAAAACTTCCAGCGAGCTCGATACCTCGTGAGATGGTTGAGGCACAAATTGCGGGTCACGGTCTTCAGCCAACCCCCGGCCGTCGCACTGGTTCGCAGATCGTCGAACCGCTCGTAAGCCTTCAGGAAAACTTCCTGGGCAATATCTTCGGCCTCGGTCTCATTGCCCAACATGCGCACCGCCCCGCTGAACACCATGTTCTGATACGACTTCACAAACACCTCGAACTGTTGCGGTTCTGTCATCGCTGCCCTGGTCCACGTCCGGGCTCATCTGCCTATCAGAACACCTCCCGAAACCCCGAAGTTGCAGCTATCCCATCCCCACCACCACCCCTCCCTCAACCCGGGACCTCGGGAACTCCATCCAACGCCGCATGCAAATCGGCAAACCACTGCCCCCCTTCCTTCACCGGCACCAACGCCCGCCCCCGCGCCTGCCCATCCTCGATCAACTCCCCCGGAAGTTCCTTCAGAAATCGGGAGGGATGGCATGGCACCGACTGTCCATACTTTTTGCGCCGGGCGCAATGACTCAATACCAGCTTCTCCCTCGCCCGCGTCATCGCCACGTAAAACAACCGCCGCTCCTCATCCAGTGAACCTTCCGTCGTCGAACGCGAGTGCGGCAACAGCCCGTCTTCCACCCCGGCAATGTAGACCCGCCGGAATTCAAGCCCCTTGCAACTGTGAATCGTGATCAGCGTCGCCGCGTCCACCGCCTGCTCCTGCTCCTCTTGCCGCTCCGTATCCAGCGTCACCTCCTCCAGAAATGACCCGAGCCGCTCAAGCGCCGGCGCCCCGCTCCGGTGCTCCTCCAGCGATGTCAGCAAATCCTTCACGTTCTGAACCCGGTTCTCCGCCGCCTCCGCGTCCCGCTCGCCCCGCCGCAGATCGGCAAAATACCCAATCCGCTCAAACCACTCCTCGCCCCAACGGCGGGCGGACCATGTCCCGGCCCCCTGCAGTTCCCGGCGCGCGGATTCAATCAGCTCGACAAACCGAATCGCACTCTCCCGCGCGCGGACACCCAACCCGTCACCTTCCCCGGCCGCCCGCATGGCGGCGAACACCGTGCCACCGCGTTCATGGCTCAATGCCAGCAACCGCTCCATCGTCGCCGCGGTCAAACCCCGCGCCGGCACATTCGCCACCCGCAGCAGACTGATGTCATCGTCCGGATTGGTGAACACTTTCAAATACGCCAGAAAATCCCGCACCTCGCGCCGGTCGAAGAAGCTCTGACCCCCGATGAGCCGATAAGGAATCCGCGCCTGGCGCAACGCCGTCTCCAGCGGCCGGCTCTGGATGTTCGTCCGGAACAGAATCGCGAAATCCCCCCACGGCATCCGCCGGCCCAAATGTTCCGCCTGGATTTCCTCGACCAGCCCGCGAGCCTCCTCTTCATCGCTGTCGAAAGCATGAATCGTGATCGGCGCGCCCGCACCCCGATCCGACCAAAGCCGCTTCGCTCGCCGCCGCGCGTTGTGCCGGATCACCGCGTTCGCCGCTTCGAGAATGTTGGTCGTCGACCGGTAATTGCGTTCGAGCTTGACGATCTTCACCTCGGGATAATGCCGCTCGAGGTCCAGCAAGTTCGATATCTCCGCCCCGCGCCAGCCGTAGATGCTTTGGTCGTCGTCTCCCACCACGCACAGGTTCCGATGCTCGGCGGTCAGCTTGCACACCAGCTCGTACTGCGCCGCGTTCGTGTCCTGGTACTCGTCCACCATCACGTAGCGATACTGATCCCGGCAGCTCTCCAGCACTTCGGCGTGCTCCCGAAACAGGCGCAATACCAGCAGTATCAAATCGTCGAAATCCACCGCGTTGCAGGCCCGTAACGTCGACTCATACCGCCCCCGTAAATGCTCCGCCAGCATCGCCACCTTCTCATCCGCAAACGCGCCCGCACCCCCCATCCCGTTCCGATAACGACTGATCAAACCCAATACCGCCGCCGGATCCTGCTGCGGCCCGCCGGTCGATACCCGGCTCAACAGCTTCCGGATGACCCCCAACTGCTCGCTCTCGTCGTAGATCACAAAATTCGGCTTGTACCCCAGCCGGCCAATGTGCATCCGCAGAATCCGGACACACAATGAATGAAAAGTGCAAATCGTCGGCCGCACCGGCCGCTCCCCCTCCGCCGCCGGCCTCCGCCGCGGCAACAACTCCGTCACGCGGGACTGCATCTCCCGCGCCGCCTTGTTCGTAAACGTCACCGCCAGGATGTTCGCCGGATCCGTCCCCTGCTCCATCAAATGCGCAATCCGACACGTAATCACCCGCGTCTTGCCCGTGCCCGCACCCGCCAGAATCAAAACCGGACCGCGAACGGCCTCCACCGCCCGGCGCTGCTCCGGATTCAACGTGCCCCATTTGATCATGCGGGGGCGCAGTGTAGGTCCCGAGCCGGTCATGGCAAGTTCGCTTTAATTCGATCGCCATTCGCGAACGTTTTCCGCGGCTTTCGGCTTGGTGTTCCCTTGGAACCAGGCAGGATATACGCGTCTGTGATAGCTCCGCGGCAGAACTGTCGGGGTGTTTGATGGTCCTTGCAGCCTGTGGCGCTTCCCGCTTTCCACGTTGCGGGTGTCGGAGGCAACCAAGAACTCACCGTCACCGCTTCTCCGGGATTGCGCAACCGGAGCTTTTAACGGCATCATCGCCACGGCATGTTTTCATTTCGAACCAAGAATTCCGATCGCTGGAGCGACCAGTTGACCCCGGCCGGAGTTGTCGACATGGCGCTGCGCGGCGACGAGGAACCGTGGTGGGAACTCTACCATGCCGCCCGTCGCGACCCCGAGCTTCGCGCGCTGCTGGCGCGGCTCCTCCAACGCGCCGATCCCGAGCTGGTTGGCGGACGCCGGTTGTGGCTGGCTTTGCTGGCCCGGATGGACGCCGCCGTCTTGGACAAGCCCCTCCACTCGTGAAGCCGGGCAACGCTCAAGAAAAGTTCCAACGTCTGCTCGCAACAGCGCGTCAGGTCCAGGGGCGGCTGCTTTTCCTGCCCGCAGTGGCCGTAGGGGGATCCGCGGCCGCCATCTATGCCCGCCACCGCGTTTCGCTCGATGTGGACTTTGTAAGCCCGTACCTCCGCGAGAGGTTCGAGGAAGTCGAATCGGCTTTGGGGGAGATTCCAGGATTCACTTTCGCCCGGTTGCGTCGCCCGGTGCTGATTCTCGGCCGGGTCGGCGAGGATGAGGTCGGGGTCCGGCAGTTGCGTCGGGAGGAACCCCTGGAGGCTGTGGAACATGAAGGACTCTGGTTGCCCACGCTTGCGGGCTTAACGGCCGCCGGCGCGCTCACAGCGTTTGCCGAGGCCGCTCACGACAACCCGGCTGACTCTTCGGGCGTGGACTTACGTCAGTGGCGAGCGCTTCGGGCCGAGTATCAAGATCTGAACCGGGTGCGTTCGGTGTGCGAACAATTCGCCCTCAACGTCATTGAGAGCCAGGCCGCGACTTGACCCTCCCAAGTGGCGACTTGAACGAGACTGACGGTGACGCGGTTCTGTTGCGAGGGGCATTCGCAGAGGGATTTCACGGAGCGCGCGGCAGAACGCTTCTCCAGCCCCTCCACCAAGCGAACTTTCGAACCAGCCCCGCAATCCCAGACTCCATGTGAGCCAGACTTCTGCCCGGTGAAACAGGCCGGCAGTCTCGATTTCCTGGCCTCGAACCTGGAACGTAGCGTTTTCCAGGGATCAGGCCTTCACGACTTTCAGCAATCGTACCGAGACCAGCTTGTAGTCCACCAGCCCGCACACCGCCCCAATGAGCCCGCCAACCAGCGCGTGGCCACAGAAAAAGCCCGCCACGGCCCCGATCATCGCATCGGTCATGCAAAGCACTCGAAGCTCGGAATGAATCAGCACAAATAACTGTCGCGCCGCCTGCAAACCGACCACCGCCAACCTGACAACGAGTCTGCCCGCGCGCGGCAGGAGCGCCGACCCAATGACAAACGCGAGGGTGAAGGGCAATACCAGCGGGGTCAGCAGAAAGCAGCTCAGGATTGTACGGCAGGCGGCTTTGCGGTCGTTGGCCGCAACCAAAACGCCAAACACAGCCAACACAACGGCAAAAAGCAACGCCGCCGCGACGATGACCCAATACTGCGCCGCGATGCCGGCTTCTCCCGACATACCGGATTGACCCTGCCCGCTGAAGGATAGCCCCTCCCCAACCGCCAGCGACATCGCCACTCCAACGATCATGATGAGTATCGAGACGCCGAAGCACAGCAATGCCATCACGGCACCCGTCAGGCGCGCCACATTCCAGATCCCGGTTCGCCACGCCGCCGCTTTGGGCCTGGCTAACGACCGCCAAACCCGACGGGCAGCCACAATTCCCTCCCTGAATCGGAAGCTGAAGTATGCGACCGCACCCCCAAGAAATACCCCGATCCACCAGAAATAACCCCATTGAAGCGCCAGCACGGCTCCCAACGTGGCCCCCGTGAAACAGGCGATCGCAATGCTCTTTTCAGTATTCATAACACCATAGAGTTAGAGCGGAAACCTTGCGCGGTATCGATCACATGCGTTAACCGAGAGTAACCCACCGCATAAGGCTTGCAAGAGTTATTGCGACGCAATGCCCCTTTTGCCTCTGGCTCAGACTGCGCCTCAGCCTCGCCTGGGATTCAACTTCTACAACGCCGCGCGCAACCGGGGAACAAGGCCCACCTCGCCCTTGGTTTCGCGACCAAGCAACCCCGCGTCACGGGGCTCGCCAGCACCGCCGGCCGAGGGCGGCGGCCCGGCCACCTGCCAACCAAGCTCCGCGAACAGCCCGATAGGTTGCCGTGTCCCGTCCTGTCCCGTCCATCCGAGCACCCCCCCCGGGGGGGGGGGTGGCGCCCGCCCAACCGGGGATCCCAGGAAACGGATTTCGGGTCAGCGAGTCTAAGCGCAAAAGACCCTTTGGGATCAACATCATGTCGCCGTGCCGTAGGTGCCGATGTCGCGTTCCGGGTAGTTCTCGTAAACGTGTTCGAACAACGCGAAGCACTTCTGTTCGTAAAGCGGCTTGTCGTAAATCCGCGGCAGGCCGGAATCCAGGACGTCCTCGATGACCAGCTTGAGTTGCGACCGAGCCGATGACTTCTGCCGCCAGTTGAGAACCAACAGCTGTTTGAGCCGGCCAAGCAGTTCCCGAGCGACCTTCTTCACCTCGCTCCGCTCCTCCGGACTCATCTCCGGCGCCGGGCGCGTCAGGATGTCGAAGATGACCAACTCCTCCTCAGTCATGTTTTCCCTGACGTGCCGCTGCTGCTCGTCGCTCAGGCTGCGGCTCAGCCAATCTGCGCGGGCGTCCATTCGCGGTGCGCGCGGTCCACCTGCCGGCAGATGTGGCGCGCATCTATAAACAGAACCGTTTCCGCACGGTTCAGTTTACCCTCACCCCCAGCCCCTCTCCCAGAGGTAGAGGGTGGCGAAACTTTCGCCTTGTCGAAGAACCAGAGGGTGCAAGGGAGCGTGACGGTGTAGAACATGTTCGGGCCGACGGCGACCATCACGTCCACGGCGCGGCTTTCGATGAGTTTCTGCCGGATTTCCTGCTCGGAGGCGCGGGCGTCGGAGGCGGAGTTGGCCATCACAAATCCAGCCCTTCCGCCCGCGACCGAGCCGGTCGAGGCCTTTAGCGCCGAGTGGAAGAGTTGAATCCAGAGGTAGTTCGCGTTGTCGGTGCGCGGCAGGCCGAACGGGAAGCGGCGGTTTTGGCCGACCATGTCTTTCAACCGCTCTTTGTCCACGGCGTTGACGTTGAACGGCGGGTTGGCGAGGACGAAATCGAACTGGCCCGTCGCCTTGTGCGGGTCGTCGTAGTAGCTGTTGACCTGGCCGCCGTGGCGGATGTCGCCTTCGAGGCCATGCACGGCGAGGTTCAGGCGGCAGAGGCGTCCGGTTTCGTCGGTCTTCTCGACGCCGTGGATAGAGAGTTCTGCGCTGGGATTCTTTTTATGCTCGGACACGAACCGCGCCGAGGAGACGAACATGCCGCCCGAGCCGCACGCGGGGTCGAGGATGCGCCCGTGGTAGGGCTCGATGACTTCCGTGAGGAGGCGGACGATGCAGGACGGCGTGTAGAATTCGCCGCCTTTCTGGCCCTCGGTGCGGGCGAACTCGCCGAGGAAGTATTCGTAGATGCGCCCGAAGGCGTCGTAGTCCACGGTGGCGGGAATCTCGGAGACCTTCTTCAGCAGTTCCTTGAGGAGAGTGCTGGTGAAGAGGTTGTAAGTCTTGGGCAGGACGCCGGCGAGCTGCGGGTTGTGCTTCTCGATGTCGCGCATGGCGTCGTTGACCTTCGCGCCGATGTCCTTGGCTTCGGGCAGATTCAGCAGGAAATCGAACCGGGCGTTGGGGGAGAGGTAGAGGATGCCTTCGGCGTGATACGCGGCGGGTTCATCCAGCCGTGATCCACGGCGGGACGATGCGCTGGCCTTTTCCAGCTTGGCTCGCTGGCCGATGAAGCGGACTTCGGCGAAGCGGAGGAAGATGATGCCAAGGTTCGGGCCGGAGTATTCCTGCGCCTTGAGGCCGGAGTTGGCGCGGAACTGGTCGGCGGTGTCCCAGAGGCGTTTTTCGAGCGCGGCGTTGTCGGTGTCCTTCTCCTAAGGGGCAATCCAGTGCATGGCGTTGGCGCGGAATGTATTCCAGGTCACTTCATCCGAAAAGCATAAAGAAGGACCCGACGGTAAACCGTCGACTCCCAACCCGCAGCACCTCTCTGACGATCAAATTGAATTCAGCCTCAGCTGTGAAGATCAGCGGCTTACTGGAGCTGGTCTCGAGGTGACCAACGAATGCGTCAACCGCGGTGCAACCGATTGATCCGGGGCCCCTCACTTAATCCAATTCGCCAAACGCGGAATGCGGGAGACGATGGCCGCGTGTCGGTCCACCAAGTGCGCCCTGAGCTTGGGAGTATCAAGGATCTGGGCAAGTGTCTCGGCAGGAATCACATCCTCTGCCGCAAAGAGTTGGATCAATTCGTATGCCTCCACCACCGACAGTCTGGTGAGGCACTTGCGGACAGTGCGAAAGTCATCCCTTACAGGTTTCCAGTGCACTCCCGCCGCAAACCACTCCAGCGCGAATCGCTTTGTCTCTTCTCTGCGTGTGGATCCTGGATCGAGCCGCCAGTCCAACCATGACATGACTTCTCGGTGCAGGCTGCGCCCGTCGCCGTCCACGTAGTTCATGTCTGCCCCGAGCGATACCCAATATCGAACGGGAAGGCTCCCGAGCGACCGCTGAGGTCAGGGAGCCACGGTGACGCGGAAGAAGGCGGAGGGAGCATCGACCGGTGCCGTGAAAGGACTGGCCGCCCCGGGCCGATCCGACCACGGGCCCGAAGGGGATGGAGCTTCCTGGAGCGTTCCCAGTTTCCAGCGCAGCTCAAGCCCCGCCGGCTTGCGTTCAGCGGTGAGGCGGGCCGCGATGTCGGTGATATCCCACAGCCGCAAGATGTCGGCCCCGGTTAGAACTTCCGTGCCGCGGTCATTGAACGCCACGGATTCCACCGACGCCGTATGGCCACCGAAAACCCGGAGAGTGCGGCCGGAACGCCAGTGGATCAGCCGGGCAGTGAAGCTGGGCCAGCCTTCCCCTAGGAGCAGAAGCTCGCCATCCGGGGAAAGGGCGAACCCGCCCAGAAACCCGCCGGCATAGAGCTCCCGTTCCATTTGCCCGGTGGACAAGTTCAGGACCCGGATCAAACCCTCATCCCACCCCACGAAGAGCTCGTTGCCGGAGCGGGAAAAAGCGAGGGCCTTGGCGGAGCCGGACTCGGCCATCGAAATCAGTGCTTTGGGCTGACCGGACTCGACCTCCCAGATGCGCACGCTGGGGTCAAAGGCCGAGCCGCCGCCAGCCACGAGTGTTCCATCCGGGGAAAACGCCACGCACTGCACGAAGGAGCCCCCGCTGTTGAACGTTTGCAGGGACTGGCTAGTAGCGGTGTCCCAGACGCGCAGGGTGCGGTCCTGGGAACCGGTGGCAACGCGCGTACCATCCGGGGAAAATGCCGCGTCGATCAGCCAGTCGGTGTGCCCCGAGAATTCGCGTTCGAGCTGGCCGGTTTCGGTGTTCCAAAGTTGGGCCACTTTGCGCGGAACGCCCGCCGTGGTCAGGACGAATCGTCCGTCCGGAGAGAACACGGCAGTGGAAGTGCCCGAAGCAGCCCCCTCGAAGACGCGCACCTGGGCCGCGTTGGTGCGATTCCAAAGCCGCGTAGCTTTTTCGACGCCCCCAGAAAGCACGTAGTGGCCGTCGGGAGAAAAACCAACGCCCAGCGTCACGCTCGTGGTGTGGCCCGAAAAGGCTTGCTGGGTGAGACCGCTGTTATAATCGACGAGACGCACGAGGAGGTCCGGGCTGGGAATCAGCAGCATCTGGGTGCCCGGCACGAGGCTCATGCTGTTGGCTTCTGTAGACCATTCCTGCACCGCGATGCGGGTGGAAGTGTCCCAGACCACCGCGCGTTGGTCGAGACAGCCGCCGATTAGCGTGTTGGTACCAGGTACCGGAACAAGGTGCCGGATGCTCCCGCGCGCTCCGGAAAGCGTGGCGATCGGTTGGCCGGAAGCCACCTCCCAGAGCCGGACAGTTTGGTCTTCACCGCCGCTGGCCAGCGTGCCGTCGGGCAGCAAAGCCAGGGACAGCACTTGGCCCTGGTGCAGGCCGAACTGGCGGACTGTCTCCCCGGTTTCGAGGTCCCAGAACCGAACCGAGTTGGTGGGCGAGGTGTCGGCCGTCAGCAAACCGCGTCCATCCTCCGTGAAAATGGCGGCATTAATAAAGTTGCCAGGCACACCTACGCGTCGCAGGAGTTCACCCGTTTCAACCGACCAGACTGCAGCAGAGTTGTCGGCGCTGGCAGTGACCAGGCGCGCCCCGTCGGGCGAGAACTGAATGGACATGATTTCGGACCGGTGTGCCGACAGCAAGCGGAGCCGTGCCCCGTCTTCCACGGTCCATACACCGAGGCCACCAAATCGGCTTCCCGCAACCAGCAGCCGGCTATCGGGAGAAAAGGCAACTGCCCCGATCTGGGCCCCAAGGCCTTCAAGCCGATGGCGGACGGCGCCGGTGGACAGATCCCAGATGTAAGCGGCGCTTTGCCCGCCAGTGGCAAAGTGCCGGGCATCGGGAGAAACGGCCCCCGGACCGAGATCGCCCAAGCCGTAGGTCCGACTGGGGACCGTCACCACCTGCCCCGCAGCAGGCAGGAACACGCCTGTCAGAAATGTGCAAAGCGCAGCCCGCAGGCTCGAAAAGAACCGTACTCTCATTCGGCCGGACAATAGCGCAAAACTGGAAACGCGCCATGGACCGAAAGAGGGGGGAACGCAACGGGCCCCGCCAGGCCGGGAACCACAGCCAGCCGGAGGGGAAACTATGACTCCCAACCTCGCCGGCATTGGTGCTGCAGGAAGTGCTTGGGTTCAGGCCAGTTGGCTGCAGGTAAGCCCTTGGCGTCCCATTCGAGCCGGACCCCGTACTGTCTCCGCGCTGGCCGTCAACAGGAACATCCGCCGCAGTAACTGCCTGATCCGCTTGGCTCCAAACCCAGGGTTTCTGGTCTGGAGCCGCACGATCTCCTCCGCCCCATACTGCATCAACCAAAGGTTCCTCGTGTCTGAATCTGTTGCCCAAGGGCGCGCCGGGCTGCACCTGGAGTACTGATCGGGGAGCACCGGCATGCCGGACGAGCTGACCGTGGCCTTTACACGGATCACTTCCCGGTGACGATGCGCTATCGGTGCGTGCCGGTAAAGTGGCGCTTTGGGCGCCCAACTCACGGTTGACCTTGGACGAGCACGACCCGAAGAGCGCTTCGCCCGCGAATACCATGGTTGGCCGCAGCAGCGATTTCAGTTCCTGGGTGCAATGCTCGGGAATCGGCTCATCTCTGACCTCTCGGCACTTGTCGGCCAACAGACGGGCCACCGAATAATCGCGGCGGGTGATCTCAACATCCTGCACGGGTACGGCGAGGGCGGTTCCGCGTACTGGGCATCTCGGTATGCAACCGTCTTCGCGAGAATGACGGCGCTCGGGTTATCCTTTGTGGGTCCGCAGGCGCCAGCCGGCCGGCGTGCCGAACCGTGGCCTGATGAACTCCCTATCGAAAGCGCCAATGTTCCGACGTACCACACGAGTCACCAGACTCCAGCCACCGCCACGCGGCAGCTCGACTTCGTGTTTGCGTCCACCGGTCTGGCCGCGCATCTCCGCGTGTGTGCGCTGAACGAAATCGATCACTGGGGTCCAAGCGACCATTGCCGTGTTGAGATAGAGCTTACATGATCGCCGTGAGACGGTGTACCCGAGTGCGGCAGTCGTGCAGTCCTCCGGGGCCGACCAGGCGGCCGTGACCCTCGGGAACACAGACGGCGAGTTCAGCGGCCTGACCATTTCCGATCCGCCCACGCAGGCTGAGGTTCAGGCCCTCCGCTCTGTTTAAGAGGAACTCGCCGATGACGTGAGGGCGCTTTCGGTCTTGGGACACGCGGTGAGGTGGGCGTCGGTCGCGGCGGACGATGGTGGGGGCTGGCGTAGGGTCACTGCCCGACGATGCGGTAGAACCCCTTCGTCCCGTCCAGGGGCAGAGTCAGCGGCGGCACGGCATTGATCAAAAAGTCCGTCCAATCACCTTGGCCCAGGTCGGTCGCCCGTTGAATACAATACGGCCCCATCCCCCCCGTCCAATTCACCAGTGCGTCCGGCCCTTGCAGCATCAAGGTCGCCTTCATCGGTAAATGAACCACGGTCAACGTGTCGTTGAAAGTCGTGTTTCCGCCAAACGCGGGGGCCCAACTGGTCGTCGTCGCAGTCACGATGATCACGTTGGTCTTGTCGGCGACGAGGGGGATGCCGGTGGCGCTCCAGAGGTTGGTGCCCACGGCCAGTCCCGTCCCATGGCTCGTCGTGTTTTCCCACGTCACCTGGGTCACGTTCTGACCCAGGGCTTCGGCGAAACCGGCGACATCGAACCTCGGCGCGCCGGTGGTGATGACGGAGTCAGAAGGATCGGTGATGGAAAGAAGCGGTTCGGTGGAAGAGGGTTCGCCGCGCCGTTGAGCCAGCAACCAGTCAACCATCGCCGGCGTGAGCAAACCCATAAAGATGCCGCCGAGATGTCCACCCGTCTGGTACTCCGTATAGATGGGATTCGCTCCTACCGTGCGGAGGCTTCGCACCAAAGTACGGGTGTCCGCCACAAGAGAATCATCCGCCGCACACCAAACCCACGAGGGGACATCCTTGACCGAAGTCATGCGGGCGTTGCCTTGCCAGCCAGCGGCAAACCCAGCGCAAGCGAAGAACCCGGGGCGCATCGCGATTATGTCCCAGGCGGCGTGAACACCCTCCGAGCCTCCGGCAACATAAATACGATTGGTATCCACGTTGAACTCGGACAGCAGCTCGTCAAGCGTGCTGGACACGAGTCGCAGATAGGCGTCGTTCCATGAGTCGTCTCCCGTGCGGCGCGTCGGCCAGAACAGGACCACCGGGTCGCGGCTTTGTTGTCGGTAGGAGGCCATTGTCTTCAGGGCAGGCATGTTGGCGTAACCGGTGTAGCCAGACAGAGCATTGGTGATCATGCCCTCATGCCCCGGTGTCCCGTGAAACAAGCAGAACAAGGGATAACTGCGGCCGGCATCGTAGTCAGCCGGCAGGTGATAGAAATATGGCAAGCGCTCGCCCATGCTGTTTGTGTAGTTGCCTTTAATGAAGTCGGTGGCAGGAGGAACGACCCAGAGCCGGACCGGAGTGCTCACTACTGTGCCCTCGGCATTGCGAACTTCGACCGAGTAGTCGCCTTCATCAGTGGCTTGGGCCGGGCCAATGGTGAGCGTCTGGTTTGTCTGAAACGACAGGTCGTGGTCATCCAGCCGCCACTGATACGATAGCGCTTCACCTCTCGCGGTCACCCTGAACGTATTGGTCTGCCCGAGATCCACCGCAACATGCTGCCGCTGATTCGTGATCTGCGGTGCGGCGGCGATGGCGGCGACACTTGTGGCGGCTAGCAGAAGCCCCAGCAGGAAAGCCGGATTGGTCGCTTTCATAATCGTGACTGGCAGAAAACCATTCAGTGCTACATCACTCACATCGCACGCGGGTCGTCGGCCGAAACGAAGCGAGTCGGCGGCTCGTGGGGGCAGTCAGTGGCACGGAAACGCGCCTTCCCGGTCCACCCGGAATGCGCATTCCCAGCCTGGGATGGCTACACACCACCCCTTCACTTTGTACTAACGGGAAAAACGACCGGATGTTACAGGATTTCTTCAACAATCTTTGTAATCGAGTCAACGCCGACCATGCGGCCGTGACTCTGGGCAACTCGGATGGCGAGATTGGTGGGCTGACCATCTCCGATCCGCCCACCCAGGCCGAGGTTCAGGCCCTGCGCGATAAGTGCGAGGAACTGGCAGAAGATGTGAGGGCGCTGTCTACGCTGGTGCACGCTCTGCGCGGGGCGCTGGTTAGCGTGGGGGTGGTAAAGGGCGTAACATAGGCCTCAGTTGTGCGGGCTCCGCTGCCACTCCACAGGCACGGCTTGCGCGTCCCGCGCTACGCCAGCCTGCTCCGGACCGCTCCGCCTGCTTCAGCTCATGCCTGCCCTGGGGCCAGGACAGCCCGGAAACCGAAGGAGTTGCGGCTGCTTTCCGGAGGGCTGTAGAAGCGGAACGCTGACCGGCAGTCCCCGTATAGATCCACGAAGAGATGAAGGTTCCAGCCGCCGCCGCGGATCGCGCGGAACGAGCCCGTCTCAGGCCCTTGCGGGTCAAGAGCAATCCCACCGACATAACCGTCAGGCCAGTCCTGGCACCATTCCCACACGTTCCCGTGCATGTCATGCAAACCCCAGGGATTCGGCACCTTCTGCCCTTACCGGATGCGTCGCCCAGTCGCTGTGTTCGCCGTACCAGGCGTAGTTCGTCAGGTTCGTGTTACCAGGGTCATCCCCAAAGCTGAACCGCGTCGAAGTCCACGCCCGACATGCATATTCCCACTCCGCCTCCGTCGGCAGACAGTAAACACAGTTGGCGGGTATCCGCCCCGCCAACTGTTCCCGTGCCGTCAGCGCGTTGGAGTAGGCCGTCGCGTCGTCCCACGATACCGTATCCACCGGACGATTGAGGTCCGTGAAGTCAACGTTCGTGAGACACTGGCAGATCTCGTCCCAAACATTCGTGCGCACCCCATTGAACCAGCTCGGATTGTTCCCCATCACCGCCTCATACTGACCTTGCGTCACCTCATACTTCCCCATCCAGAATCCCCGGCTGATAATCACATCCGTCTGTGGGCCCTCCACGTCGAAGCGGTCCACTTCGTTCGTCGGGCTCCCCATCCGAAACGTCCCCGGCGGGATGAAGACCATGTTGGTCGGGACCTCCATCGCCACCCCACGGTAAAACCGCTTCCCCGTCGCCGTCGCCGACTTGTCCGCCCACAGATAGGGGCTTGCAGGCAGTTGCAGATACTCCAAGCACCGCCAGTCGCTCTCGGCTGGGTTGGTCAGATCCGTCACATATTCAATCGAGTAGACCTTGCCGATCTCGCCGATGACCGTCAGGCCGGCATAAGTCTGGACGTCAAGCTCCGGTGGTGTCTGCGCGGCGGCCCAATGGACCTGTCGCCCAAAAGCCCAGCCAAAGCGCGGTGAGGAATCGAACTGGTCTTGACAATTGTGCGTTCATAATCACGAAGGTTGACGCTTGAATTGTTACTTCTGCTTGAAGTTGATGACGCGTGGATAATCCGCGAGTGCGGGCATCGGATCGGTGCTTCCTTTCAGATGCTTGTTCAGGAACCAGAGAACATAGGCCCTGAGGGTCAGCACAATCTCCTGACTGCGATCGAGGTCGTTCGGAAAGTTCACCCAGTACCCGTCCGAGAAGTTGGCGTGGGCCGATCCGCTGATCTGCGCCCACACCGCGTCTTCGGTTGCCTTGTCGTACAGATCGGTTTTGAAGTTGTCCGCTCGGTTCAGAATCAAAATGGGCTTCTGCAGGCCCAACCGAACCAGGTCAGGCGCTGTCTCAGCCCCGGCGTCGCAATCGAGCTGAATCACGGCCCGGCATCGCGGTTCCAGGCGGCAGAACTCCGCCGCCGAATACGTGCCCCAGGAGAACCCTATGGCTGCCACGGCCTCGAGGTCGAAACAACCCGTGAACTCGCCGCCTACTTGATTCCATTGCTGCAACTGCTCGAGCACAAACCGCAAGTCCTGAACCCGGTCCAGCAGTCCAGGCGCCGTGAAGGGAACCTGATCATCGGTCTGGTAAGTGACCCGCTGATTGGGTAAGCAGGCCCAAGTGGCATCGTAATGCGTGACCCAAACCACGACGTAGCCATGGCTCGCCAGTTCTTGCGCCTTGGTCGAAGTCTGTCGCCACGTCCAACCTTTCCAGCCGGCAGAGAACAGGACCACCGGGCAAGGACCGGCGGCCCGGGCAAAGGGAGCTTCGCTCAACGCACGAGCAATGAGCTGCTTTTCGACGGGGATGAATCCCATCCAACTCTCGCGGAAATCGGGGTCTTGCTT
>JAHDYP010000059.1 GCA_023383055.1 Verrucomicrobiota bacterium | reverse complement strand
CCAGGACATCTTCCTGGACAAAATCACCCTCGAAAATGCCCCGGCCGCCGTCTCGCTGAATTCACTCGTACCCGGACTGCGCTCGGTGGAATTGACCTGGACCCCCACCACCCTGGGCAGCGCCTTCCAGCGGTATGAGGTTTACCGGGCCACCCATCCCACCGTGACCGTTCAGGACACGCCGATCGGATCCTTCGCGGACCCGGCAGTGACGAGCCTGACCGACATCGGTCTTTCGATCGGCACGACCTACTATTATCGGGTGTTCGCGGTCAACGCCAACGACACCTTCGCGCCCTCCAACGAGCGTTCAACCACCACCGTGCCCTTGACCCTGCCGGTGACCGACAGCCTGGACACCGTGGATTCATGGGTGACCAGTGGCACTTGGGGGATCGAGACCAGCCTGGTCCATCAAGGCACCGGGGCTCTGAGTGACTCGCCCAACGGCGACTACGCCAACAGCACGGACACATGGGCGTTGACGGCGGTTGATTTGCGGGGCACCAGTTGGCCGGTGCTCCGGTTCTGGGACCGGTATCGGCTGGCCGACAACGACTGGGGGCGGCTGGAGGTTTCCCCCGACGGCGGCAACTGGACCATCGTTTACGGAGCCGCCGGACTGCGCCCGGACTGGGCCGAACAGTCCATCGACCTGTCGCCCTGGAAGAATCAGGGCAATCTGAGGATCCGTTTCCGCCTGCTCACGGACGGGGGCACCACCGAGGACGGCTGGTCCATCGACCAACTCGCGGTGCTCGAGCACACGCCGGTGTCCGTAACGCTCCCCTTCCAGGAGGGTTTTGAAGGAGATCTCAGCCGCTGGCTGCACGCGGGCTGGTCGCTCACCGATCAACAACCTTACGCGGGAACCCAAGCCATCTGGGACACCCCCTCAGGGCGGATGACGCCCGACACGCAGTTGTGGCTGGTGCTGGGTGGCGAGATCAACCTGGTCGAGGCCAACGATCCTCAGTTGACGTTCTGGGTGCGGGGTCAACTCACTCGCTACTCCTACCTCCGCACGCAGGTCTCCAACAACGGCGGTCTGACCTGGGCGGACCAGGCCACAGTCAATCTCAACAGCGACTGGTCCAGCGACTGGACCCGGCTGCAGGTGCCCCTGGCTCCCTACGCCGGCCAGACCATCCGCCTCCGCTTCCAGACCTCGTGCGATTACCGGGCCCCGGCCCAGGACATCTTCCTGGACAAAATCACCCTCGAAAATGCCCCGGCCGCCGTCTCGATGTTGCCGATTTCGGACGTCCAAGCCTCCTCGCTCCGGCTGACCTGGTCGGCCTCGACCCTGCCGGATTTTCAAGAATATCGCATCTACCGCTCTGAATCGCCGACCGTCAACGAGGCTTCGACCCTGCTCGGCACGATCACTGACAGAGCGCTGACGCAGTATCCGGATTCCGGACTTTGGTCGCGTCGGACCTACTACTATCGCGTCTTTGTTTACAACGCCAACGACACGGGGACCGGATCGAACCAAGCCTCGGCCACGACCGCAGGCGTGGGTTTTCCGTTCAATGACAACCTTGAGCAACCCCAGGCGGGTTGGACCTTCACGGGTACCTGGGCACCGATGCCGGGCGCCGGCCTGGACGGGGGCCATGCCCTGGTCGATTCCCCTGGCGACTACGCGCCCAGTACCGAGAGCTTTGCCCAGTTTGGCGTTGACCTAACCGGTCATGACTGGCCGATCCTTCGTTTCCAGGATCGTCATGCCATCGCCATCGGCGACTTTGGCATGCTCTGGATTTCTCCGGACGCGGGCGTTTCCTGGCACCGGGTCTATTCCGTGGCCGGAACCCGCGCGGAATGGAAGGAGCAAGTCATCGACTTGTCGCCTTGGAAGAACCGGGATCAGGTTTGGGTGCGCTTTGTAATGCGCACAGACGGCGGCATCGAGAACGATGGTTGGTCGATCGATGACATCAAGGTCGAGAACCTGGTCTCCGGGGCGATTGCGTATCCGTTCTTCGAGACCTTCGAGCATGGCCTCGATCACTGGCTGCCCAGCAGTTGGGCTTTGTCGGACAACCGGCCCCAGGCCGGGTCATGGTCGGCCCATGACACCCCGGCCGGACGCATTGGCCCCGATACCGCATTGTGGCTCACCCTTGCAGGCGAACTCAACCTCGCCACGGCAGTGAACCCCCAGTTGACCTTCTGGGTGCGGGGTCAACTCACCCGCTACTCTTACTTCCGGGTGCAGGTATCCACCGACGGCGGTCTGGCCTGGGCCGACCTGCCGGCGGGCAATCTGAACAGTGACTGGTCCGGCGACTGGACCCGCATTCAGTTGCCGCTGGCAGCCCATGCCGGAGCGGTCATTCGCCTGAGATTCCAGGTTTCGAGCGACTATCGCGCGCCAGAGGAGGATATCTTCCTCGACCAAATCGGAATCGGCGAAGATGCCCCCGGTGCCCCGACACTGCTGGCACCGCTGCCATCCGCGATTGTCGAAGCAGCCCGCCCCACCCTGGTGGTTCTGAACGCCGTCGAATATCAAAGCGAACCGGTGGTTTATCACTTTGAGGTGTATGCCGACGCCACCCTGTCGATGCTGGCAGCCCAGAACCCGGGTGTTGCTTCCGGACCGGGAAACACGTCATGGCAGGTCGATGTCAACCTCCAGAACAATCATCAATACTGGTGGCGCTCCCGCGCCGTGGAAGGTGAACACACGGGTCCCTGGATGCCCACGGCCACCTTCTATGTGAATGAACTCAACAACCCGCCGCTGCCAGTGGCTCCGGTCATCTCACCCTCATGGATCCTGGCCAACACCAATGGGACGCTCACCTGGTACCCAACCACCGATCCCGACTTGGGTGATTCCATCCGGGCTTACCACCTCCAAGTCTCTGCCGACGCGGACTTCGCCACGCCGCTGATCAACGCGGACACCATTACCACCACCAACACGCCACCGGCGGCGGATTGGACCATCTCGATCCCCCTCAGCCGTTTCACCGGCTCCGCCAGCATGGTTCCCGGTACGGTTTACTATTGGCGCGTGCGCGCCCAGGACTCGCGCTACCTTTGGTCCGCCTGGAACGAGATCCCCGTCTCCTTTGCCTTCGTCCATCTCCCGCCGCCGCCACCCACTAACCTGCAACCGCTCCGTTTCAATCCGGACGGAACGATTACGCTGGAATGGGAAGGTGCTTCGGCCGACGTTCGAGTCGAGTATTCCCCGTCGCTTTCCCCGGCCAACTGGACCCGCATCGGGACGCCGGTGAATGGCACCACGATTGTCATCACTCCCGATCCCGCTCAGCCCACCGGATTCTACCGGCTCCGGCTGCAGTAGCGAATTCCAGCCCTGCCCACCAGTTTCAAACTTCCGGCCCCACCCCGGTCCTGCCTGGCTCTCCCGGCAGGGCCGGAGGTGGCCGGCAACGTACTGATTGAAAATCGGTTTGTTTTTGGCGGTTCAAGCCCTAATCTGCGCCCAGACCATGACACTGGTAGACCAAGTTCGAGAAGCGGGGGTCGTCGGCGCCGGCGGGGGCGGGTTCCCCACGCACGTGAAGCTGGCGGCCAAGGCAGATACGGTGATCGCCAATGGCGCCGAATGCGAGCCCCTGCTCCATAAGGACGCCGTGGTCATGGAACAGCATGCGGCCAAACTGGTGCGCGGGATGGAACTGGCCATGGACGCCGTAGGCGCCCGCACGGGCATGATTGCGATCAAGGCCAAGAACCGGCACGCCCTGGAAACCGTCGAAGCCGCGTGCGCCGGCTCCAAGGTCCAGGTCCATCACTTGGGCGATTACTACCCGGCCGGGGACGAGTACGATTTGGTGTATGGAGTGACGGGGCGGCTCATACCGCCCGCCGGGATTCCGCTGCAGGTCGGGGTGGTGGTCTGCAATGTCGAGACGCTGGTCAACGTGACCGCCGCCGCCGCCGGCCAACCGGTCACGCACAAAACCCTCACGCTGGCCGGGGCGGTTCGAAACCCGGTGACACTGACGGTGCCGGTCGGCACCACGTTCCGGGAGGCCATTGCGGCCGCCGGCGGGTTGGCCACGGACGACCCCGTCCTCTGCATTGGCGGGCTGATGATGGGCGAAACGACGCAAGACCTGGATTTGCCGATCACTAAGACCACCACGGGCGCCGTGGTACTGCCCCGCACACATCGCATCATGCAGCGCAAGCTGACCCCGCCCAAATCGCAGGCGGGCATCGGCAAGTCGGCCTGCGACCAATGCCGGTATTGCACCGAATACTGTCCCCGTTATCTGCTCGGTTATGCCGTCGAACCGCATCAGGTCATGCGAACCCTCGCCTTCACCGCCACCGGCAAGGACGTGTTCAACCAGTGGGCGGCCCTGTGCTGTTCGTGCGGTCTCTGCACCCTGTACGCCTGCCCGGAGGAACTGTTTCCCAAGGAAGCATGCGACGATGCGAAAGCCGAGATGCGCCGGTCAGGCCAGAAATGGAGCGGCCCGGCCACGGTCAAACCGCATCCGATGCATGAGGGTCGACGGGTGCCGATCAAGAGTCTCATCCGCAAGCTGCACATCCAGGCCTATGACCTGCCCGCCCCCTTCGAGGCGGAACCGCTTCACCCGCGTCGCCTGTTTCTGCCGCTTAAGCAGGGCGCCGGCGCCCCCAACCAACCGATTGTCAAGGTGGGGGATCGGGTGGCTGCCGGGCAGGCCCTCGGGGTGGTGCCACCCAATGCCATGGGCGCGCTGATTCATGCCCCGTTGTCAGGACGCATCACGGGACTTACCCAAACGCAGATCATTCTTGAGCCCGCATCATGAGCGAGAAATCCATCGGTTTGATCGAATTGTCGAGTGTGGCCGCCGGGTATCTGGTGGCGGACACCATGTTGAAGGCCGGCAATGTCCGGTTGTTGCTGTCCCGCTCGATCTGCTCCGGCAAGTTTATGGTGCTCATCGGCGGAGAAACCGCCGCGGTCCAGAGCGCGGTGGCCGCCGGCGCGGAATCCGCCAACGGCTGTCTGATCGACCAGTTTGTGATCGCGAACGTGCATCCGGATGTTTTCGTGGCGTTGGGCCGCAGCCAACCGGTGGAGCCGACGGGCGCACTGGGAGTTCTGGAATCGTTTAATGTGGCCGCCTTGATCCAGGCGGCGGACGCGGCGGCCAAAGCGGCGGCCGTGACGCTCATGGAAATCCGGCTGGCCATGGCCCTCGGCGGCAAAGCCTACTGCACGATGACCGGCGATGTCGGTTCGGTTCAGTCGGCCATGGCCGCCGGCCGGCAACTGATCAGCGAGGCCGGTGTGCTGGTCAACGCCATTGTCATCTCTCGCCCTCACCCGGATGTCTACCGGGAAATCGTATAGCCGCCATCCCGCCGAGCGCTTCAAACGAGCTTCGTTCAGGACAAATTCCGCCGGTGGACCTTGAGCCTCGACTATGGGCGCCGGGACCTCAGACGGGTTCCGATCCATGGCAGGGGTTCTGCGTCAGCGCCATTTCGGCGGCTGTTGCCACAATCCTGGACGCAACGACCCGAAAGAGCATGGGCACTAAGAAAATCATGATCGTTGAGGACGAGACCATCTCGCTCGCCCTGATGCGCAGACTTCTTGAGACGGAAGGATACACGGTGGTTTCGACGCAGGATGGCTCGGCCGCGGTCAGTCTGGCGATGAGGGAACGCCCCGATCTGATCATCCTGGACCTCGGCCTGCCGGGAAGCGACCCGTTCAGCCCGACTTTCGACGGGTTTATCATCATCGATTGGCTGCATCGAATGGCCGCGGGCGTCAAGACTCCCATCATCGTCATCACCGCCCAAACCGGCGCAAACGTTCGCCAGCGGGCACTCGAAGCCGGGGCGACCGCTTTCTTCGCGAAACCGCCCCATCGCGACGAAGTCCTCTCGGCGATACGGACGGCGCTTGGTGAGGATTCGATTGTTTGAATCCGTTCACAGGCTCTCCCCCTTCCGACATCCTCGCCTATCACGCAGATGCGCTGCGTTTGAGTTCTGATTCCCGGTCCAACGATCGGGCGCTGGTCCGATTTCCCTCACCGCGGTAGGGCCAATCGGATCTAAGGAGGGCAGGGCCATCATGGGTCCGCGCTGCCCGCCTGCCCTCTAACCGTTTATAATCAAAGATGTTGGAGCGCTGTCCCATCCCCGTACACCTCTGCTCAATTATGAGACGGCAGGCACACTGCTCACCGAGCGTCCAGAAACAGATCAACAGCGTCCAACATGAAGACAGCCATTACCGAAAGAAAATGGGCCGCCACCCGATCAGGCTTCACGCTCGTGGAAGCCCTGGTCGGCATCGTCCTGTTGGCGATCATGTTCACCGTGTTTTACGTCGGCATCACCGCCGGCTTCGGGCTGATCCAACTGGCCAGGGAAAACCTCCGCGCCACGCAAATCCTGCAGGAGAAGACGGAAACGCTCCGGCTGCTGACCTGGGAGGAGTTGGGCCAGATGCAAAGACACATGACGGAGCCGTTTTACGCGCCGGAATCGGATTTGGTTTCGGGTTTGAGCTACGATCTGCGGATTGAGATTCCCGAGACTTCTCCCGTCACAGATGCCGCGTACGCGGCAGACATCAGGTTGGTCACCGTGCAGGCGAGCTGGATGTCTGGTGGCACACTAAGGCGCCGTTCAATGTCAACCTACGTCTCTCGTTATGGCCTCCATCGCTATCGTTACTAATCGTTCTCGTCGCGGGTTCACCCTGGTTGAACTGCTGGTTGCTATCGCCATCGGCAGCGTCGGCCTCGTAGCCGTCATGTCACTGAGTTTCTACAGCGCACGCAGCTTCGCCGCGCTGACGAATTATGTGGACTTGGATAACTTGAGCCGGGGCGCTTTGGATCAGATGACCAGCGAGATTCGCCAGGCCGACCGGGTCCTGTCAGGCAGCGACGAGCGTATCCTGAGACTCTGGGTGACACCCTTTGGCGGCAGTGGCCGTGAAGTGATCTACCGTTACGATCCCCGGACGGAGAACGTGACCCGGACCGAGGGTTCGAATGTCCGGGTGATGTTGCGCGAGTGCTTCAACTTCTCGTTTGGGTATTTCCAGAGGAAAGCGAGCTCGGATTGGCAGGCTTTGCCAGCTACGACCGTGGATACCTGCAAACAAGTCCGGATCTTCTGGGAATGTTCCCGGTCGATCTTTGGCGAGCGAGCCAATACTGAGAGCGTGCAATCGGCCAAGGTTGTCATTCGCAAGCGTTGATCCTCAAGTGTCAAAATAAACCGCAAATCACCGATGCATATCCAACTCCATCCACGAAACCAGCAGCAAGCCAACTTATTGCTGGTCACGCTGCTGACCTGCCTGGTCATCGGATTCACCCTGGCCAGTTATCTCGTGTTGGTGTCCAGCCAGAATCTGTCGGTCATGCGGTCGCTGGCCTGGAACTCGGCGATCCCCGTGCTCGAAGCCGGCGTCGAGGAGGCCCTGACCCAGCTCCGGCATCGGGAAGTAAGCGAATTGCACAGCAATGGCTGGACCCCCGTGAACGGTCGCTATGCCAAGGAACTCCGCATCGACGACAGCCACTGTCATGTAGCCATCGAAGTCAGCGGTCCGACGCCAGTCATCTATTCGACGGCGTATGTGCCAGTCCCGCTCAGTCCGGGCGTTTCGGCGGGCATGATTCAAGGCCAGGTTGGGCCGAGCCTGGAGGACAGCCGTTTCGCCAGCGGATACCTGAAGCGAAGCGTCCGGGTGCAAACCATCCGCAACGCAGTGTTTGCCAGAGGGATGGTGGCGAGGGACACCATCAATCTTAACGGCAACAATGTGAGCACCGACAGTTACCACTCGATGAATGCCGACCGAAGCACCAACGGGAAGTACGACCCCGCGAAGAAAGGGGACAAAGGAGATATAGCCACCAACTCCGGGGTGATCAACTCATTGAATGTGGGGAATGCGAACATCATGGGCAAGGTCTCGACTGGGAAAGGGGGGGCCGTGGCCATCGGCCCCAACGGAATCGTGGGTGACGCCGCATGGCACAAGAATAACAGCAAGGGCATGCAGCCCGGCGCTTTCACCGATGATATGAACGCTGTGTTCGACCCGGTGGAGGCCCCCTTCGAGAGCGGGTACTCGATTCCGGGAAGCGCGACCATCGGAGGCGTCAATTACACCTATGTGCTCGGCGACGGGGAGTATCAACTCAGTCGCTTCGGAGGCACCGTCCTGATCCGGGGCGACGCGGTTTTGCACGTGACGGACTCGATCGGTTTCTCCGGCAACGATTCCCTGCAGATCGCGCCCGGTGGCAGCCTCAAAGTCTACATGAGCGGCGCCTCCGCCAGCTTTGCCGGCAACGCCACCTGGAACGAAAATGGCAGTCCCTTGCGGCTCCAATACTTCGGGCTGCCCGGCAACACCAGCATCGCAATCTCGGGTAACGGCGCTTTCTCTGGCGCCATCTACGCCCCCTCGGCTGACCTCACGCTGAACGGCGGGGGCAAGGACAATTACGATTTCGCGGGCGCCAGCATCTCGAAGACGGTGAAGATGAACGGAAAAGTCCAGTTCCACTACGACGAGGCGTTGGGGGATTACGGTCTGGCTTCGGGTTACCTTCCGGTCTCCTGGGACGAAATCTGATCCCGGCTCGCAGAAGGTCGGAAACCTGCTTCACCACCAATACTCACATGATGACACTTGATGCTCCGCCAGTCACCAAGTCCCTCGCAAGGGTCAGCGACGACGCGCGCACTGTGGAGCTGCTGATCGCGGCGGCGGAGTACGCGGCGTTCGCGATGGACCGGCTGATCCGGCAGTATGACGAAGAAGACGACCAACTGCGCAAGGTGTTCTACGATTACGTCTCGCTGACGCACGGGTTGGAAGTCAACTTCCTCTTTCCGAATGTCACCCAGCGGGAGCGGGATCTCTTGGTTGCCATCATGGGCGCCCGGAATGCGCTCCTGGTCGGGCTCAACGGGCTGCGCCAGTGGCGCGGTGACCAGCAAAGAATCGATCATGAGGAGGTGATCCGGAAGCTGCGCGACCGGTTCGTGCTCCTGCGCAGCGAACTCATCGGCTCCAAGGTGAAAGACCGTATCAGCCCGATCCAACGACGTCTCCTGGAGCAGGAGTTCCTCTCGGTGCCAGGTCATCAAACCGGCCACACCGGGTTCTTCACCCGGGAAGAGGCGGCGGCTTGAACTCAACCGCCCGCCGGAATTCAATTTCCGACAGTTCAACTTTGGGCTGGCGGACGGTCTGATTCGTCCGCAGCGGCAGCTCCCGCCGGAGGGGCGGCGGATTCATCCAGCCACTGAACCGTATTCAGCAGCAGTTCCTGCCAGCGGCAATCCATGGTCCGCTGCTCCGCCAGTGAGTTGATCTCCTCCACTTTTCCACCTCGCCAACCGAGGATCTCGCGAAACGCGGGCACGCCCTGCTTGGCCTCCGTCTTGGGGTGCGCCGCCACTTCGGCGTGAACCACTTCCCCCTCTTCGAGGTAAATGCAGCCACGGCGCGAATCCCGGAGGCTGAAGGCCAATCCCACGGTTGCGCGCGCCAGGCATTTCAGTTGCACGATATCCGTGACCGTCAGTCGCTTCAGCGAAGCGGCAAACGAGGTGTCCGACGTCGCTCCGTCACTCGCGAGCGAATCGCGGTATTCCCTTGCCAGTCTGCCCAGCCAGCGCGGGTCCACCGGCTTCTCCATGAAATGAAGCACGCCGAAGGCGGAAGCGGAATCGCGATGGGCCGGCAACGCGGAGGCGGTCACGATCACGACCCCGGCATTGGGATACTTGGCCACCAGGTCGGGAATGAGATCGAGGCCGCAGCCATCGGGCAATTGAACATCCAGGATGCAGAAGTGGATGGGATAGGTCTCGAGCAACAGCCGGGCCTCGAACAGCGACTGGGCTCGATGAATCGCCGCGTCCGGCAAGTCCAACTCCAGCGCCCGGCTCGTGACCACTGAGGTCACGATCGCGTCTTCCAGCACCATCACATTGAACCTGCCCATGGCAAAAACCAATCCCCGACCAGACGAGACGAGTCTCCGAACTCGGTGTAAGTGAGTCAAACAGAAAGGGAAGACCCGGGGAAGCGAGAGCCGGCGGAAGCCGGGAGCGGTGACGATACGGAGATTAATGATGCTTATCGTTGACGGCTCCAGGCGCTGCGATTCCTGCCCGCAACGCCCTGCGGCTCGACACGCCTGTCATGGCGCGGTTAGTCGGATTCGCCTGTTCGAGATCAAGACAGGGTCAAGCGCTCGCTCCCCCATCGTTGCGGGCGGTTTGTCGCCGTTCAACACCTTCACAGATGGCGGTTTTTGCTCCTTTGCGAGTTTCTATCTTTGGCGTGATGTCGATGGGGCTGGGACACCAAAGACAAGTCTGCCCCATTCGGCGACACGGCGTGAGAATGGTTCTGAGATTGCTTGGGCATGGAGTCAAGATGTTCGTGAAACCATCCATCGGCAACACCGGAGCGATAAGCGCTTTTACTCTCATGGAAGTCGTGTTGGCGATCGCTATCGGAGGCATCCTAATCAGCGGCATGATGTTGGGCTATATCCAGGCCGCGATTCGCGCCGAATGGTCAGCGCATTCTCTCGCGGCGCAGTCCCTGGCAGTGATGCGGTTGGAGCAGGCGAGGGCTGCCAAGTGGGATCGACTGGCCTACCCGCCGCTTGACCAACTGGTGAGCGGCAACTTCCCGATGACGGTCGAGGTGCTCGACATCCCGGTGACGGGCACCAACATCGCCTATGCCACGAACCTAACGACCGTCACCACAATCTCGACCACGCCGCCTCTCAAAATGATCCGGGTCGATTGCATCTGGGCTTTTGGGAGCCGGGGTGTTTTCACCAACACCGTCGCCACGTACCGCGCCGCCGACCAATGAAAACAAGAATCCACAAATACCCGCGCCCGGCTGGGCGCAATCGGCGCCGCGAAGCGGCCATGACCTTGTGCGAGCTCATGGTCTCGCTGGGGTTGTTCGTGATCACAGTGGTGGGCTTCCTCTTTGTGCATATTTCCGGTCTCGAGTGGAATCAGTTGGTGCGGGCGAAGTTGGGCGCCAGCGATGAGGCGCGGCGCGCCTTGAGCCGTTTGGTCTCGGACGTTCGGGCGGCGGGCGTGATCCGGGTTGGATCCGGCAATATCGACGGGTTCGCGCCGATCACGGCCGGCGAACCTCAGATTGGAAATGCGATTCAGGTGTATCCGCGCAAGGGCGACGACAGCCGGTTCATTCGTTACTACTGGGACGGGGAAGATGGACGTCTGAAACGAACGGATGATGGGAACACCGCGGTGGTGGTGCTGGCGCATTCGATCACGAATCGACTGATCTTCAGGGCGGAAAGCCACGACGGGGTCGTGTTGACGAACAACCTGAACAACCGGGTCATCGGTTTGACGATGCAATTCTCCCAGTTGGTGAATCCCAACATCATGATCGGTCAGGGAGGGTATTTCGACTATTACCAATTGCACACGAGGATCACCCGCCGGGCATTGGAATAGGCGGTCGCGCTGAGAAAGACACGATGAACACGAGCGTCAACATTCGGCCGCGAGGCCAAGACGGGTACGCCCTGGCGACCGTCATCGTTCTGGGCGGAGTGAGTCTCGCCATTTTGGGGTCCACGCTCACCTGGACCTCGAACAACGCCAACCTGAACGAACGTCACAACCAATACCTAGCGTCGTTGGCCGCGGCGGAGGCGGCCACGGAGAAAGTCCTGGCCGGTCTGTCGGCGGACTATCATACGGCGGGTGCGGCGGTCGTGCATTCGCGGTTGTCCAGCTATGCCGCGATGGTCCCTAACTCGGGCGAAAGCGCGTTTTGGGGCGACTACGAATTCAGCAATGCGCAAGGCACGGTGGGACAAACGCACGTCGAGGTCACATCGCCCTGGGGCGTTTCGCCGTTGATTTCGCAATACCAAGGGCTTCAGGGTTACGCCGCGACGTTCCGGGTCGTATCGAACGCGAGGCAGACCCGATCGCCCTTTGACATCACGGCTGCAGTGGGGCAGGACATCCAGCTGGCCACGATACCACTCTTTCAATTCGCCATTTTCTACAACCTGGACCTCGAAATCAACCCGGGACCCAACATGACCGTCCGCGGGCGGGTGCACAGCAACGGCCGGCTCTATGCCCAACCGCAGGCCACGCTGCGATTCCTGGGTGATGTGACCGCCGCAGGCGAGATCATCCACGATAAAATGCCGGAAGATCCTTCGGTACGCTCCGGCGGAACGATCGTCTACGATGAGGAGCACGATGGTGGCGTGACTTCGCTGAACATGCCGATTGGCACCGACAACAGCCCCAGTTCAGTCCGACAGATTGTGGAACAGCCCCCCGCGGGAGAAGACCCCGATTCGCAGATCGGGAAGCAGCGGTACTACAACAAGGCCGACATGATCGTATTGGTTTACGACAACCGGGTGGAGACGTTCGGGGGATTATCCGCGGCAGGCAGCCCGAGCATCCCGTGGTCCGCGGCCAAGTCTTTCATCAGCACGAATGCCTCGTTCTTTAACAAGCGCGAAGGCAAGACCGTGAAAGCAACGGTGTTGGACGTCGGCAAACTGAAGGACTACAACAACACCGTCAATCCGCTCAAAACCGCACTCGGGCACGATATCAGCACGGTCTACGTCAAAGATCTGCGCAGCCAAACCACGGACACGCAGCCGGGCATCAAGGTGGTCAATGGGCAGTACCTGCCGCCCTCGGGTCTGACCATCGCGACGCCGCAGCCGCTGTACGTCCAGGGCCACTATAATGCGCCCCCGTCCGCCCTGGGCACGGCCAATACGACGCAGACGAAACCCGCGGCCCTGATTGCCGATGCGATCACGATTCTTTCGCAAGGCTGGTCGGACGGGAACAGCACGAAGAGTCTCAGTAGTCGCGTCGCCCAAAACACGACTGTCAACGCCGCGATCCTGGCGGGCATTGTCAAAACCACGCCTGCTTCGTACAGCGGCGGCGTGGAGAATTTTCCGCGTTTCCTCGAGAACTGGAGCGGGAACACACTCACCTACAATGGTTCGATGATCGTCATGTTTGAAAGCCAGGTGGCCACGGCTCTCTGGCGGGGAACGGGGAGCACGATCGGGATTTACAACCCACCGACGAGGAACTGGAACTTCGACAATAACTTCCTCGACCCGACCAAACTTCCGCCCGCAACCCCCGCCGTCCGCACCCTCATCCGAGGCCAGTGGACGGTCCTGCCACCCAACACAACTGTAGTTGAGCTATGAGACGCGCCGGGTTGATTCTGCCGGTGATCTTCGCTGGAATTCTGGCTGCCGAACCGGGCCCCAAGACCGCCGGCGGCGGATCGGGCCTGAGAATCGGCATCTGGCAAAGGGATTTGCCGGAGATGGGAAAGGTCACGACCGGGGTGCTCACCGCCGGAGAGGACACTTTTCTAGTGATGCCGCCCGCCAACTGGAGGCTGGAAGCGGACGGGGCCGGGAGTGTGCGGTGGCTCGGACCCGACCGCAGCAGCATTTCGATTCGCCTGCTGACGGATGCAGAAGCTCGGGCCGACGGGACGGAAAAGGACAAACTGCGGCAACGCGCCCAGTCCCGGCTGCCGGGCGCGAAGCTCTTGCGAGAGACTGCCTGCCACACGGAAGCCGAATCCGGTGCGGCGTTCGATCTCGAGTGGCTGGACACTCAGGGCGGCACATTCGCCGCCCGCGCCGCGTATGTCCGGGTCGGCGGAAGCTTCTTCGAGTTCTGCCTGCTGGCGCCAAGCGGCGCATTCGCCCGTGACCTGGGCGTTTTCGTGGGGATGTTGACCTCGTTCCAGGTGGCGGAACCACAGCGCGCCCCCTGAGCCGGGCGACCACGCGCAGCGGTATTAGGAGTTGACCTCGGCGGGGCCCTGGCCGCCGTTGATGAGGAAGAGCGAGGCCATGCGCACGGCGAGGCCGTTGGTGACCTGCTCGAGGATAACCGACCGATCGCCGTCCGCGATGTCGCTGTCGATCTCCACGCCGCGGTTGATCGGACCCGGGTGCATGATCACCACGTCGGGCCGGGTCCGCTTGAGGCGATCCTTGGTGACGCCGAAGAGGCTGGCATATTCGCCGATGCTGGGGAACATGGTCTGGCGCTGGCGTTCGTGCTGGATGCGCAGCAGGTTGATGATGTCGGCGTCGACGATGGCCTCCTCGACATTGTAGGTCACGCGACAACCCATCCGTTCGAAGACCTTCGGCACCAGGGTGCTCGGGCCGCACAGCGTGACCTTGGCCCCGAGCTTGGTCAGCGTCCAGATGTTGGAGCGGGCGACCCGGCTGTAGAGGATATCGCCGAGAATTGTCACCTTGAGCCCGGCAATGCGGCCTTTCTTTTCGCGAATGGTAAAAGCGTCGAGCAGCGCCTGGGTGGGATGCTCGTGGGCGCCGTCGCCGGCATTGATGACGCTGGCGTTGAGCACGCGGGCAAGAAAATGGGGGGCGCCGGCCGCCCGATGGCGGATGATGATGATATCGGCGTTCAGGGCTTCGAGGTTGCGGGCGGTGTCCTTGAGGGTTTCGCCTTTCTTGAGGGAGGAGGCTTCGGCGGTGAAATTGATGACATCGGCGGTCAAACGCAGGGCGGCCAGTTCGAAGCTGATCCGAGTGCGGGTGGACGGCTCGATGAACAGGTTGACGACGGTTTTGCCGCGCAAGGCGGGCACTTTCTTGATGGCGCGCTGGCCGACGGCTTTGAAGGCGGTGGCCGTGTCCAACACGGTGGTGATCTCCTCGGCGGAGAGGGATTCGATATCGAGCAGATGCTTGCGATTCCAGCTCATTCCTTGATCAGGCAGACTTTGTCTTCGCCCCCATCCTCCTTGAGCGTCAGGTTGACGCGCTCGGCCAGGGCGGTGGGCACGTTCTTGCCGACGAAATCGGCTTTGATGGGCAGTTCACGGTGACCGCGATCGATCAGCACCGCCAACTGCACCCGTTTGGGTCGGCCAAAGTCGTTGAGGGCATCCAGGGCGGCCCGAGTGGTGCGCCCGCTGAAGAGCACATCGTCCACGAGGATGACCGTACGTCCGGTGACATCGAAGGGAATCGAGGTGGGATGCACCCGGGGGGCCAACTGTTGATGGATATCGTCCCGGTGCATATTGATGTCAAGGCGGCCGACCGGCACGGTGCGGCCCCAGATCTGGGACAGCGTGTCGCCCAGGCGGTGCGCCAGGTGAACGCCGCCGCGCTGCACGCCCACCAGCACCACCTCCGCGTTGTTCTCATTCCGCTCGGCAATCTCATGCGCGATGCGCTGCAAGGCGCGGTGGATGGCGGGGGCATCGAGAATTTGAACCTGTGCTTCCGGAGACATAAAAAATGGGCTGGCCCGACTTGCGAAACCAGCCTGCGTCATCGAGTGCAATTTGACCGGGCCGCGCTAGGAACCCTGGAGTTGGGCGTGACGCGCTTTACGCCACTTCCGGCGGTGCTTCAGGATCCAGTCGGTGAGTGCCCGCTCGAACCCGATATCGTAGCCGGCCTTCTCCGATTCGATCCATTTATGGCGGAGTATCTCCTCACGCTCAGCCTGGAACTCCCGGTAAAGCGAGGAATGCCGGACCAACTCTTGAGGATCACGGATGCCAGGGTTTTCGCTCGACATAATTAAACCCACGAATCGAGTTCACAGGAATTTAACACGCGTCCCCCGAGTGGCAATCGAAATCTCCAACCAAGTGCCGCTCACGGTGTTGCCGATTATTGCTTGTCAGCGCCCGCCTTTTCCCCAAATTAGAGTCCTAAGAGCTCAAACCGTCCTGCTATCGCACCCTATATGCGCACCTTGATCAAGCACGCCCTGGCCGCCGCTGCCCCCGCCGAATCCGCGACCGTCATGGGCTGGATTCGCACCCGTCGTGATTCGAAGGATTTCTCTTTCCTGGCCCTCAACGATGGATCCTGCGCCGCCAATCTCCAGGTGGTGGTGGACTCGAACACGTCGGGATTCGACGAATTGGCCCGGTTCACCACCGGCGCTTCGGCGACCGTTGAAGGACCGTTGGTGGCGTCGCCGGCGGCCGGACAGAAGTGGGAGATCCACGCCCGCAGGATTGAATTGATTGGGGGGTCGGACCCGGCCTACCCGCTGCAGAAGAAGGGGCATACGCTTGAGTTCCTGAGGACGATTGCACATTTGCGGCCGCGTTCGAACCTGTTTGGGGCGGTCTTTCGAACCCGCAGCGCGCTGGCCTTCGCCGTGCACCGGTTCTTTCAGGAGCGGGATTTTGTCTGTGTTCACACCCCGATCATCACGGCCAGCGACTGCGAGGGCGCCGGTGAGATGTTCCGCGTGACCTCGTTGAAAGGCGATCCTGACGCCAAACCGGAGGCCGATTTTTTCGCCAAACCGGCGTATCTGACCGTGAGCGGCCAACTCGAGGCGGAGACGTTCGCCTGCGCGCTGTCGAACGTCTACACCTTCGGCCCCACTTTCCGGGCGGAGAACTCGAACACCGCCCGGCACGCCGCCGAGTTTTGGATGATCGAGCCGGAGATGGCGTTTTGCGATCTGCAGGGCGACATGGATCTGGGCGAGGCGTTCCTGAAAGCGATGGCGGCCTACACCCTCGAGCATTGCGCCGAGGACCTGGCGTTTTTCAACCGGTTCGTGGATCCGGGGACGATCGACCGGTTGAAATTCGTGGTGGAACGTCCCTTCCTGCGCCTGCCTTATACCGAAGCCGTGGAGATTCTGAAAAGTGCCGGTCGCACCTTCGAATTTCCGGTCGCTTACGGCCTGAACCTGCAGTCTGAACACGAGCGCTTCCTGACCGAGGACCACTGCAAGTGTCCGGTCACCGTGTTTGACTATCCCCGGGAGATCAAACCGTTTTACATGCGGCTCAACGACGACGAAAAGACCGTGCGCGCCATGGACGTGCTGGTGCCGGGCATTGGGGAGGTGATCGGCGGTTCCCAGCGCGAGGAACGGCTCGAAGCGCTCGAGGCCAGCCTGCGGTATCACCAGTTGGATCCAAAGGACTACTGGTGGTATCTCGACCTGCGCCGGTTCGGCACCGTTCCCCATGCCGGTTTCGGCCTGGGCTTCGAACGGTTGTTGATGTTTCTGACCGGGGTGTCGAATATCCGCGACGTCATCCCGTTCGCCCGGACGCCGGGCAACGCGGAGTTTTGAGTCGACCATGTCCTGGTTCATCCGGCGGCAATTGAGATCGAAATCGGGGCGCATCCGGCGGCAGGCCGTACATTCCCTGCGCGGCATGCCGGCCGAAACGGTAGTGCCTTTGATCGAAGCGTTGCTGACGTCGGAAGACCAGCGGGAGGTTGTGATTGCGGCGGTCGAGGTCCTGAGCGGCTGCGCGGGCGCGAGTGCAACCAAGCTCCTGCTGGGTTTAGTGGGAACTCCGGATTCCGAGGTGCAATTGGCGGTCGTCGAGGCGATCGGCCGTCGGGGAGATCGTGCCCTGGCTTCAGGCTTGACACCCCTGATGGCAAGTCCCGAGCCTGCCGTGCGCGGTCGGACGGTCCAGGTGCTCAAGCAGTTGGGATGGCATCCCAAGACCAGAGAGGAGGAGGCCGCGTTCTGGGTTGCCTCGGGAGACATCCGCCGCGCGGCGTTCCTGGGCGCGGCCGCGGTTGGCCCCTTGACCTCGGTGCTAGGCGACACAGCCTTTCAGCGTCGGGTGCAGGCCATCAACCGTTTGGCGGATATTGGCGATTCATCCGCCGTGAAACCACTGATCCTGGCGCTTCAGGATAAGGACGATGTGGTCCGGGTCGCCGCCGCGGACGCATTGGGGCGATTGGGGGATGCGCGCGCGAAAGGTCCGCTCTTGCCGTTGCTCAAGAGTCGGAATTCCGGCGTTCGCACCGCCGCCGCCTCCTCCTTGGGAGCCTTTGAAGATGCGTCGGTGGTGGATGCCCTGGTGCCGCTCCTGCGTGACCCGCACTGGGAGGTGCGGGTGGCAACGCTCGAAAGCCTGGGGCGCCTCCACGACCAGCGAGTCACGGAGGCCGTGGCCGAGTGCCTTCGGGATTCGGACCGTGAAGTGCGGGAAAAGGCCGCCGAATGCATCGGAGTGCTCGGTGATGCCCGGGCGGTGGGGCCGCTGGTGGATGCCTTGGTCGATCCGGACAGGTTTGTGCGTCAGTGGGCTCGCCTGGCGCTGCAGCGGGTCAACCCCCAATGGGAAACCTCGCCGGAAGCGCGCGCGCGGCTTGAGGTGCTGCGCTCGGCGGCGACGAGCGGTGATTTTGGCGTGCAGTACTCCGCCCGGGAGGTGCTTCGAGCGCTGGGCGACTCGCCGGACAACCGGGGGAAGGAGCGCCGGGCCGAGGGCATGGATGCGCTAGGGGATCTACTGGCTGGGTTCCTGGCCGACCCTGATCCCAGCGTGCGGCAGGCCGCCGTCGAGGCTTTGGTGCGGTTACCCAACGTCGCTCCCATGATCGAGCCCCTTCGCCACGATCCGGATGAGAGCGTGGCGCGGGCGGCGGCGAGAACCCCCGTATTGCGGCCGAAAACCGGGCGCGCCGAGTCCGTATGACCACACCTGTGCCACCCCGGCGTCGCGTGTTGTTTGTGGATGACGATCCTCAGTATCTGGGGATGCTGCGCGAGATCATGCAGTCCTTGAGCGTCGGCTCGTGGGATGTGCTGGTGGCCGGGAACGCGGGTGAAGCGCTTCCGCTGGTTCAAGACCAGAGCGTGGATCTGATTGTGATCGATGTGCGGATGCCCGTCCTGGATGGTCTGCAGTTCCTGCGTCTGCTCAACCGCCGATATCCCGGTCTCCTCAAGGTTGTGCTCACCGGTTTCGCCACTGAGGCCTATCGGGCAGCCTGCCTCGGCAGCGGGGCCGAACTCTTCCTGGAAAAACCGGTGGGCGCCGGCAGTCATGAGCGGCTTTTCGCCATGCTCGACGGTTTGATGCAGGAGCAGACGGCGGAAGGATTTCGTGGCGTGCTGTTGCAGGCCAGCCTTCAGGATGTGATCCAAATGCAATGCCTCGCCGCGAGTTCCTCCGTGCTGGAGGTGGAGGCGGAATGCGGCCAAGGCCGAATCTTCATCCGCGGCGGCGCCTTGATTCACGCCGAATCAGGCTCGCTTCGAGGTGAGCCGGCGCTCTACCATCTCCTGGCTCAGCGGGGAGGTGAATTCCGGCTTCGAGCGTTGGTCGACGCCCCAGCCCAGACCATCGAGGCTCCGTGGGAAATGCTCCTGATGGAAGCCGCCCGTCTGCGGGAGGAAGCCGCCCCTCCGCCGGCCCTGGGCGATCAGGTCGAGTTGGCTCAGGACCGAACAGTCCAGGAGAAATCAGAACCGGATCTAATGCCAGCCGCGCTTCCGGAGCCGGAGTCTCTCGAAAGTCCGAAAACGAGTCGCGCGATTGAAGAGTTCCTGATCTGTTCCGGCGATGGCAAAGTCCTCTACGAATGGGGTTGCCGCAACAGCGATCTCTGGATCAATTTTCTGGAGTTCCTGTCGCAGAAGTGTCGACGACTGGCCCAGGGGCTCCCCCTCGGACCATTCCATCGCTTGGAAGCCACGGCCGACCACAGCCGGTTGGTTGCCTTGGTGCAGGAGAACCGTGGGGTGGTGGTGCGCTCGCGGGAGGAGGCGTCCAACCCGTGAGTTCTCCGTGGTCAAGATGGTTCGAAGCGCTCCCACCGTTCGAGGGTCTGCTGGCGGCGGGATTGCGGCTGCCCGATCAAACCACCCTTTCCAAGGGATGGGCGGAAGGATTCGCGGATGCGGCGCTGGCCAATGCGTGGCGGTGCGTCGACGATACGTTTCGCGTCATGCGCCTGCACCGTTTCCCCACCCGCCAGTTGCGCTGGTTCTATGAGCGGGCCGTCCTGACCGCGGTTCGCCGGGAGGATGGCTGCCTCTTTCTGGTCCTCACCCAACCGGAGTTGTCCCAGGACGTCGACGCTGTCTTGCGCTCATGGCTCGACGCCTTCGAGGTCGGCTCAAACCCAGGCAAGGGACAGGGCAAGCCATCGACCGGACCGACCGCGGGCACACCTTCAACCGAGGTCAAAACCGATACGCGCATCGTGTGATCCATACCCGATCGGCCAATCCAACTGTTTCCGCGCTCCGGCAATGGATGTCGCCATGGACCGCCATCGTTCGATGGTCCTGGTTGATCCTGTCCGCCAGCCCCGGCCTCACCCAGTCGACCGAGCCACCCCGGCCGCCGCTGGATTACGTCATCGTGGTCACCGGCGGTGAAATCCTCGATGGCCTTTACCCCGATTCGCACACCCACTTCCTGACCCGGACGTTGCGGCCCCTGAGCGGTCGATGCGTCGGGACCGTCACGGTGGACGACCGCGAGGAGGACTTGACCGGGGCCTTGCGCTTCGCGCTCGGCCGAGCCCCGCTGGTGCTGGTCACGGGCGGACTGGGGCCCACTCCCAATGACATCACGCGCGAAACCATCGCCGCATTCACCGGCATTCCCTTGCGCGAGTGCGAATCGGTGGTGACCGCCATGGAACGGCGGTTCAACCAGTCGCGCGACCAACTCCGCGCCAACCTGCGCCGACAGGCGCTGGTTCCCGAGCCGGGCGGTTATCTCCCCAACACCGCCGGCACCGCCGTCGGCCTCCTGTTCCATACCACCAACGCCACCATCGTCGCGCTGCCCGGTCCGCCGCGTGAACTGCAGCCGATGGTCGAGAAAGAACTGGTGCCGTTCCTGCAAACGCACTTCGGACTGCGCCCTCCCGGTTTGACCGTGACCCTGCGCTTCGTCGGCCTCGGACAATCGCAGATCAGCCAGACCCTGCAGGAACAGGTCGAACTCAGACCTGACCTGGTGATCACTTCTCAGTTCGACACCGGGGGACGCGTCGATTTCACCTTCGCCTTGCCGGGTCGGACCGCCTCCGAAAAGGAATGGCTGGACGCCTTGGCGGCGACCCTGCGCCGGCAGTTGGGAGATCACCTCTACGCCGAGGACGATACCACGCTCGAGGAGCAGGTGATCCGGGCTTTCGCGCGGCACGGGATCACCCTCGCGCTGGTCGAGATCGGCAGCGGCGGTCATGTCACAGACAGTCTGTCCGGGGTCGAGAACCTCGAACGCGTGCTGGTCGGAAGCTATGTCGCCCCCACTGAACGCGGCCTGCGCCAGTTGCTGCAGCTCGAAAGCTCGAACGGCTCGGACGTCGAACGCCTCAACGAAATCGGCCGGACGGCTCGCATCCGCTCCCGGAGTAACGTGGTCGTGGTCATCGGTTTCCCCGAACTCGACCATGGCCAGCCGCGCAGTGTCCGAGTGCTATGGGTGGATGCGGATTGCCGGGAGACGCGGTTCCCATGGACCGATTCCACAGCCGCCTCGCACGCCCTGCTGACCACCAGGATTCTGGATTGGCTCCGCCATCAAACGGGCGTGTCCCGTTAGTCCGGGGGCAAAACCGGCCGAGAACCGCGAATCTTACCGCTCAATCCGCCGAAGGCCTTGACCGGATCGGCGATTCTTGGCTATGGAGAAGCCATCGAATCACCATGGCCCCTCCCTTGCCACACGCTTTTCGCGCCTGCCTGATCGCCCTGGCCGCCCAGGCCGTGCTGTCGCTGTCCACCCCCGGGATCGCCCAGGCCGCCGAATCGCCCTCGCCGGGACCCGGCGAGATCGAAGCCGACTGGCGGCGCCAGGATGCCGTGCGCTATGGCTCGGCCGCCACCGCACCCATCACCAGGGCGGAGGATGCCGCGGGCGGCGTCGACGGCACTCGGAATGGCCAGTGGGGATTCCATACCGGGCATGAGGCGAACCCCTGGTGGCAGGTGGACCTGGGGGACCCGACTCCCATCGAACGGGTGGTGTTGTGGAATCGCTGTGATGGATTTGCCTCCCGCAACGACCGAATTCAACTGTTGTTGTCCGTCGACGGCCAGACTTTTCGTCAGGTTTACCAGCACGCTGGCGGGACGTTCCTCGGTCAGGCCGATGGCCAACCCCTGGTCATCGCCCTGGACCAGCCCTCGGCGCGCTATGTGCGCCTGGCGTTGCCGGCCCCAAGTTACCTGCATCTTGATGAAGTCGAGATCTTTCGCCCGGACGTCGAGACCAACCTTGCCCTGGGCAAACCGGCCACGCAGAGCAGCGTCAGCCAGTGGTCCACCCGCTCCCCGACTGCCGCGAACCGGCTGGACGACACGATCCCTCAAGTCATCGAACGCGGCCGCAAATTGTCGCAAAGCCTGGAACGTCTTGGGGTCGACGTCGCCAGGCCGATCGCCGACCTTCGCGCGCTCGAAGTGGAACTCGCGCGAGTCCAAACCAGCCCGGATGCGGCCGAACTCCGAGACCTTTACCGGCGCACCCGCTGGATCATCCGTGCCATGGCGCTGGCCAATCCGCTGCTCGATTTCGACACGATTCTGTTCACGAAACGGGCGCCCACGCTCTTCCCGCACATGTCGGATCAGCATTACGGCTGGTGGTCGCGCCCCGGTGGCGGCATCTACCTGCTGGAACAATTCAAAAGCGCGTCGCCCCGGGTCCGCTGTCTCACCGGAACTCTGCCGGCCGGCAGTTTCACCGGGCCGGATCTCTCGGCCGACGGCGGACGGATCCTCTTCGCCTATGCGCGGCACTACCCGGAGCTGGCGGCCGAACGCAACAAAGCGGATGGCACCCGGGTGCCCGAGGACGCTTATTACCACCTTTATGAGATGGGCACGGACGGGACGGGGCTGCGCCGATTGACTCGGGGCAAGTATGACGACTTCGATGGGCGTTATCTTCCCGACGGGAGCATTGCCTTCCTGAGCACAAGGAAAGGCACGGCGATCCAATCGACCCAGGCCACCACCGAGGCCACCCGGCAGGCCAACCTGCCGATGAGCTACGTCCGCTGCGGCGGAGATGACTGGCGCCCGGTCCCCGTCTTCACCCTGCACCTGATGGATGCCGACGGCGCCCAACTTCGACCCTTGTCCGCCTTCGAGAATTTCGAGTGGGCGCCTTCCGTCGCGGAGGATGGGCGGATCCTCTACACCCGCTGGGATTACATTGACCGATTCAACGGTGATTTCTTCAGCCTGTGGTCCGCCAACCAGGACGGCACCATCCCGCAACTGGTCTACGGCAACTACACCACCAAACCGCAAGTGGTGGTCGAGGCCCGTTCGATCCCCCGATCCACCAAGCTCGTCTTCACCGCCTCCGCGCATCATTCGATTACCGGCGGCTCCATCTGTCTCCTCGATCGCGAGCGCGGCACGGAAAACAACCCACCCCTCACCCGGCTCACGCCGGAGGTCGCCTTCCCTGAAACCGAGGGCTGGCCAAACCACTACTACGCCCATCCCTGGCCCTTGTCCGAGGAATACTTCCTGGTCGGCTGGGCCGACGCCCCGTTGCCGCCCCATCGGTTCGTGAACGATGCCAGCAACCCGCCCAACGCCATGGGCCTCTATCTGCTCGACGCCTTCGGCAACCTCGAATTGCTCTATCGGGACCCGGAAATCTCGAGCGCCTTTCCGATGCCGCTCAAGCACCGCGCCCAGCCGGTCACCCACGCGCCGATCGTCGACTGGTCGGGTCCGCAAACGGGGGAGTTCCTCTTGCAGGATATCTACCAGGGATTGCCCGGCGTGCGGCGCGGCGACGTCAAGCGGCTCCGCATCGTCGGCGTACCGCCCAAGGTCCAGCCGCACATGAACCAGCCGGAGCTCGGGGTGTCGCGCGAGGAACCCGGCAAGTACGTGCTGGGCACCGTGCCGGTGGAAGCGGATGGCTCGGCGTCGTTCCGCCTCCCCTCCGGCGTGCCGGTGTTCTTCCAGGCCCTCGATGAGCGGGGCCTGGCCATCCAGACCATGCGATCGCTCACCTATCTCATGCCGGGCCAGTCGCTCGCCTGTGTCGGCTGCCACGAACATCGCGATACCGCGCCGCCGGTCGGCGGTCCGCCCCTGGCGTTCCGGCGCGCCCCCTCAAAGCTCTCGCCGGGCCCCGAAGGTTCGTGGCCACTGCGTTTTGATGTGCTGATTCAGCCGGTGCTGGATCAGCATTGCGTGCGCTGCCATCAACCCGGTTCCAGCGATCCTTTCGCCGCCGCGCTCGATCTCACGCCCGGTCCGGCCTGGAAAAACCTCCTGGCCTTTGGCGACGGCGATCTCGGCAAACTCGCCTTCGAGCGCGACCGCTCCTTTCCCGGCGAAGGCACGGCTGCGAACAGCAAGCTCTGGAAACTGCTGGCCGGCGAAGAAGCGCACTACGATTTGCGACTCGGCCGCGAGAGCCTGGACCGGTTTGCCACCTGGATGGACACCTACGCCCAGTGGGCCGGCCATTTCAGCGAGGAACAGGCCCGCGAACTCGAGGCCTTCCGAACCCTGGTTGCGGATCTCATCCAGCGGTGAACCGCGGAATCACGCGCATGAACCGCACCTGCCTGCCCAAGGGCGATGTGGTCCGATTGTTCATCCTGACGTTGCTGTTGTTTGGCGTCATGGCCGCGCTCAACCCGGACCGTTTCCTGACCGGCCGGAACTTTCAGTCGATGGCGTTTCAGTTCCCCGAACTGGGATTGCTCGCCCTCGCGGTCATGATCCCCTTGATCACCGCCGGCATCGATCTCTCCATCGTCAGCATCGCCAACCTCGCCGGCATCATGGCCGCCCTCGTTCTCACCTCCGGAACCGGCGCGTCATCGGACACCACGGCGCCACGGCTGCTCGCGGCCATCCTCACCGGTCTCGCCACCGGCGCGCTGTGCGGAGCGTGCAACGGCCTCCTGGTGGGCCGGCTCGGTCTCACCCCCATCCTGGCCACGCTCGGCACGCTGCAACTCTTCATGGGCCTCGCCTTCGTCATCACCAAAGGCCCCGCGATCGCCGGTTTCCCCGAAGCCTTTCTCTGGCTTGGCAATGCCCAGCCGCTCGGCTTGCCGGTGCCCGTCCTCCTGTTCGGAACCGTCGCTCTGGCCACCGCGCTCCTCCTCTCGCGCACGCGCTTCGGCCTTCAGCTCTACCTGCTCGGCGCGAATACCACCGCCGCCGACTACGCCGGATTCAACCGCCCTTCACTGCTGTTCCGCACCTACCTGTTCTCCGGAATCGTGGCGGGATCGGCCGGGCTCCTCATGATCGCCCGCACCAATTCGGCCAAAGCCGACTACGGCACTTCCTATCTCCTCCAGGCCATCCTGGTCGCCATCCTCGGCGGCGTAAATCCCAACGGCGGCGCCGGCTCCGTCACCGGCGTCGTGCTCGCCCTCCTCTCCCTCCAATTCATCTCGAGCGGGTTCGGCTCACTTCGCTTGAGCCAGTTCGCGCAGGAATTCGCCTGGGGCGCGTTGCTCCTGCTGGTCATGGGACTCAACGCCCTCGCCAAAAGAGATACCCGCCACCCCCGCTGAACCCACCGCCTGCGTCTGCTCATTGCGGACACCGCTTTCCGCGTCACGGCGTTGGCTGACGAGGCCGAGGGTTACGAGCCGCAGCTTCAGGCCCTGTTGCGGCATAGTCCCTTGCGCGCGATCCAGTGGATGAACCTGGCCCGGCACCGGGTCCAATATATCACCTTGAGCAATGACCCGCGCAGGAAGGCGGCAGAATGGGGACAAGAAAATCGTTTCCCGGTCTGGTTCGTTCCATCCTGTTCGGCCTTCTTCTTGTTCTCACTCTCTTGCCTCGACGTTCTTGTTCAATGCATGTCGCGCGAGCAGTGCATCAGACTCCCCTTTTCGTCGACCCGCGATGGCGCGTGAGTCCTTCAGGATCAGGTCGCGGGCCCGCGCGCGGCGCTTGCCACCCGTCTGTAACCAAACCGGCTTCCCTTCCGTCACTAAGGGAAATGTCGAACGACCTTCCGTTCTCGCCCGCCCCGGCTTCCTCCCGGCGCGGCGCGGTGCCTTGGGTTGTCGCGGCAACCGTCAGCTTCCTGTTCATCATGGCCGCGTGGTGGGCTGCCACGGCCCTGCAACGAGCCGCACCGGAGCATCTCGCTTCCGCCAGGCTTACGGCCACCGACCTCTTCCAGTTCACCAATGTGTTCGCGGTGCACCTGAGCTTCACCACCGACCAATGGACCGCCCTGGAGCCTCGGGGTGGCTCCGGCCCTTTTGGTGGCCCTGGATCGCGCCCCTTCAACGGTCCACCCGGCCAACCCACCGGCACCGGCGGCCCTCCCTCCGGCGAAGGCCCCGGAAGACCGGGCGACTTCGGCCCGCCCGGATTCAGTCCTGCCATGTTTGTCACGCCCCTGTTCCTGCAGGCGGATGCGAATCATGACGGCAAACTCTCGGCCGACGAGTTTCTCGGTCTCGGACGCAAATGGTTCGCTGCCTGGGATACCAACGATTCCGGCTCGCTCGATCTTGCCAAGCTCCGTGCCGGCATTAACACCGCCATGCCGCCGCCGCCGGACGTGATGCGCTTCGGGCCTGGCGGCGGACCGCAGGCCCCCGGCGGACCCGGCCGCCCGGGTGACAACAACATGTTGCTCGGCGCCGAAGGACGCCGCAACGGTTTGGCTTCCGCCATGGGCATCGAGTTCCCGACCGTGCAAGCCGATCTCGACTTCGCGGGCGTCCCGTTCCCGGCGGTCTCCGTGCGCTATAAAGGAAACGGCACCTTTATGGGTTCGCGCGATTCGCTCAAGAAATCGATGAAGATCGACGTGAACGATCATCGACCCGGCCGGCGGATCGGCGGCGCCAGCAAGCTCAACCTGCACTCCTGCGTCACCGACCCCAGTTGGATGAACGAGGTCCTCTCCCATAAACTGTTCCGCGACGCCGGCGTGCCCGCCCCACGCTCCGCTTACGCCCGCGTCCACCTCAGCGTCCCCGGCAAGTTCGATCGCCAATACGTCGGCCTCTGCTCGCTGGTTGAGAACATCGACAACAGCTTCGCCCGCGACCGCTTCGGCACCACCAAAGGCGCCCTCTTCAAACCGGTCACCCGGCAGTTGTTCGAGGATCTGGGCGACGACTGGAGCCGCTACCGCCAAATCTACGATCCCAAGACCCCCGTCTCCGATGAGGAAATCCAGCGCGTCCTCTCCTGCTGCAAGCTGGTCTCCCACGCCTCCGACGCCGAGTTCGCGGCGAAGCTCGGTGAGTTCCTCGATCTCGACGCGTTCGCCCGCTTCATGGCCGTGACCACCTGGCTCAGCACCATGGACAGCATCCTGGGCGTGGGCCAGAACTACTACCTCTATCTCCATCCCAAAACCCGCCGGTTCCAATTCATCCCCTGGGATCTCGACCATTCGTTCGGCCAGTTCGCCATGGTCGGCACCCAGGAACAACGCGAGAACCTCAGCATCCACAAACCCTGGGACAACGACATCCGGTTCCTCGATCGCGTGTTCAAAGTCCCCGCCTTCAAACAGCTCTACCTCGCCCGCCTGCGCGAATTCAATTGCTCGATCTTCCAACCCGCGCGCATCCACGCCCAGGTCGACCTGCTCGCCTCCGTCCTCCGCCCCGCCATCCAGGACGAGTCCCCTGATATGCTCGCCCGCTTCGACCAGGTCATGAGCCGCTCCACCAACGAACCTGCCCCGACGTCCGCTTTCGCCCCACCCGGCGGGTTCGGACCACCCGGCGGCTTCGGCCAGCCCGCCAAACCCATCAAGCCTTTCGTCAGCGCCCGCGCCCAGTCCGTTGCCGACCAACTCGACGGAAAATCGGAAGGAATGCTGGCCACTCGCGGCGGCCCGTTCGGCGGCCCCGGCGGCCCTGGTGGTCCTGGCAACCCCGGCGGTCCGACCGGACCCGGCATGCGCGGCGGTCCGTTCGGCGGCCCCGGTGGCGCCATCGACTTTGGCCCCGGGCTCTTCCTGGGTCCGGCATTCCTCAACGCGCTCGATGGCGACCAATCCGGCGCCGTCACCTCCGCGGAATTCGAAGCCGGGTTCCAGCACTGGTTCGATAACTGGAACACCGACACGGAGGACGCCCTGACCGAAACGGAGCTCCGGGCCGGCATCGACAAGGACCTCTTCGCTTTCCGCGGCGGGATGCCCGGTTTCGGCCCGCCCCGGGGCGGCTTCGGCCCGCCGCCGTGATTTGACCTAAACCCAACCCACCCCGATCCCTCGTATGCAACTCCAGCAATCCTTGACCGAAATGTTCGCCAGTCCAACCACACTCAGTTCGCTGCCCGGCTTTGTGCTTAGCCTCGCCCTGGCGGCGCTCCTCGGCGTCGTGCTCGGCCAGGTCTACGCCCGCTTCGGCCAGTCCCTCTCCAACCGCAAGCTCTTCGCCCGGAATTTTCTCCTGCTGACCGTCACCACCACGCTGATCATCAGCATCGTCAAATCGTCGCTCGCCCTCTCCCTCGGCCTGGTGGGCGCCCTCTCGATCGTGCGATTCCGGGCCGCCATCAAGGAACCCGAGGAACTGGCCTTTCTCTTCCTCGCCATCGCCATCGGCCTTGGTCTCGGCGCCGGCCAGGCCCTTGCCACCCTCGTCGCGCTCGCCGTCATCCTCGGCCTGGTCGTCATCCGCAGCCTCTTCCAACAGGCCCCGCCCCAGCCAAACCTTTACGTCACCGTCTCGAGCCCGGGCTCGGGCGCCCTCAGCGCCGGACAGATCCTCGAAGCCCTCAACGCCGCCGGCGCCCGCGCCAGCCTGCGGCGACTGGACGAGTCCCCGGATCAACTCGAAGCTTCGTTCCTCGTCGACTTCCGGGAGCTGGCCAAACTCGAACAATTCACCCAGCGCCTGCGCGAGCTCTGCCAGGGCGTCAAAGTCAGTTGCCTCGAAGACCGCGGCCTGGTGGCCTGACCCACCCGCGCGCGGGACCCGACCGTGAACACCGCCTCACCCATCAAACCCGTGGATCGCCCGGAAACGAACGGAACACCGCAGTGGCGCTACGAACGCAAGTTCGTGATCCGCGGCCGCTCCGTGCCGGAAGTCCTTGCCGTGATCCGCCGGCACCCCGCCGCGTTCCGCGAAGCCTACCCGCCTCGGCTCATCAACAACGTCTACCTCGACACGCAGTCGCTCCACAATTACCACGAGCATGTCGGCGGCGCCGCGCATCGGGTCAAAACCCGCGTCCGTTGGTACGGACCCCTCCGCGGCCCCATCGCCAAACCCACGCTCGAACAAAAACTCAAACGCGGCCTCGTCAGCGCCAAATTGGCTTACCCACTGCCGCCGCTCCACCTCAATGGCTCGATCGACCACGGCGAACTCGCCGCCTTCTTCGACCGCGCCGGCCTGCCCGCTCCGCTCCGCTCCCGCCTCCACCAGCTGCGGCCCGTCCTGGTCAATCGCTACCAACGCCATTACCTGCGGAGCGCCGACGGCCGGTTTCGGCTCACCGTGGATGGTCAACTCGAATTCCACGGCGCCCGCCTGACAACTGACGGCACCGACGGCCCGCACGATCCCTCCGAGCTCGTGATCCTCGAGCTGAAATTCGACGCCCGCCACGCCGAAACCGCCGCCGCCGTTACCAACGCCTTTCCCTTCCGCCTCCAGCGCTGCTCCAAATACGTCCTCGGCATCGAATACCTCCACGGCGCCGCCTGAGAACGGACCGCACCAGGCTCTTGGCATCCTCCGCCGCCTTCGCTACCCTCCGCACCGTGGCCAAGGACAAACGGTCCGACAACGTCGCCCCGGTCCCTTTGAGCTCGCATGGCAAACCGCTATTATCAGCCGGGTGAAGCACGCGCTTCGCGGGTCGAAGCGCTCTTCAACGCCATTGCCTCCCGCTACGACCTGATCAACGATCTCCAGAGCTTCGGCCTGCACCGCCACTGGAAACGACAAATGATCCGTCGCGCCCAGGTCGTGCCGGGAGCAACCGCCCTCGATATCTGCTGCGGCACCGGCGACATCGCGTTCGGTCTCCGCAACGCCCAGGGCCGCGTCCTGGCCATCGATTTCAGCGCCCCCATGCTCGCCGCCGCCGGCCGCCGCGCACGCCGGCTCACCACCCCGCCCGGCCAACCGCCCCCGCCGCTGTTCGTCCGCGGCGACGCGCTGCGATTGCCGGTGCGGGACGCATCGGCCAATGTGGTGACCATCGCCTACGGACTGCGCAACCTCGCCGACCTGGATCTGGCTGCCCGCGAGTTCCATCGTGTGACCCGTCCCGGCGGACGGCTCCTGGTGCTGGACTTTGGCAAACCCACCGCCGCACCCTGGCGTGTTCTTTACTTCGCCTACCTGCGCCTGGTCGTGCCGCTCTTCGGTAAACTCTTCTGCGGCGACGCCGAGAGCTACCGTTATATCCTCGAATCGCTCCACCAATACCCGGCGCAGGCGGGCATGGGCGGACTGCTCCGCAACGCCGGCTGGACCGAACCGCATACCACCAACATCCTGGGCGGCATCATGAGCCTCACCGTTGCCCGCAAACCGTCCCTGTCCAATCCCCAAACCCCAATCTAAAACCCCCAATCGAAAATCCGAAATCCCCAATCCCCATTCCCCATTCCCCGTCCTTTCCCAAGCTTGCCTTCGCACCTCGATCCGGTACTTCTGAACCCGCGGTGTCCACCCCAACCCCAACCTGGGCGGTCGCACTCCAAAGGGCCGAAGTCCCGATGGAATCCGAATTGGCGTCCGCCATCGCCGATGCCCTCGAAGCCCAGGGCGTAAGCGTCCGCCGGGTTCGCGACGGTGACTCCGCCGGCTTCGATGCCGATCTGCTCTTGCTGCTGGTCAACGTGGCCAACTTCCCCGCCTACCGGCAAATGCTCCCCCGGGCAACCGCGCGTCGGCCGCGCACCATCCTCTGGCAGATGGATCCGCTCCCGCCGGAGGAGACCCCCGCAGCGGCCGAACAAATCGGATTGAGCGCCGCCGGCTGGCGCGACCGGCTCCAGGCAGGCGCCATTCCACCACCGGCATCCACCTTCTCCGGCCAAATCACGCGCCTGAGCGCGAAGTTCCGGAACTGGACCTACAAGCAACTCTCACGTCCCGGTTACACCCGTGCCCTCCGGGCCATGCTCGCGTCTCCCGGCTGGCGCTGGCCGGATGTGGATTGGCCCCAGATCCGGGCCTGCTTCCAGGCGTGGCACTGGATCCGATCCGGCCTCGCCGAAGGCTGGATCGATCGGCTCGCCGTAAGCACCCAACAACGCCAGCGGTTTCTCGCCCGCCACCACTGCCCTGCCGCGTTTCTACCCGTCCCCGCTTACCCCGCCCTGGGACATCGCCTCCAACTGACCCGCGACCTCGACGTCCTGTTTCTCGGCCGAACCCGGCATGGACGGCGCCCGCACCTCTGGCCACGGTTGCGCGCGGCCCTTCAGGATCGCCAACTGCGGGTCATGGAAGTCACCGGCGATTGCTACGGTAACGCCAGAACCGAGCTCCTGAACCGCACCCGGGTGTTGGTGAACCTCCACAACTACCCCTGGAACCCCGCCTGGATCCGGTTTCACCTCGCCACCCTCTGCGGCGCCGCCGTCGCCAGCGAACCAATGGACGATACGGAGCCCTACGTCCCCGGACGCGACTACCTTTCCGCCCTCGTCAGCGATCTACCCGCCGCCCTCGCCCGGTTGCTCCACGACGAGGCCGAACGCCAACGCCTGGTGGACAGTGCCACCCGGATTTGCCAGACTCGCCTGACCTTGGCCGCAACGATCGATCAACTCCGCGAGCTCGCGCCATGTCCCGATGTGTCCAAAACCCGCCATGATCCTCGTCTCACGCCCCGACCTCGGTAACCGCGAAGCCGAGGCCGTCGCCCGCGTCGTGCGGTCGCAATGGGTCGGCATGGGCCCCGTCACCGCCGAGTTTGAACTGCGCCTCCAACCACTGCTGGCCACCAACCACGTCGTCGCCACCGCCAACGGCACCGCCGCCCTGCACCTGGCCCTCGCCGCCCTGGACCGCGACGACCGCACCGAGGTCATCCTGCCTTCCCTCACCTTCGCCGCCACGGTCCAAGCCGTGCTGATGGCCGGCTATCGACCCGTCTTTGCCGAAGTCGACCCCGCCACGCTCACCCTTTCTCCCGTCGACGTCGCCCACTGCCTCACCTCCCACACCCGCGCCCTCCTCCCCGTTCACTTTGCCGGGTTGATCTGCGATCTCCATCCCCTGGGGAAACTCGCCGACCTCCACGGCCTCGCTCTCATTGAGGACGCCGCCCATGCCTTCGGCAGCCGACGCCCGCCCGCCCCACCCGCCCGGGTCACTCACGCCGCCTGTTTCTCCTTTTCAGCCAACAAAAACATCACCTGCGGCGAAGGCGGCGCCGTGGCCACCAACGATGCTCTCCTGGCGGAGCGCATGCGCCGGGCTCGCTACCTCGGCATCGAAGCCGATACCTGGTGCCGCCAGGATCGTGAACGCCCCTGGTCGTACCAGGTCCTCGGCCCGGGCTATCGCTATCATCTCTCGGACATCCATGCCGCCATCGGCCTGCAACAACTCGATCGCCTGGAATCCTTCCGCCAACGCCGCTGCACCCTCGCCCGCCGCTACGACGCCGCCTGCGCGCCACTCGAGTTCTTGCAGCCCGTAACCCGATGTCTACCGGACGATATCCCGCATCTCTACGTCCTCCGCGTCACGCGGAACCTCCGCGATCCGCTCTACCTTTGGCTCCGCCAGCGCGGCATCTTTTGCGGCGTCCATTATCTCCCCAACCATCTCCAGCCGGCCTTTCGTCCGTTCCACCGCCCCCTGCCCGTCACCGAGCAATTGGCCGGGCAATTACTCTCGCTCCCGCTCCACACCGCACTTGCCGACGCTGACCAGGACCAGGTTATCCTGGCCCTGCGGGACTTCGCGAATTCACCCGCCATCAGCCGGGGCGCGGCCGCGGATCCGGTCGAGCTTCAGCCTGTCGAGACCCCCGCACCATGAACCGATGCGCTCCCCTTAAACCGCTGCTGATCCTGGGCACGCGCCCCTATGCCCTCGTCTTCGCCGATGCCTTCTCGGACCTCCCCGGGTTCCACGTGACCGGCTTTGTGGAGAACCTCGATCGGGACCGCTGCCGCGACTCCATGGAAGGGCTCCCGATCTACTGGATCGACGACATCGCCCCATTCGCGACGACCCACGCCGTCATCTGCAGCCTCTCGACCACGTTCCGCGACCGGTTCATCGAACCGGTCAAACGCATGGGTTTCGATTTTCTCACGCTGGTTCATCCCACCGGCTATGTGTCGCGCAAATCCACCCTCGGCCATGGCGTCAGCATCAACGTCGGCTCCATCGTCGCCGGCTACACCTCGATCGGTTCTTACGTCCAGATCAACCGCGGCGTGACCATCGGACATCACACGGTCATCGAGGATTACGCGACCCTCCAACCGGGCGTTCAACTGGCCGGCAACTGTCACATCGGCCACCACACCTATCTCGGCATCGGCGCCGTCATCGTCGACGGCGTCACGATCGGCGCCCACAGCGTCGTCGGCGCCGGCGCGGTGGTCACCCATGACCTTCCCGACCGCGTGCTCGCGGTGGGCGTGCCCGCCAAAGTCGTTCGCGAAGGAATTGAGGGAAAATAAAGCGCCCGCCAAACCACGGCCATCATCCTCCGGCAAGTCTATGCGGAAACTGATCATCAACGCCGCCGTCACCGGCATGGTCCCCATGCCGGCCGACAATGCCTCCCTCCCCGTTGCCCCGGATCAAATCGTCGCCGAAGCCGTCCGCTGCCACAACGCCGGCGCCGCCATCATCCATGTCCATGCCCGCGACGCCTCCGCCCGCCCCACCTGGCATCCCGACATCTACCGCGCCATCATCGACGGCATCCGCGCCGCTTGCCCGGGCCTGCTCATCTCCGGCTCAACCAGCGGCCGGCTCTGGCCCGAGTTCGACAAACGCGCGGCCGTGCTCGAGTGCCAACCCGATTTCGGCTCGCTCACCCCCGGCTCCTTGAACTTCGCCAAAAGCGCGTCGGTCAACGAACCCGAAATGATCGTCCGCCTCGCCACCGCCATGCAACAGCGCGGCATCATGCCCGAACTCGAGTTCTTCGACCTCGGCATGATCGATTTCGTCCGCGATCACCTCATCCCCCGCGGCATCGTTTCAAGCCCCTGCTATGCCAACATTCTCCTCGGCTCGCGCGGCACCGCCGCCGCCTCCCCCCGCAACCTCGTCACCCTGGTCGAAGCTCTCCCACCCCAAACCACCTGGTCCGTCGCCGGCATCGGCCGCCACCAGTTCCCCATGAACGCCCTCGCCGTGACGATGGGCGGCCACGTCCGCGTCGGCCTCGAAGACAACCTCTGGATGGATCCCGATCGGCGCGACCTGGCCACCAACGCCCGGTTGATCGAACGCGTCGTCCGCCTGGCCCGGGCCGCTGGACGCGACCCCGCCTCCCCCGCCGAAGCCCGCGCGATCATCGGCCTGCCCGGCGCCTGAACTTCCTGTCGCGCCGCTTCTTCGTAGCCCCATTAAACTCCACGTTAAACTCCGATCACGTCAACCCGACGCGTCCAACGTTTCTCCCTCTCCGCTCCCCGCGGGAGGGGAGGGCCGGGGTGAGGTGAGGGCCCAGGCCGCCTTTCATCCCGACCGGTTCAACACGACCCCCCTCCCCCATGAAGGGGTCAGTCCCACATATTGACACAACGCTTGGGTTTGGGGATGGTTTGGCGCGTGGCGAGAAAGGTTCGTATCGAATATCCAGGAGCGGTTTACCATCTGATGAATCGTGGCGACCGGAGGGAGGCGGTGGCGAATGATTTGGCGACGGTCTTCATCGGCAGAATAAGCTGGTGAGGCTGACCCAGGATCGGCAAGAACCCATACTTCTGATAGGATAGAAGGGCACGGCATCGTCCTTCGCCTCGACCAGAACCGTGAACGACGCGATCGTCTGGCTCCCCGATGATAAAGGGGTCCGATAATTGAAGAAGTGACACCATCGAAACCGTGGCGGAGGGTGCGGCGCGTATGCCGCGCAAGCCTCGAATCGAGTTTCCCGGAGCCGTTTACCACTTGATGAGTCGGGGCGATCACGGGGAAGCAATCTTCCGGGACGACCAGGATCGGATTGGATTGTTGGAGACTCTTGGGGAGATGGCGCGCTGGCGCGATCGACTTGACCAAAAGGCGGATCGCTGAAGGATTCTTCAATTATCGGACTGAGCCCTTCGTTATGGGCAACCACCTGCGGACGGCGTGCGAGTACGTGCATCTGAATCCGGTGCGGGCGAATTTGCTGCGGCCGGAGGAGCCGCCGCGAGCGTATCGATGGAGCAGTTACCCGGCATATCTGGAACGACCGGGAGGGCGGCCGGCCTGGCTGCGGGTGGACCGGTTGTTGGGAGAGTTGGG
>JAHDYP010000058.1:33499-35587 GCA_023383055.1 Verrucomicrobiota bacterium | reverse complement strand
CGATGGTGCTGCCACTCTGGAAGACCTCATCGATGATGGCACGGAGCGGCTCGGGAAGCACCTCGTGCCGATCGCCCACCACATCGGCCGCATGCAGTTGCGTGACGCGCTCGGCCAAAAGATTGAAGACCGCGATCCGCCGCGAGTCGTCGATGATCACCACCCCCGGCTCAGCCGACCGCGCCAGCGCCTCGGAAAGATCCAGTCGCTCCGCTCGAAAACTGCCTTTGCTGCGTTGTTTGCTCATCCGGCCAGATCGGTGGTCGACTGTATCCGGATCGTTCCGGCCGCAGCAATCTAAATTCCCGCACCGTGAATCTCCGCCCGGTTGCGGGAGGAACGATCCCGGGTATTGAGGGGGCCGAAGCCTGCGGAAGTGAAGGTTTGAGCCCGGAGCTGTGCGTCTGTTAGTCTTGTGGCGGCAACACTGATCCACCTTATTCAAACCGCCTATGAGCCCGTTAAACCGCCGCGCTTTCCTGAATGTGACCGCCGCCGCCGGCTGCTCACTGGTCGTCAAAGTCGATGCCCTCTCCGGTTCCGCGGCGGGGACGGAACACCGCGCTGGCACGGGTGCATTCGATGCCATTGCCCCGCCCGGTCCCGATGCCAACCGGCTGGCAGGCGAACCGCACATGGTGCTGGTCGAACTGGAGTGTGATGTCCTGGTTGCCGGGGGCGGCATGGCGGGGGTCTGCGCGGCGGTGGCGGCGGCCCGCAACGGGGCGAGGGTGGTGCTGGTGCAGGACCGCTCCCGGCTGGGCGGCAACGCGAGCAGCGAGGTCAAGATGCACATCGTCGGCGCCGATCATCACGGGTCCCGGCCCGGCTGGCGCGAAGGCGGATTGATCGAGGAGTTCCGGCTCGAGGACGCGGTCAACAACAGTCACCGGAGTTTCGAGCTTTGGGATCTGCTGCTCTACGACAAGGTCAGGAGCGAGCCGAACATCACGCTGTTGCTCGACACGGTGGTGTATGCCGTCGGCTTGCACGGCACCGCGATCGGCCAGGTCATGGCCCGGTGCGACAAGTCCGAGCATCTTTACCGGATCACTCCGCAAGTGGCCATCGATTGCACGGGCGATAGCCGGCTGGCGCTCGAGGCCGGGGCCGAATTCCGGACCGGGCGTGAGGCCAGGTCCGAATTCAACGAGTCGCTCGGGCTGGCGCAACCCGACCGGCAAACGCTTGGCAGCAGCATTCTCTTCACTTCGCGCGATTACGGCCGGCCGGTCCCGTTTCGGCCGCCGGCCTGGGCGCGCAAAGTCACTCGTGAGCAGTTGGAGTTTCGCACCGTCGGCTCGTGGGAATACGGGTATTGGTGGATCGAGTGGGGCGGGCAGATCGACACCATCCGCGACCATGAGCGGATCCGGCACGAGTTGCTCGCGATCGTCATGGGTGTTTGGGACTACATCAAGAACTCCGGGGACCAGCCGACGAGCGCCAACTGGGGCATGGACTGGGTCGGGATGATCCCGGGCAAACGCGGGAGCCGGCGGATTGTCGGCGATCACATCCTCACGCAGAACGATCTGATGGGTGGGGACCGCGAGTTTGACGATGCGGTGGCGATCGGCGGCTGGCCCATGGACGACCATCCCCCTTCCGGTTTTGACCGTTTCGAGGAGCGGCCCTTCACGCAACTCAAAACGCCTGAAGTCTATTCGATTCCACTGCGCTCCCTTTACAGTCGGAACGTGAGCAACCTGATGATGGCCGGGCGCAACATCAGCGCCACCCACGTCGCGTTCACTTCGAGCCGCGTCATGGCCACGTGCAGTGTCGTCGGCCAGGCGGCAGGCGCTGCCGCGGCGCTCTGTGCCCGGCACGAGCTCCTACCACGACAGCTCTACGAGAACAAACCCCGCCTCCAGGAACTGCGGCAGATCCTGCTGCGGGATGATCAGACGATCAAAGGTGTTTCCAACCAGGACCCGAACGATCTGGCGCGGCTGGCGAAAGTCACCGCCTCAACCAGTTACGGGCTGACTCGACCGGAGAACGTGATCAACGGCCTGGTCCGGGATCGCTTGGGCGAGTGGGACAATTGCTGGGCGGCCGCCATGAACCAAGCCGAAGCCGAGC